>CAYTBK010000136.1:0-10314 GCA_964436005.1 uncultured Acidobacteriota bacterium
TCCGCCGCGACAAGCCCTTCATCGCCATCAACTGCGGCGCCATCACGGACACGCTCCTGGAAAGCGAGCTCTTCGGCTACGAGAAAGGCGCCTTCACGGGCGCCGAAAAGACCCACTCCGGCATCTTCGAGGCTGCCAGCGGCGGCACCTGCCTGCTGGACGAAATCGGCGAAATGCCCCTGACCATGCAGTCCAAGCTGCTGCGGGTGCTCCAGGACGGCGCGATCCGCCGGGTCGGCTCGACCCGGGAGATCCGCGTGGACGTCCGCATCCTGGCCGCCACGCACCGGGACCTGGAGGAAATGGTCCGGGAGAAGCAGTTCCGGCAGGACCTGTTCTACCGGCTGAACGTCGTCCAGATGGCCATCCCCCCGCTCCGGGAACGGCGCGAGGACATCCCCCTCCTCGCCGCGCATTTCCTCGAGCGCTACATGGTCAGGAACCGCCGCCGCGGCCTGCGTTTCTCCGACGAGGTCGTCCAGGCCCTGCTCCACTACGACTGGCCGGGCAACGTCCGCGAATTGGAACACGTCGTGGAATCGGCGGCCACCCTCTCCCCCCTGTCCGTCATCGGCCTGGACTCCATCCCGGCCAAGATCGGGCAGAGCTCCGGTGCGGAAAGGCTGCTCGAGCCCCTTCTCCCCGGGTCCGACGGAAGCGCCCTCCCGCCGTTGAGCGAAGTGGAGAGGATGTACATCCTGAAGGTGCTCAAGGAGGTGGAGGGCAACAAATCCCTGGCCTCGCGGGTGCTGGGCCTGGACCGGAAAACCCTCCGCCTCAAACTCAAGCAATACGGCTACGACACGGAAGAAGCAGAATAGAGCCGGTCGCACAGCTCGCTGAAGAACTTGGCATCCTTGACGTTCTCCCGCAGTTCGCGGGGGATGGCCTCCGCCCCTCTGAAAGCGCCCACCAGGGCGCCGGTCAGGAAACCGACGCTGTCGGAAGCGTCCCCGGCGTACACCGCGTTGGAGACGGCCTCCCCATAGTCGTCGGGGTTCTTGAGGAAGGCGAACAGGGCGGCGAACAGGCTCTCCAGGATGCTGTAGCCGGTGCCCAGCTCCACCAGGCCCTCCTCCACGGAAAGGGGCAACAGCGACAGGACCCAGTTCAGGATCTCCTCGAACGACGGGTCCACGGGACGCAGTTCCTGGCCCACCTTCTGCACGATGCCGGGCAACTCCTCCCGGTCCCGGCACTGCAGGACCTGGCGCAGCAGCAGGCCAAAGCAGGCGCAGCCCGTCAGCACGCGCGGTTCGCGCAGGATGATCTTCGCCAGCTCCTGCGTCCGTTTCACGATTTCCTGGGGATCCCGGAAGAGGAAAAGCACCACCGGCGGCACGAAGGCGAGCGGCTTGCTGCCGTCCTGGCGCCCGCCGGCTTCGTGCCAGGGAACCCCCTCGTGCATCCGCCGGCAGCAGGCCATGATCGAGCGCCCGGGCGTGATCCACGATTCTTCCCTGTACAGACGCAGCATCCCCTTGGCGACCCGGGCGGGGTCGACGCTCCCCGTCTCCAGGATGGCCTCGGACACGATGGTGAGGAGCTGGGTCTCGTCGGTGTAGTGCCCCCGGTCCAGCATGGCGTTCACATGGCCGTCGGGCGCCTTCTGGTACGTCGCGCTCGGCGCGGGGAACGATTCCCGAACGACCTGGGGGTGGAGGAACTGGTAGGGCATCCCCATGGCATCGCCGACCACGGCCCCCATGATGGCCCCTCGGAAACGGTTCACGTCCAGGCGCTTCTTCATGGCACACCTCCCGGTTCCCGGTTTTGGTCTTCCCTCGGGACTCCGGTCGGCACGCCTTGCCGCCAGAACGCTCTTCTACCGCTGTGAAGGGCCGTTCTTGCGTACCGCCGGCGACCCTGCATTCTCAGGGGGCGGCGCGACGTCGCGCACCGCCGGAGAAGTGCCCGGAGAACCCGATTCCTGCATGACGATCTCCCCGGGCCTGGCATAGCGAAGCTTGTTTCTGATTTCCAGAATGAGTGTCTCGGGATCACGGTTCAGCTTGTCGATCCGGGTGCGCAGTGCCGCGTTCGCCTCTTCCAGGCGGGTTTTCTGCGCCTTGTAGGAGGCGTACTCATCGGCCCTGGCCTGCATTCTGAGCACCCCGTGCTGCCCGAAGATGGCGAACACCACCACCCCCAGACTGCCGAGGATCAGGATGATGAAGGCGATCTCCTTTTGTACCGACAGCTTTCTGGTGCCCATGTGCCGTCCTTCCCTAACCTGTTTCCCATCTTATCCCAGAATTTCCCATATTGCAACTTGCACCCCTTGTAAAACAAATTGCTTCGGCCCCTGTTCCTTTTGTAGAATGATAGCAATTCCCCCCTGGAGGTCACCATGAGCCCTGTCGACCTTTCGCTTGCCGACCTGAAAACGCTGTTCCCCCCCGATTTCACCCAGGAACAACTCGCCAAGGCCAAGACGGCTTTCCTGAAGGAACTCTCCCTTTCCGCCCACCGCTTCTACGGCGGGAAGATCATGACCATACCCAAAGCGGGCATCTACGGCTTCAACTGGTTCAACGTCTGGTACACGCCGGGAGTCTCCAAGGTGTCGACCACCATCCGCGAGGAGAACGACCTTTCCTTCGACCTCTCCAACCGGGGGAACCTGGTGGCCGTGGTCTCGGATTCCACGCGCGTGCTGGGCGACGGAGACTGCACGCCTCCCGGGGGTCTCGGGGTCATGGAGGGCAAGGTGTTCCTCATGAAGTACCTCGGGGGCGTGGACGGCGTGGCCCTCTGCATCGACAGCCGCGGGCCGGACGGCCGGCACGACCCGGACCGGATCATCTCCTTCGTGCAGATGCTGGAACCCAGCGTCGGGGCCGTGAACCTGGAGGACATCTCCCAGCCAAACTGTTACAAGGTGCTGGACACCTTGCGGGAAAGCTGCAACATTCCCGTGTGGCACGACGACGCCCAGGGCACCGGCAGCGTCACCCTGGCCGGCCTGATCAACGCGCTCAAGATCGTCGACAAGGCCATGGGGGACGTCCGGATCGTCTTCCTCGGCGCCGGCGCGGCCAACACCACCATCGCCCGGCTGATCATCTCCGCCGGCGGCGACCCCGAGAAGATGGTGATGTTCGACACCCGCTCCTCCCTGCACCGGGGAAGGGACGACATCGCCCGGGACCCGGCCTTCTACCGCAAGTGGGAACTGTGCCAGGCCACCAACCCGGACCGGGTCACCGACATCCCGAAAGCCTGCGCGGGGGCCGACGTCCTGATCGCCGTGTCGCAACCCGGGCCCGACACCGTCAAGCCCGACTGGATCCGTTCCATGGGGAAGAAGGCCATCGTCTTCGCCTGCGCCAACCCGGTGCCGGAAATCTACCCCTACGCGGCCAAGGAGGCCGGCGCCCTGGTGGTGGCCACCGGGCGGGGCGACTTCCCCAACCAGGTCAACAATTCCATGGGCTTCCCCGGCATCCTCAAGGGCGCCCTCATGGCCCGCTCGCGGAAGATCACCGACGGGATGGCCATCGCGGCCGCCCGGTCCATGGCCTCCTTCGCGGAGAAGCAGGGCCTCAGCCCCGACTACATCATGCCCAAGATGAGCGAGACGGAGGTTTTCGCCGTGGAGGCAGCCGACGTGGCCGTGGAGGCGGTCAAGGACGGCGTGGCCCGGGTGGCGGTCACTTGGCAGGAAGTGCACGACCGGACGCTGGCCGACATCCGGCAGGCGCGCTCCATCGTGGACCTGCTCATGAACAACGGCTTCATCCCCTCGCCGGACCCGGCCATGATCGAGGAGGCCGTGCGCAAGGCCGTGGCGGCCGTCCGGTAGCCGGCGGCCCCGCCCGCCCTTCAGTGGCCCGCCTCTCGCCGAGAGGCGGGCCATTTTCGGTTTATTCGCCCGATTCTTCCCCCCTCGTTTGCCGCCCCCCGCCGAGCGACGATGACGACTTGACTTGCCGCTGCCCCTCCGCTATCCTGCCCTTGTTCCGAGACACTCAAGCGCACTCTTCCGGAAACGGAGGTCACCATGCCCGCCAGCAGCGACAGAGAAGGGCCGACGGCCGGCCTGAACTTCGAACAGGAGCTGGAAGTCTTCCTGCGGTCGCGGTTCTCCCTGGTCTGCATCGTCTCTTCGGAAGAGGAGCGGGTGCTGGAGGCGGTCACCGCCGTCTGCCGCCGGGGCGGACGCCCCCTGGTGTCCTGGGACGCCGCCGACTTCCTCCAGCCGCTGCTGGGCGACTACGCCCCCTCCCCGCCCCCCCGCGATCCGCTGACCATGCTGGAGGCCGTGGACAAGGCCGAGGGCAACGTGGTCTTCGTCCTCCCCGACTTCCACCAGTGCTGGCAGAACCAGCCCCGGGTGGTCCGCAAGCTGAAGAACCTGGCCCGCCGCCTGCAGTACACCCGCAAGACCGTCATCGTCACCCTCGTCTCGGCCTCGCTCCCCGACGAACTGAAGGACGACGCCGTGCTCATGGAGTTCCCCCCGCCGGGACCGGCGGAACTGTCGGCCATCATCGACCGGCTGCAGGACACGCCCGGCGTGAAGGTCGCCGAGGACGCCCCCACCCGGGACCGCCTGGTGCAGGCCGCCCTGGGCCTCTCCTGCCGGCAGGCCCTGCGGGTCTTCTCCAAGGCCCTGGTGATGGACGGCACCCTGGACGGGCGGGACGTGGAGATGGTGACCGCCGAGAAGAAGCAGGTGATCCGCCAGTCCGGGGCGCTGGAATTCTATACCCCATCCGAGACCATCGCCGACGTGGGCGGGCTGGACATCCTCAAGGACTGGCTCCGCCAGCGGGAGCGGGCCTTCTCCGCCGAGGCCGCCGCCTACGGCCTGCCCCTGCCCAAGGGCATCGCCCTCATTGGCATCCCGGGCACGGGGAAATCACTGACGGCGCGCATGGTGGCCTCGCTCTGGCGGCTGCCCCTCATCCGGCTGGACGTGGGCGCCCTCTTCGGCAGCCTGGTGGGGCAGTCCGAGGAAAACGCCCGCCGGGCCCTCCGGCTGGCCGAGACGGTGGCCCCCTGCATCCTCTGGATCGACGAATTGGAGAAGGCCTTCGCCACCGGCGGCCTGGACGGGGGCACCTCCCTGCGCGTCCTGGGCACCTTCCTCACCTGGATGCAGGAAAAGACCCGCCCGGCCTTCATCGTGGCCACCGCCAACAAGGTGGAGATGCTCCCGCCGGAGCTGCTGCGCCGGGGTCGCTTCGACGAAATCTTCTTCCTGGACCTGCCCACCGACGCCGAGCGCCAGGAGATCTTCCGGGTGCACATCCGCAAACGGCGGCGTGACCCGGCGGCCTACGACCTGGGCCAGCTGTCCCGGCTTTCCGCGGGCTTCGTGGGGGCCGAGCTCGAACAGGCCGTCATCGACGCCATGTACCTGGCCTTCAACGACCCGTCCGCCCCCGCCCGGGAGTTCACTTCGGGCGACATCGCCGTGGCCCTGGGCCGGCTGGTGCCCCTGTGCATCTCCCAGCGGGAGACCGTGGAGTACCTGCGCACCTGGCTGACGGAGGGGCGGGCCCAGTCGGCCTCGTTCCTGGAGGCGGAGGAGGCGCGGCAGCGCTTCGTGCCCATCCAGTTGGAACCTTTCAGCCACAATTGAGGAGGAGGACAACCGTGTCGCAGTTCATCACCATCCGGACGCGCTTCACCAGCCTGGCCTTCCTCAAGCAGGCCCTGGACGACCTGGGCCTCCCCTGGGAGGAGGGCGACCTGAGCATCCGGGGATTTATGGGCCAGCGCACACCGGCGCAGCTGCGCGTGCCCACCCGGAACAAGGGCTACCACATCGGGTTCCGCCAGGTGGGCCGGGAGTTCGAGATGGTGGCCGATTGGAACGGCATCTCCGAGCACGCCCCCGAGCCGCTTCTGCACGCCCTCTCCCGCCGCTACGCCTACCACGCCGCCGTGGCCACGCTCCAGGCCCGGGACTTCAGCCTGGTGCAGGAAGAGGTGGGGCCCGACCAGCAGATTCACCTGGTCCTGCGCCGCCAGGCGAACTGAGGGGGCGGAATGGCCACCCCTTCGCCCCCAGGTCCCGCCTCGCCGAGCGAACAGCGCATCGAGGAACAGCTCCGCGCCTTCCTCTTCCAGCTCATCCAGGCGGTGGACCGGTGGAACGCCGCCCTCGGCCTGGCCATCCTCATCGTCTTCCCCGTGGGCATCCTCCTGGTGGCGCACTACGGGTTCGACTGGGGCTTCTGGCAGAGCGTCCTCTACGGCGGCCTGATCTGGCTGGGCCTGGTGATCGTCCTGGTCGTGCTGTCCATCCGGGACGAAAACGCCAAGCTGCGCCGGGCGGCGGCCGATTTCGACCGGGCCTACCCGCCGGGCTCCCCGGCGCGGGAGACGGCCCTGGGCATCCTGCGGGAGCTGGAGAGCCCCTCCAAGACGGAACGCAAGCTGCTCAACGTGATCATGGGCGGAACCCCCGACGCGGCGCCGGACAGCCTCTTCATCGTCCGGCGGCGACCGGGTTCGGCGGAGGAGGAGATCTCCGAACAACTGGGGGAGCTCGTGGCGCCGACTGCCCCGAACAATCCAGCCGCCTCGGCACAGGCCTTTCCCCAAACCGCCGTCCCTCCGGTGGAGCCATTCCCCGCCGCCGGTCCGCCCTCTCCGCCGGCAGCCGTCCCGCCCCCCCAAAAATCGTCGGGCCGCTTCGACTTCATCCCCCTGGAACCGTTCACTTCCCCGGGGCCGGCGGATTCTCCGTCGCCGGAAAGCCTGAACCCGCCTAGCCGACCCGCAAGGAGGAAACCATGAGCGAAATCCAGGAAGTGGACGTTTTCATCGACGCCGACGGCAGCGTCCGCCTCGAGGTCCGCGGAGTCAAGGGCCCGGCCTGCCGGGGGCTCACCGCCCCCCTGGAGGAGGCGCTGGGCGGCGAGGTCGTGCAGCGGGAAACCACCGCCGAGCATGACGAGGCGCCCGACCGGGACGGCCTGGCCGATCCCCTGGTCCAGCGGGCCTGAGCCGTAGCCAGTGACGTGAGTCTCACCCGCCGGTACGAACCGCGGAGATGCGCTGAGGTTCGTGGAGTGCTTCGGGAAACATGGCTACGGGCTTTCGCCTCGGCAATTTCATTTGTTGTTCGATTGTTGCAACCTGATTGATATGGATCTTTCTCGGCGGCCCGCGGCCTTCCCGGCGGTTGTTTCCCGGAGTCTTGCCACGGCCTGGAAAGCCGTTTTCGGCATTCGGCCTTTTTTCTTTCTATGTGCCCTTTGTGCTCTTTGTGGTTACCTATCCCATGACTGGAAAAGACAACAACCTTTCCGCACCCCGGACGCTCCGGCTGCACGCGGTGCTTCCGCTCACGCGGGCCAACGGGCCCGGGCGGCGGTTCGGCGTCTGGCTCCAGGGCTGCCGGCGGGGCTGCCCCGGCTGCTTCAACCCGGAAACCCACGACCCCGCCGGCGGCTACGCGGTGGAAATCCTGGACCTCGTCCGCCAGATCGCTTCGGCCGGCGGCGAGGTGGAGGGCGTCACCGTCAGCGGCGGCGAACCCCTGGAGCAAGCCGGGGCGCTGCGGGCCTTCCTGGCCTCGCTGAAAGAGGAGACGGGCCTCTCCGTGGTCCTCTTCTCCGGCTTCAGCCGAGAGGAGATCGAAACCCTGCCCGACGGCCCCGCCGTCCTCGCCCGGACCGACGTCCTGGTGGCCGGGCCCTTCGAGGAATCCCGCCGCCTGGGCCGCGGGCTGCGCGGTTCGGACAACCAGGCCGTGCACTTCCTCACCGCCCGGTACGCGGCCGCCGACCTGGAAGGGCTCCCCGACGCCGAGATCGTCATCGGCCCCGACGGCTCCGTCACCCGCAGCGGCTTCCCCCCGTGGCCGTAGGCCGCAACGGGCTAGGAAAAAAAACCGTTTCGTAGTATCTTACCCGCCCGTTTCTTCGGCGCGAACACGCCGGAGACCATGGAGTGCGGCGGCGAGTCTTCGAGCTGCCGCTTTCGGCAACCGCCGTCGGCGCAGGGCCGACAGTCGCTTCCATTCGTTCATCCGGTTCGAGGAAGGCAAGAAAGCCATGATGATCGGTACGGGAACCATCGTGAACGCCGCGGGCATCGTGGCCGGCGCCTCCCTGGGCGTGCTGGCGGGGAAGCGCCTGGGCGAGCGCTTCAAGGAGATCGCCCTGCAGGCCATGGGCCTTTCCATCGTCATGGTGGGCGCCTCCGGGGCCCTGCAGGGGATCCTGGCCGTGGGCCCGGCCGGTCTGGAGCGGAGGGACCTCATGCTGGTCATCATCAGCCTCACCCTGGGCGGCCTGGTCGGCGAGGCGGTGAACATCGAGGCCTGGCTGGAGCGGTGGGGGCGCTGGATCCAGGCGAAGTTCGCCGGAGGCGGCGACGGGCGCTTCGTCGAGGGCTTCGTCAGCGCCAGCCTGATCTTTTGCGTGGGCGCCATGGCCATCGTCGGCTCGCTGGAGGACGGCCTGGCGGGCAACCCCTCCACCCTGCTGGCCAAGGCGATCCTGGACTGCGTCCTTTCGCTGGTCTTCGCCTCCACCCTGGGTTTCGGCGTGGCCTTCTCGGCCCTGCCCGTCTTCCTCTACCAGGGCGCGATCACCCTACTGGCCGGCTCGGTGCGGCCGTGGCTCGTGCCCGCCGTCATCGGCCAGGTCTCGGCCGTGGGCAGCGTGCTCATCCTGGCCATCGGCATCAACATCCTCTTCCCCGGGCGCATCCGGGTGGGCAACCTGCTGCCGGCCGTGCTGGTCCCCGTGGCCTGGCACCTCCTCCGGGCCGCCGGGCTCCCGTTCTGACTGCACCCTTCCAGCGGCCAAGCCTAGCCACCAAGGCCCAAAGGCACAAAAGGCCGGCAACGTTCTTCCCCTCGGAATTTACGGTTCAGGTGCCTGGAGTTGGAAAGGCAATGTCTTCAAGACTGTCAGAACTGGCAACGGACTTGTTGAGAAAGATATCGACTGGATAGTCTCCCCGGGGGCTCCTTTTCAGTTTGACCAGTATCGGCTTTCCGACTGTTTTTCCGATTTGCCCGGGACACAGGCGACCCCAAAGAAAAACGCAATCATTGTATAAATACATATTTTTTGCAACATTGTCCTGCTATACCAATGTCTTTTTCAAATCGGCCTGCCCCTCGGCGGCCCGCTGCGCCCCTCCGCGGTTTCCTCTCTGCGGCGGCGGTTGACCGGCGGGACCCGGCGCGGTCCCCTACTTCCGCAACACGACCAGGTGGGCCCCGGCGGAGCGGTTCCCCTCCCCGGCCGCCCGGAAGAACCATTTTTCGGCCTCGGCCAGGTCCTTCGCCACGCCCTGGCCGGTCTCGTAGCAGACGCCCAGGGCGTTCTGCGCACTGGCATGGCCCTTGTCGGCGGCCAGGCGGTACCACCTGGCCGCCTCGGCCAAGTCCTGCGCCACGCCTTCCCCGTTGAAACAGCAGACACCCAGCCAGTATTGCGCCTCGGCGTTCCCCTGTTCGGCCGCCCGCCGGAACCACTTCACGGCCTCCTCCGCGTCCCGGGCCACGCCTTCCCCCCGCCGGAGGCACCGGCCCAGGTTGCCCTGCGCCTCGGCGTCGCCCTGCCCGGCCGACCGGCGAAACCACTTCGCCGCCTCGAAAAGGTCCGCCGTCACGCCCTCCCCTTTGTAGTAGCGGACGCCCAGGTGGTTCTGCGCGCCGGCGTGACCCTGCTCGGCCGCCAGGCGGAACCATTTCGCCGCCTCGGGTGGGTCGGGCGCCACGCCTTTGCCGGCCACGTAGCAGAGCCCGAGAGCGAACTGCGCCTCGTCGTGCCCCTGTTCGGCCGCCAGCAGGTACCAGCGCACGGCTTCGTACCCGTCCTTCTCCACGCCTTTCCCCTTGGCATAGCAGTCGCCCAGGCTGTTCTGCGCGTCGGCGTTCCCCTGCAGGGCCGCCTGGTAGTACCACGCCACCGCCTGGGAAAGGTCCCGGGCCACGCCCGTCCCCTCCTCGTAGCAGATGCCCAGGTTGTTCTGGGCGTTGGCATTCCCCTGGCGGGCGGCCCGCCGGAGCCAGCCCACGGCCCGGGCCAGGTCCCTCGCCACCCCTTCCCCGTTGTGGTAGCAGATGCCCAGGTTGGCCTGGGCGCTGGCATCCCCCTGTTCGGCCCCCCGGCGATACCACCGCACCGCTTCGGCCGGGTCCTTCGGCACCCCCTGCCCGCTGCCGTAGCAGTACCCCAGCTGGCCTTTCGCGTAGGCGTTCCCGCGCTCCGCCGCCGCCCGGTACCACTTCACGGCGGCGGCGAAGTCCTGCGCCACCCCGTGGCCGTCGTAACAGCAGTCGCCCAGGGTTCCCATCGCCTCGGCGTTCCCCTGCTCGGCCGCCCGGCGGTACCA
>CAYTBK010000137.1:0-10284 GCA_964436005.1 uncultured Acidobacteriota bacterium
ACCCTGGTGGAGGTCGGCAACATCCTCATCGGCGCCTGCGTCGGCAAGGTCGCGGAAATGCTGGGCGACACCGTCACGTACGCCCCCCCCAGCGTCGTCATCGAGAACCACGCCAACGAGGCCCTGCCGGCCAGCCTTTTCGATCCCCACAGCACGGCCATCGTCCTCCGCACCGTGTTCAACTTCAACGAGAAGAACGTGCAGGGCTTCCTCTTCCTGGTCACCAGCCTGGAATCCATCGAATGGCTGCAGGCGGCGCTGGCGAAGTTCCTCGAACAATATGAGTGAACTCCAGCAAATCTTCAACACGGTCAACATCGGGCTGGTCATCCTCGACACCGAACTGAAGGTGCGGTTGTGGAACCGCTGGATGTCTCTCCAGAGCGGCGTGGCCGAGGAAAGCATCGTCGGCACCCCCCTCTTCGACACCTTTCCCAGCCTGAACAACCAGCGCTTCCTGCGCAACTGCAAATCCGTTCTCACGTTCGGCAATTTCATCTTCTTTTCCCAGAAACTCCACGGCTACCTCTTCCCCTTCAAGGCGCCCCATTCCATCGAGTCGCGCTTCGAATTCATGCAGCAGAGCTGCACCATGGGGCCGATCCGCGGCGAGGGCGGCAAGGTGGATTCGCTGTTCCTCTTCATCCAGGACGTCACCGAACTGGCGACCTACGAGAGAAAGCTCCTGGAAACGAACATGCGCGACGGCCTCACGGGGATCTACAACCGCCGCCACCTCGACAGGCGCCTGAGCGAGGAATTCGAGCGCAGCCGGCGGTACGGCCGCAGCTTCAGCCTGATCGTCTGCGACATCGATTTCTTCAAGAAGGTGAACGACACCTACGGGCACAACTGCGGGGACTTCATCCTGAAGTCGGTGGCGGAGGCCATCGGATCGTCGATCCGGAAGACCGACTGTTTCGCCCGCTTCGGCGGAGAGGAATTCTGCTGCCTGCTGCCCGAAACCGACCTCGAATCGGCGATGATCGTGGCGGAAAAGTTCCGCTGCGAAGTCGAGGGCCTGGACAACGAGTTCCAGGGCGCCAACGTGAAGGTCACCATCAGCCTGGGCGTCAGCGAACAGCGGGAATCGATGCCCACGCCCGAGTCGCTCTTCGTGAAGGCAGACCAGGCGCTGTACCGGGCCAAGCAGACCGGGCGCAACCGGGCCGTCTCCATGCTCGAGGTGGAAGAGGATCCGGTCCAACAACATCCTTAATTTCCAACTTTATGCCCCGCTCTCAGCAACCCTGCCCTGGTGCCTTTCCCAACGTCTTTCCGGACGCCGCCGGAGAGTTCGAGCGGTGCAGGCGCATTTTCAGGATCTTTGTCTTCGCTCACCTCGTGCTCTGGACCACGCTCCCGATCCTGCTGTACGCCTCCCCGCCGCTGGATGTGGTGGAGATCCGGTACCTGGGCCAGGAATGGCAGCTCGGCCACCACAAACACCCCCCCTTGACGGGTTGGATCGGCGAAAGTGCCGCGATTCTGTGCGGGGGAAGCGGTTGGGGCATCTATCTCCTTGCCCAGGTCGGGCTCCTGGCTGTCTTCTGGGCCGTGTGGCGGCTGGGTCGCGAGATGCTTTCTCCACCGGCCGCCCTGGTTGGCGCCTGCCTGTTGGAGTGCTGTTTCTACTACACTTTCAATACCGTCGAATTCAACAACAACATCGCCCTGTACCCATTCTGGTCCTTGACCATCCTGTTTTTCTACCGGGCCGTGACGAGGCCCGGAAACTGGCCCTGGATCGCTGCGGGCCTGGCATTGGGGCTCGGCCTGCTGGTCAAGTACAGTGCCGCGCTGCTGGCCATCAGCATGCTTTCATTCCTGGTTTTCCACTACCAGGCACGACGCGCCTGGCGCCGGCCCGGACCCTATCTGATGGCCTTGACGGCGGCTCTGGTTTTCATCCCGCACTTCGTTTGGCTGGTCGGCAACCGGTTTCCCACTCTCGACTACATCTCCAAGCGTTCGGCGGACGGTCCGGCCCTTTATGGGCACTTGCTCTGCCCCCTGGAATTCACCTGCGGGCAATTGCTGAACCTGCTTCCGATGGCCTTGGCCGCCCTCCCGCTGACGGGTTTTCCTTGGCGCCGGCGACATTCCCGCCCGGAGGAGTCTTTCAAGCTCAGCTATCTGTCCACCGTAGTGTTGGGACCGTTTGCCACCTACTTCGCCATGGCCGCCATCCTCAATCGGAAGCTGAATATCGAATGGGGTTCTCATATCTGGATGTTCTCCGGCTTGCTCCTTCTCCTCTGTTTCGCCAGGAAGACCGGATGGCGTTCGATTCACGCCGCGCTGGCCCTGTGCGTCACCTTCGGGGTCGGCTTCGCTTCCGGCATGTTCTTTCATTTCATCGCCACCCCTCACGTCATGGGGTATCCGCTCCGCATGCACTATCCCCAGGAAGCCATCGCCAGGGTAGCGAACCGCGCGTGGCACAAATTCCAGAAGGGGCCGTTGCCCATGGTGGCGGGCGATTGGTGGCTGGCCAGCCTGGCCGCCCTGGAAGGGTCGCAAAGGCCTCTCATCTATGGGGGTAGCGATTTGAACGCCCTGGATATGGGGCATCAGGAAACCGACCGCTTCTCGGACGACGATCTTTTCGCGTCGGGAGGTGTCCTGCTCTGGGATGCGCAAGTGCATGGGCCGAGACCAGCAGAATTGTCCCACCGCTATCCTGCCGCCCTGTTCCTCAAACCAGTCCGGCTTCCCTACCAAACCGAAGCCGCCGTTGCGCCCTTGGAACTTGGCCTCGCCATTGTTCCGGCGGGCTCGCTGCGCGGCCCCGTCCGCTGATGCGCAAGACGCGATGATCGACGCAGGCAGGCCTCAGGCCCTGACCCGCTCGACGGAGAGGACCATGACCCGGCTGGCGGGCCGGCCTTCTCCCGGCGGAACAGCCGTCACGGCCGAACGGAGGATGTGGAGAATCTTCTCGTCCCGGCCGTCGTTGGGCACGGCCCCCAGCAGGGCCACCTCGCCCTGCGGCGTGATGTGAGCGGCGAAGTCGAGGTGGTCGGCATCCGGCGACAGCACGTCGGCCTCGGCCAGCCGGCTCATGAAGTCGCGGTCCAGGCCGGGCGAAGAAAAGTGAACCGGTTCGGTGACCAGGTAGGAATTCCCGAAGAACCCGTCGTCGGACCCGCCGAGCACCTCGGTGATGAGCTGCGGCCGGTTCAGGGACAAGGCCGTGAACGTGAGGGCCATCAGCACCAGGGGCGCCACGGCGGCGGCGATGCGCCCCATGGCCATCCTCCTGATGTTCATCAGGGCCAGAGGGCTGTCGGCAAACCAGGAAGGCAGGGGCCGCCGGGCCTGGAACCTCACCTTGGCCCGCAAGGTGAAAACCAGCTGGGTAGGCGCCTTCACTTTGGCCATGGCCGCCAGCTTCTCCCTGACCTGCCGCATCTGTTCCCGGTAGGCGCGGCAGGAAAGGCAACCCTCGAGGTGCCACTCCAGCCCGAAACGGCCATCGGCACCCAGGCCGCCGTCCAATTCCTCGTGGATGGCTCTTCTGGCGTCACGACATTTCATTGTCTCCTCCCCTTTCCCTGGAGCATCAGGTCGCGCATCCTTTCTCGCGCCCGCGACACACGGCTTTTCACCGTGCCCTCGGACAGGCCGACGCTCCGGGCGATCTCCCCGTACCCCAGACCCTCCACGTCCTTCAGCACCAGGACGGTTCGGAGCTTCACCGGCAGCATCTGCAACAGCCCCTGCACCATCTCGTCGGCTTCGTTGTCGAGGAGAATGCCGTCCGGCGAATCGTCCCGCTCCGACTCCTTCTCCAGGTTCAGCAGTGAATGGGCGGGCATCTCGCTGAAAACGTGCACGTTGAAAATCCGCCGGACCCTCCGCCAACGGATCTTGTTGCGGACCAGGTTGACGGTGATCTTGCAGATCCACGTTTTTGGGGAAGCGTCCCCCCGGAAAGAGCTCAGCCCCTTGTACACCTGCACGAAAACGTCCTGCGTCAGTTCCAGGGCGTCGTCATGGTTGCCGAGCATGCGGAAAGCGAGCTGGAAAACAGTGTGTCGGTACTCCTGAAACAAGTCTTCAAAGCGAAAGTCGGCGGGGTCGAATCCTTCCAGAACCTTCCGCGTTTCGGGGCCACCGGAGCGGCCCGCGGCGGGCGGGCTGTCGGCTCCTGATCGCTTCTCCGTTGGATGAGGTATCACGTCAACCTCTCAGGCTCGCAGTATCATCACTCACTAATATTGACAGCGGCCGCCCCGAAAAGTTCCCTGCTTTTTCTGGTTCCGACTCCGCGTTCCGGGCGCCGGTCAGTGGAGGATCTTGACCTCGGCCTTCCCGTCTGCGCCCATCACCCCCCGGTACATGCCGGGCGTGTTGAAGCGCATGGTCACCTGCCCCTGAGCGTCCACGGCGATGATGCCGCCTTCCCCGCCCCGGGCGGGGAGCTTCCCCATGACGACGGAATCCGCGGCCCTTTCCAACGATTCGCCCAGGTATTCCATCCGGGCGGCGACGTCGTAGGCCACCACGCCGCGAATGAAGTACTCCCCGTGCCCGGTGGCCGACAAGGCGCAGGTCCTGTCGGAGGCCCAGCACCCCGCCCCGATGATGGGCGAGTCGCCGATCCGACCGAAGCGCTTGTTGACCATGCCGCCCGTGGAGGTGGCCGCCGCGAGGTGCCCGCAGGCGTCCAGCGCCACGGCCCCGACGGTGCCGAACTTCTTTTCTCCCGGCCCGCCGCCGGGCGGGGCGGCCGTGCCCCCAGACGCGGGCTTCGGGTCCGGAGACCGCCGCTTCGACCGTTCCTTCTCCTTGATCTCCAGCAATTGCTGCCAGCGTTTCTCGGTGAAGAAGTAGTCCGCCGTTTCGAGCGCGACGCCCGTTTCCCGCGCGAAAGCCTCGGCGCCTTCCCCCGCCAGCAGGACGTGGGGCGATTTCTCCATGACCTGGCGGGCCAGGCAGACGGGGTTCTTCACGTGGTGGACACCGGCCACGGCCCCGGCCTGCCCGGTTTGGCCGTCCATGATGGAGGCGTCCATCTCCACCTGCCCGTCGGCGTTGTAGACGGACCCCTTCCCGGCGTTGAACAGCGGCGAGTCCTCCAGCACGGTGACGGCGGCCTCCACGGCATCGAGGCTCGAACCGCCCGACCGGAGGATGGCGTGGCCCTTCTCCAGGGCCGTGCGCAGGGTCGCCTCGACGGCAGCCACTTCCTCCGGTTTCATGCTGGCAGGGTTTATCGCCCCAGCCCCGCCGTGGACGGCGATGACGAATGGCCGGCCCTTCGCGCCGGCATCGTTTCCTCCCGCCATGGCCGCGGCGGGGAGAACGCAGAGGAGCACCAGCAGCACCGAACGGGCCCCAAACCCCTTCCCGGACATGAATGAAGCGATCAAGACAAACCTCCTGACAGAAGCGTGACGGGCCGGACACCCGTTTCGGTCATTTACCTGTCCGCAAGGGGCCGGCCGGAGGGGACACCGTTTCCCGGCTCAGGAAACCCCGATCACGATCAGGCCCAGGACGACCAGGTCCAACGCGTTGATCTTGCCGTCCTGGTTCACGTCGCCCTCTCCCTCCGCTATCGCTTCGCCCGCCGGGCACCTGGCCAGTTTCCAGGCCAGCAGGATCAGGTCCTGGGCGTTGACGACACCGTCCTGGTTCACATCGGCGTCACATTGGACCGATACCCGGGCGGCATTGCTGTCGGTCGTTCCGCAGCCATTACCCACCCTCACCCAGAAGTAGGTGGTCGACAGCAAGGGGGGGGTGGTGTAGGAACTGGCGTTCGTCCCCACGGGATTGGCCGTGCTTCCGGCGCTCCCCCGGTACCACTGGTAGGTCAGGGGCCCCGACCCGCCGGCCACAACGGACAGCGTTTTCGTCTGGCCGGCATTGATGGAACCGTTCTGCGGGTGGGTGGAAATCGAGGGCAGGCTGCAGACCGTGACCGTGGCGGTCTGGCTGTCGGCCGTGCCGCAGCCGTTGGTCACCCGCACCCAGTAGGACTTCGTGACGGTCAGCGCGGGGGTGGTGAAGGAACTGGAATTCGTCCCCACCGGGTTGGCGGTGCTGCCGCTGCTCCCCCGGTACCACTGGTAGCTCAAGGAGGCCGTGCCGCTGGCCGTGACGCTGAGAGTGGCCGTCTGCCCGCTGCTGATGGATTGGCTGTCGGGTTGATCGGTGATGGACGGCGCCGCGCAACTGCTAACGGTGACCGTGGCCGTCTGGCTGTCGGCCGTTCCGCAGCCGTTGGTCACCCGCACCCAGTAGGACGTCGTGGTGGTCAGCGCCGGCGTGGTGAAGGAACTGGAGTTCGTCCCCACCGGGTTGGTGGTGGAACCGCTGCTTCCCCGGTACCACTGGTAGCTCAGGGTGGCGGTGCCCTCGGCCGTCACGTTCAAGGTGGCCGTGCCGCCGCTGGCGATAGTGGTGCCCTGCGGCTGGGCAGTGATCTGGGGAGCCGCGCAGGCGGTCACCGTGACGGTGGCCGTGTTGCTGTCGGCCGTGCCGCAGCCGTTGGTCACCCGCACCCAATAGGGCGTCGTGGCGGTCAGCGCCGGGGTGGTGAAGGAACTGGAGTTCGTCCCCACCGGGTTGGTGGTGCTGCCGCTGCTCCCCCGGTACCACTGGTAGGAGAGGGTGCCGGTGCCCGTGGCGGTGACCGAGAGGGTGGTGGTCTGGCCGCTGCTGATGGTCTTGCTCTGCGGGTGGGCCGTGATGGACGGCGCCGCGCAGATGGTGACGGTGGCGGTGTTGCTGTCGGCCGTGCCGTTGCTGTCCGTGACCCGTACCCAGTAGGATGTCGTTGCCGTCAGCGCCGGCGTGGTGAAGGTGTTGGCGTTCGTCCCCACCGGGTTGGCCGTGCTGCCGCTGCTCCCCCGGTACCACTGGTAGGAGAGGGTGCCGGTACCCGTGGCGGTGACCGAGAGTGTGGCCGTCTGGCCGCTGTTGATGGTCTGGCTGTCGGGCTGGTCGGTAATGGTGGGGCCGGCCGGGGCGTTGTTGTTCACCTCGACGCTGAAACCCGTAGCGGTAGATGAGGTTACAGTGATGGTGATGTGGTTGGTGGCGTCCGTGTAGGTTTCCCCGGCGGTGTACATGGCGCCGGTGTCGCCGTCGCTGCCCATGACATGGGCCGGGATGGACCGGGTGGTCAGCACGTCGTGGACGATGACGGCCGCGCCGGGCAGCTGCCCGTCGTAGCCCACCTCCTTGCGGGCCTCCACGGTGTAGTAGTGGGTGGCCGACCCGCCGATGGGCACCACGATCATCTTCGTGTTGGCGTTGGAGGGCTGGGCCAGGCGTTCCAGGGTCACGGTCTGCCGGGTGCCGGTGGCCACGGTGACCTTCTGCCCGGATGGGATCCAGCCCAACCTGTCCTTGTGGTAGGCGATGGTGTGCTGCCCCACGCAGCCGTAGGTGGCGTCGGAAGGGTCGCACTGCCAGGAATTGCTCATGACGTCCCAGGAGTTGTCGTAGGTGGCCGCTTCCGAGAAGCAGGAGTGGGGCAGGCCGAAGCCGTGTCCCATCTCGTGCTGCAGGGGGGCGATGTGCTGGTACCCCCAGGGCGCCTCCCAGGTGGCCCGCCACACTCGGGACTCCCCATCGAGGGTGGCGTATTTCCCCCCGCCCCAGGAATAACCGTCCAGGTCGTCGTTGAAGAAAAGGTTGATGCCCACGTACTGCGTGTAGTCGATGTCGGCGTCCGCGGCCGCCGTGGCGTCGAGGAACAGGGCGTCCAGGTCGGCATCTTCGGGGCTTCCGGTGATGTAGTGGGAGCGGGGGTACGGAAGCGTGTACCAGCGGGTGGCGACGTAGCTCCCGTCGGTGGAGATGTTGCCGTAGGACACCTCGTTCCAGTAGTGGTTCATCTGGGGGTACGAACTCCCGAACATGTTCTGGAAGAAGCTGATGGTTTTCGGTTCGTCCGCCACGTCGCTGAACTTGACCGGGATGGTGACCCAGGGCTGGGGTCCGGTGAGGGCGCTGGGCCTTTTCACCGACTCGTCGCCGGCGGCCAGGCGGTCGACGTACAGCTGCCGGCTGCCGGACCGTCGGTCGGGTTCGACGAGCAGGACGCCGGAGACGGCCACCCGCTTGCCGTTGGCGGCGTAGAGGGCGCCGTAGTCGAAGCCTTCCTCGCTCCACACCAGCCTGACCCGCGGCTGGCCGTCAGGGCAGACGAAGGCTTCCATCCGGGGCTGTCCCCCGCTTTCCGGGCCGGGGTCGCCCCAGACGAGGCTCAGCACGCCTTCCAGGCCCGGCGAGTCCTGCTCCCCCGCCCCGCCGCCGCCCCTGGCAGCCGAACCGGCGGCCAGCGCGCCGCAGGCGCCGGCGGCCAGCACGGCGAGAATGACGCCGCACCGGAAAACCCGGGCCAGGAAACGGCAGCCAGAGGCGGCGCAAGACCGGCTCCGGATCGATGGAAACGACGTCGGGTGCTTCATGGTGCCCTCCTGCCTGCCTTGTGCTATCTCCCATTTTACGGCTGATTCGACGGTCTGTCGACCCCGGCCGCACTATAGACGAACGCCCGCCGGGCGATCTCCCCGGCGGGCGTGAGGCGTTTGCCGTCGCGTTCGGGCCGGTGGACCGCCCCTCGCTCCGGGTGATGGAACGGGGTCAGCGGCAGGGCACCTCCGGCGGCAATCCAGGCTTCCCGTCCGGGGCGAAAAGGGCCTCCCGCCGGAGCCGGAGCTTCTCCTCTCGGGTCAATTCCTTCCCCACGCCGTAGATGTTGCGCTCCCAGTCCCCGTACATCGGGTTGGGCAGCAGCACGAACCGCTTGCCGAACTCGTCCTTGTGGGCGTCCACGGCTTCCAGCCGCTCGCCGAGCCCGTTGGCCGGGAAGAAGTCGGCGAAATCGATGAGGTTGTCCCCCAGCAGGAGGACCACCCGGTACTTCTCCGCCACCTGCTTCCGACGGCTTT
Source organism: uncultured Acidobacteriota bacterium (assembly GCA_964436005.1). GTDB lineage: Bacteria > Acidobacteriota > JAAYUB01 > JAAYUB01 > JAAYUB01 > JAGNHB01. Next base: position 8,916 of record CAYTBK010000137.1, read on the forward strand.
CCTTGCTGGGCGTCCGGCAGTCGTCCCGGGTGAGCAGCTGGGCCATGACCGCCTGGGGGAAACCGTTCTTCTTCATGAAGACCAGGGTGGCTTCCCGGATCGCGGACACCCGGTTGGTGATGTAGAAAATCCGCCCGCCCGCGGAATCCACGTGCCGCAGGAAGTCCAGCGCGCCCGGGATGACCGTCCCTCTCCCTTCCACCACCCAACGCTGCCAGTTCGCCTCGTTGTTCTCGGTGCCCGACATGACCCGGCGGGTGTAGTCCGCGGTCCAGACCAAGGTGTCGTCGATGTCCGTAACCACCGCCAGTCCCTTCCCGGAACCGTTGGCCACGACCGCATCGTCGAAGATCCGGCGGGCCAGGGCGTAGGCCTGGTAGCAGAGCGCGCGCCCCTCCCCCGACTGCAGCCAGAGCGTGCCTCCGACCAACTGTTCGGCGAGGGGATCGGCGCCCCGGGAGGCAGCCCCGGGGAGCGGCTCTTGCGCGACCAGGCAGGCCGGCCCGAGCGTCAGCGCAATGATCAAACCCAATATTTCCCTTTGAATCCAGGCACGCGCAAAGCGCGGTCCAGGCGTCGTTTTCATCGGATCAGTCCTCCCGTCGGCTTTGCGCCTGTTTTCCACTATGAATAGTGAAAGATTGCTTATTTTACCTGTTGGCCATTCCGATATTCCGTGACCTGTGTCACCAGACTTGCAGTTGACTGCATCGTTCATAGGAAATTGGAAGCGACATCCCGGTTCGGTCGGGCGCAGGAGGCCGGCCACGCCGGGCGGGCGCACAAACCGCGCTCCTCGGCTGGACTTCGTGCTATCATTCGTTTTGGATCTTCGAACAAAGAGGAAAAAGGCATGAAACGGGAAGAAGCCGCGAACCTGATGCAGGAATGGGTCGAGAAGGACGGCCTGCGCAAGCACGCCTACGGGGTGGAGGCGGCCATGCGCGCCTACGCCGCCAAGTTCGGCGAGGACGCCGAGACCTGGGGCGTGGTGGGCCTGCTGCACGATTTCGACTACGAGCGCTACCCCACGGCCGACGACCACCCCTTCCGGGGCGCCGAGCACCTGCGCTCCCTGGGCCTGGACGAGACCCTGGTCCGGGCCATCCTGTCCCACGCCTCCTACACCGGCGTCCCCCGGGAGACACTCCTGGCCAGGACCCTCTTCGCCGTGGACGAACTGGTGGGGATGATCACGGCCGCCGCCTACGTCCAGCCGTCGCGCAAGGTCGCCGACGTCACCCCCAAGTCCGTTCTGAAAAAGATGAAGGACAAGGCCTTCGCCCGCAGCGTGAACCGCGACGAGATCCGCCTGGGCGCCGAGGAACTCGGCGTGCCCCTGGAGGAGCACATCGGCTTCGTCATCGCC
>CAYTBK010000138.1:0-10210 GCA_964436005.1 uncultured Acidobacteriota bacterium
TGCTGCGGGACGTCCGCGCCCTGGAACTGACCGCCCGGCGCAGCGTCGCCGGCGTGCTGGCCGGGGAGTACGCCGCCCGCGTGCGCGGCCGGGGCATGACCTTCGCCGAGGCCCGGAAGTACGTCCCCGGCGACGATGTCCGCCTCATCGACTGGAACATGACCGCCCGGGCCCGCGAGACTTACGTCCGGGTGAACCTGGAGGAGCGGGAACGGGAAGTGTTCCTGGCGCTGGACATCAGCCCCTCCATGCGGACAGGCTTCCAGGAGAAGACCAAGCTGGACTTCGCCGTGGAACTGGCCGCCACCCTGGCGGTTTCGGCCGAGGACCACCGGGACCGCCTCGGCTTCCTCTTCTTCGACGCCGAGGTGAGGGCCTTCTCGCCGCCCGGCCGGGGGAAGCGAAACCTGTTCCGGACCCTGCGGGAGATGCTGAACGCCTCGGAAGGGCCGGGGAACGCCTGCCGGGAATCCGACCCGCGCGCCGCCATCCACGCCATCCAGCAGATGAGGGGCAAGCGTTTCGTCGTGTTCCTGATCTCGGATTTCATCGACCACGACGTCCCCGACGACCTGCGTTACGTGCAGGCCCGGCACGACGTGTCGCTCCTCCACGTGTACGACCCTTTCGAGTACGCCCAGGCGCCGCCGGTCCGCTTTCCGGCCTGTTCGCCCGAGGGCCGGCGGCGGACCGGAACCGCCCGGCCCGGCGGTGCGGGCGCCCTGTCCGAGACCCAGGCCTTCCTTCGTTCGGCGGCCCAAACCTACGGCCTGCGTTGGGGGTCCTTCTCCGTCACCGAACCGGCGGGCCGCGCCCTGGGCCGGTTCTTCCACGCCAGGCGTCCGGCGAGGCCCTGACATGACGAACGCGCCAGCAGCGGTCACCACCACGGCCTTTCCCCTGCCCCACCCCACGGCCGAGCCCCTGCCCCACCTGCCTTCCTGGCTGCCCGACGCCCTCTGGTTGGCGGTCTTCGCCGTCGCGCTCCTCCTGTGGGCGGGGTGGAAATGGAGAAACGCCCGGCGGAAAAGCCGTTCCCAAGTGGTCCAGCCGACGGCGGAGCCGACGCCGGCTCCCGGACGCCCGGCCGGAACGGTGGAGCGCATCCGCGCCATCCGCCGCGACGGGCTGCGCACCGGCCGCACGCGGGAGGGCTGCCACGCCCTCTCCCAGGTCCTGCGGAGCCACCTGGAGGCCACGTCCGGCCGGAAAGGCTCTTCCCTGACGGCCTCCGGCCTGCTTGCGGTTTTCGGGGCCGGCACCCCCGCCGAGTGTTTTGCCGATCTCGAATCGATGCAATACGGACGCCGCGAACCGCCCGCCGACGAGTTCGCCCGCCTGTGCGACCGGGCGGAAACGCTGTCCGCCCGCAAGAGGTGAGGAGCATGGGCGACTTCCACTTGCAGCGGCCCGAAATCCTGTATGCCCTGCTGGCCTGGCCCGTTTTCCTGCTCTGGCGGCTGCGCACCGTCCGGAACCGGGCCCTGCCCCTGGCGCCCCTCCAGTTCCGCCCGCCCGGCCGGCTGGCCCGGCACCTGCCGGACCTCGCCGTCGGGCTCGAGGCACTGGCCCTCGGACTGGCCGTCCTGGCCCTGGCCGGCCCGGCCACCCGGGTGGAGAGCCGCCAGGCCACGGCCGAAGGCGTCGACGTGGCCCTCGTCCTCGACATTTCCGCGTCCATGCAGGCCGCCGACTTCCCCCCCAACCGCCTCGAATGCCTGAAAACGCTGGCCAAGGACTTCATCCGGCGCAGCGGGTCGGACCGGATCGGAATCTTCGCCTTCGCCGGGGACTGCTTCACCCAGAGCCCCTTCACCACCGACCACGCCGTGCTGGCGGAACTGGTGGACGGCCTTTCCTTCCGCTCCATCAGCCACACGGCCGGCGGGGGGACGGCCATCGGCGACGCGCTGGTCACGGCGGCCGAGGCGCTCGCCCGGGTCCGGGTGAAGGGCCGCGCTCAGGCCCTGGTCCTGGTCACGGACGGGCAGAGCAACACCGGCCTGGACCCCGGCGTCGGGGTCAGATACCTTCGTGAAAAGGGGATCCGCTTCTACGCCATCGGGGTGGGCGGCCCCGTGCCGGTGAAGGTGTGGGTCGAAGGCCGCCCGTTCATCAACACCCGGGACCAACAGCTGGAAACCTACCTCGACGACGCCGAACTGCGAAAGCTGGCCGCGCTAGCGCACGGGCGCTTCGCCCGGGCCACGGACGCGGGGATGCTGCAGGGCATCCTGGCCGACCTGGCCCGGATGGAGAGCGGCCCGCTGCAGGTGCGCACCTCCGTCCGCGACGAGTCGGCCGCAGGCTGGGCCGCCCTGGCCGCCCTGGCCGCCTTCGGGCTGTGGTGGGCCGCCTGGGGTTTCGGTGTCCGCTGCCCCTTCCGCTGAACCCGCGCCCACCCGGCCGTACCTTGCCATCCCCTTTCGAGGAAGCCCTCGAAAACGAATTCATCGGTGCACTGCTTGATTTATTGATGTTTTTGAAAGGCTCCCCTGTTCTGGAAATAATCCGAACGAATCTGCCGAATGGCATTGAATACATTGCCAAAAACCGCATTGATCTATTGCAAGGAAAGGCGGATGACCAGTATCAAGCGGCTCTGAATTACGAAAAGGGGAACATGCAGACAGGTAAAAATAACGCCAATGCCGCGTGCTGGTTCCGTAAGGCGGCAGCTCAAGGGCATGAGGCGTCGCAATACAGGCTCGGCCAGATATATGAAGAAGGCATAGGCGTTCTGAAAGACCCGGCGGAAGCTAGATTCTGGTATCTGAAAGCTGCCAATCAGGGGAATCCCCTTGCCCAGGAGGCAATCCGTCGGCTTGGAGAAAAATGAACCTGATTTTAATATTTCTCGATTATTAAGTTAACAAAAATTGGCTTCCCCACGAAATGCCCCCCGCATCGGGCGGGCCGCCATGATAAAATGCCTTGGGAATCCGGCGAACCCTTTGTCCCCGGCCTTGCGGATCGTCACCCGAGTATCAAGAAATGATGGAACTTACCTGTTACCTCCAGACAGTGTCGACCATCGCCCGGTCTACCCGGCGAAGAGCGGGGCGAGCCCTGCCCTGGCTGGTCCTGGCGGCGGCGGCCTGCGCCTGGCTGCCGGCGCTCAACCCGGACAAGCGGATGTCCGACTTTCTCGTGGACAGCTGGGCGACCGAAGACGGGCTTCCGCAAAGCACCATCCCGTCCGTCCTGCAGACCCGGGACGGCTACCTGTGGATGGCGACCTACAACGGCCTGATCCGCTTCGACGGAATGAACTTCCGTATTTTCGACAAGACCAACACCCCCTCCATGACCAACGATACCATCACCGCCCTCTTCGAGGATTCCAACGGCAACCTGTGGGTGGGCACGCCGGGCGGCCTGTGGCGGTACCGGGCCGGGGTGATGCGGGAATTCGAGTTCATGAGCCGGCTGCCGGGCCTGTTCATCGTCAGCGTCCGCGAAGATCGGGCCGGCAACCTGAACGTCTGCACCAACAAGGGCCTGGCCTGCTTCGGCAAGCGCCGCAAGGTGACGGTCTACAACACGGCCAACGGACTGCCCCAGAACTTCCTCACCGAGACCATCGACGACGGCAGGGAAGGCATCTGGGTCGGCACCGTCGGGGGAGGGGCCGCCCTCCTGGCCGGGAGCGGGATTCACGTCTTCAACAAAACCAACGGTTTGCCCAGCGACACGGTGTGGACCTTCTGCCAGGACCGCCAGAACCGCCTGTGGATCGGCACGCAGCACGGCCTGGTCCTGCGGGAAAGCGGCCGGTTCCGCGTCTTCACCACGAAGGACGGATTGGGCGGCAACGATGTCCGGACCCTGCTGCAGGACCGGGACGGCGTCCTCTGGATCGGATTTTCCGACGGCGGGCTGACCTGCCTGAAACGGGGAAGGTTCGAGGTCCTCCCCGCCACCCACGCGGTGAGCCGGGAACTGGCCTACTCCCTGTGCGAAGACCGGGAAGGCGGCATCTGGGTCGGCACCTACAAGGGCGGCGTCCATCGTTTCCGGGACAGCCGCTTCACCATCTACAACACCCGAACAGGGTTGCCGACCGAAGCCCTCCGGTCCATCCTGCAGGACAGGCAGGGGATGTTCTGGATCGGCACGGTGGGGGGCGGCCTGATCCGCTTCGACGGGAAGGCCTTCTTCACCTTCGGCGAGAAGGAGGGGTTGCGGAACAACCGCATCTGGTCGCTGGCCGAAGACCGCGACGGATCCATCCTGATCGGCACCTACGGCAGCGGCCTGCAGCGGATGAAAAACGGGCGGATCACCACGGTGGCCGGGATCCCGGACACCCTCGTCCGCAGCCTGCTGGTGGACAGCCGGGACCGGATATGGGTCGGCACCAACAACCTGGGCGCCTACTGCATCGAGAAGAACGGGAAAGTCGCCCACCTGAGCACCCAGACAGGGTTGTCCGACGACTTCGTCTACAGCATCGCCGAGGACTCCGGCGGCGGCATCTGGTTCGGCATGTACAACGGCGAGATCAACGTGCTGCGCGACGGCCGGATAACGGTGTACGGCCCGAAACAGGGCCTGTCGCAGAACTGCATCTGGGCCATCGTGCCCGACCGGCAGGGCGACATCTGGATCGGGACCAACAACGGGGGGCTCAAGCGGTTCCGGAACGGGCAGTTCACCACCTACACCATGAAGGACGGCCTGTACAACGACATCATCTTCCAGATCCTGGAGGACCGTTCCGGCAACATGTGGATGAACTGCAACCGCGGCTTCTTCCGGGTCCGCAAGCAAGACCTGAACGACTTCGCCAGCGGGAAGATCCAGCGGATCCGCTGCACCGGCTACAGCAAAGCGGACGGGATCTCGGCCACGGAGTGCGGCGGACCGGCGCAGCCGGCCGGCTGGAAGGCCGGGGACGGCAAGCTCTGGTTTCCCACCATGCGCGGCCTGACCGTCATCGACCCGGAATACGACCACTTCAACAAGGTTCCCCCGGTGGTGCGGGTGGAGGATTTCCTGGTGGACGGAACGCCCCTGCCGCTCGACGGAACGCTGGAAATCAACCCGGGCAGCGCCAGGTTCGAGTTCCGCTATGCGGCCCTCAGCTTCGAGATCCCCCGGAAGGTCAGGTACAAGTACATCCTGGAGAATTTCGACGCCGCCCCCTGCGCGCCCGTGGACAGCCGCGTGGCCGTCTACACCAACCTGCCGCCGGGCGAGTACACGTTCCGGGTATACGCGGAAAACTGCGACGGCATCTGGAACTTCACCGGGGCGGCGGTGCGTTTCCGCCTGAAACCGTTTTTCTACCAGACCCGCTGGTTCTACCTTCTCTGCGGGGTGGCCTGCCTCGCTCTGGTGATCGGGCTGCACCGGTTGCAGGTGCGCAGCCTCCGCCGGCGCAAGAACGAGCTCGCAGCCCAGGTCCAGGCCCGCACGCGGGAGCTGCAGGAAACGAACAGCGAACTGGAGAAGACCAACGAGCTGAAAAACGAACTGATGGCCATCACGGCCCACGACCTGAAGAACCCTCTGCAGGGGATCATGGGCTTTGCGGAAATGATCCAGCAGATGAACGGAACAGATTCGAAAACCGGCAAAATGGCCGGCACCATCCTCCAGGCGACCGAGCGGATGCTGGCGCAGATCAGCGACCTGATGCAGGCCACCAACGTGGAAAAAGGGAAGTTGCTGCTGGACATACGGCCTGTCGCACTGGATCCGCTGCTGCAAAGGATATTCGAGCACTACCGGGAAGTGGCCGGCCGGAAGAACCAGACCATCGTGCTGGACACGGGGGGAGGGTTGACGGTGAACGCGGACGAGCGCCTGCTGAGGGAAATCGTGGAAAACCTGGTCAGCAACGCGGTGAAGTACTCGCCCTTCGACAAGACCATCCACCTGAGCGCCCGGCGGACCGACGGCAAAACGGCGCTGGAAGTCCTGGACGAGGGCCCCGGCCTCACCACCCGCGACAAGGAGCGCCTTTTCGGCAAGTTCCAGCGGTTGAGCGCCCGCCCCACCGGAGGCGAGTCCTCCACGGGCCTGGGGTTGTACATCGTCAAGCAGTTGGTGGAAGCGCACGGGGGAAACCTGCGCGTGGAGAGCGAACCGGGCCGGGGGAGCTGTTTCATCGTGGAAATCCCCAACTAACCGTTGTCTTCCCCCCGCCGGTTGTGGCAAAATCCGCCGCCGCGGCGCGGGCTGCCGGACAGGCGCCCTCGCTTCCGGCCAACGCCGGACCATCGGGCTTTTCTCTCTCCGCCCGCAAGTTGACCCCAAGGAGACGCGACCCGCATGCAAACGTTGCCCGAAGCCCTGGAGCACTTCTGCCGCCGGCACGAATCGCGCGTCCACCTGGAGGACGCCTTCGCATCCGGATCCCGCGGCATGACCTTCGGGGACCTCCTGGACCTGGTCGCCCGCGGGGCGACCTTCCTGCAGGAGCAGGCCGGGAACGCCCCCGCCCCACGCCTCGGGATCCTGTGCGAAAACTGCTCTGCCTGGATGCAGGCGTACCATGCCGCCGCCTGGGCTGGCTTCACCCTCGTCCCGCTGGACGCCCGCCAGGCGGAGGACGAGATCGTGGCGATCCTGGAGGAGGCCGACCTGTCCCTGCTGCTGGTGTCGCCCTCCTTCCAGCGGTTCGCCGGACAGGCGGTCCGGCGGGGGTTGGTCCCCCGCACCCTGACCCTGGACGAACAACTGATCGCCCGCTTCGCGGACTGCCCGCCTTCGCCGCCAGCCAAGGCGGAATCCGACTCGCCGCTGTCGATCATCTACACGTCCGGCACCACCGGGCGGTCCAAAGGGGTGGTGCTGACCCACGGCAACGTGCTGAACCAGGCCCTGCAGAACGTGCCGGCGGTGGGCGCCGACGAGGAAACCCGCATCCTGGCCATCCTGCCCCTCAACCACATCTTCGTCTTCGCGGCCTCCATCATCGCCCTCACATCCGGCGGACGGCTGGTCTTCATCGACTCCCTCCAGCCGGACCGGGTCGTCAAGGCCCTCAAGACCTGCCGGATCACGCACATGGCCGGCATTCCCCTCCTGTACGACGCCATGCTCAAGGGGATCGTCGCCAAGGTAGCCGCCAGGGGGAAACTGGCCAAGGGGGTGTTCGGCCTCCTGCTCCGGCTGGGCGGCGCCTTCCAGGCCGTGGGCCTGCCGGGGGCGGCCCGGGCGCTCTTCCGCCCCGTGCACCGGGAGTTCGCCCCCTCCATCCGCACGCTCATCTGCGGCGGGGCCCGCTGCCGGCCCCAGACGGTCCGCGGGTTCCTGGCCATGGGCTACAATTTCCAGGAAGGCTACGGGCTTACCGAAACCACCGGCGGAATCATCTGCAACCCTTTCCGGGGCCGGAAGTCCATCGGCACCGTCGGCAAACCCTTCGGCGACACCGAGCTCCGGATCGACACGCCCGTGCCCGGTGGCGAAGGCGAGATCTGGATCCGCGGCAAGTCGGTCTTCGCGGGGTATTTCCGCGACCCGGAGGCCACGGCCTCCGTCATGGCCGAGGGGAACTGGTTCCGCACGGGCGACCTGGGCCGGATCGACGCCTCGGGCAACCTGGCCATCACCGGCCGGGCCAAGGAGCTGATCATCCTGCCCTCGGGCAAGAACATCTCGCCGGAAGAGCTCGAGGAGCGCTACACGCGCTCCCCGCTCATCGAGGAAGCGGCGGCCCTGGGCGTCACGGAGAACGGGCACGAGCGCATCCACCTCGTTGTGGTGCCCACCGAGGCCGTCCGGCGGAAGGCCGGGCCCGGCGAGTGCGAGGCCCTGGTGCACGAGGAGGTCGACAGCATCACGCGCCGCATCGCCGCCTACAAGCGCCCCCAGGGCGTCACGGTCCGGGTGGACCCGCTGCCCCGCACGTCCACCCGGAAAATCCGGCGGCAGGAACTCCTGCGCAGCCTCTCCGAACAGCCGCGCGAGGCGGCCGGGCAACCGTCTCCGGACGGCCGGAGCCTGAGCCTGGCCGACCGGGAGGTCATGTCTTCCCACGAGATGGGGGAGATCCTGACGGCCCTCGCCCAGGTGGTGGACGAAGTGCCCGACCCCGCCGGGCTGACGCCCGCCTCCCACCTGTTCCTGGACCTGGGCCTGGATTCCATCCAGTTCATGGAGCTGCTGACCTGTCTGGAAAAGTCGCCCGGCGTCGCCATCCCCGCGGAAAAGACCGCCGCCATCCAGACCCTCGGCGAACTCTGCCGCGCCCTGCACGAGGCCGAGGCCGCCTCCGGGAAGATTCCGGGAGACTGGAAGGCCGCCCTGCGGCGGGCCGGCGGGGGAAACATCGAATTCCCCGTGTGCAAGACCGTCCGCAAGATCGCCGCTTTCATCGAACCGCTGGACTACGGTTTCATCAAGCTCATCGGCCGGGTCCTGTACCGTCTGCGGGCGCACAACCTGCAGGCCCTGCCCGCGTCGGGCCCCTACATCCTGGCACCCAACCACGCCAGCTACTTCGACTACCCGGCCGTGGCCGGGATCCTGCCCCGGAAAATCCGCCGCCAGGCCTACATCCTGGGGAAAAAGGAAGTCTACGGCAACCCCCTCGGCCGCCTGCTCAGTACCGTGCACCGGGTGATCCCGGTGGACCGCGACGGCGACGTGCTCCCGGCCCTCCAGGCCGGCGCCGGCATCCTGCGCTTCGGCAAGATCCTCTTCATGCACCCCGAGGGCAAGCGGACCGAGGACGGCCGGATGATGCCCCTCAAGCAGGGGGTCGCCATCCTGTCGCGGGAAATCGACGTGCCCGTGGTCCCCGTGTACATCCGCGGGACCTACGAGGTCTACCCCAAGGGACGCAAGCTCCCGCGGCTCTTCCAGCTGCGACGCTTCCGCCGCTTCCGGGTCGAAGTCTACTTCGGCGAGCCGGTGCACCCCTCCGAACTGCCCACCGAACCCGATCCCTACCGGCCCATCCTGCAGCGGATCGAAAGGTTCATGACCGGCATGGAAACCCGCTTCCGGGGCGCATGTTTGCCTTGACACACCCGGTCCGGAACGATAAAGTCCACCTGTCCGATCAACCGCGCCGCAACCGTCCAGCCCGCATGCAAGATTCTTGTGGTCTGGAACGCAATTTTACGGGAGGTGTCTTCATGAAACGCGGAATCATTTTGAGCGCCCTGGTGTTGCTCGCTCTTGGCCTCGCCGCCTGCACCAAGACGGATGAGAATCCGCCGGCCGGCGACGCCACGGTGACCACCGGCGCCGCGCAACCGGCCCCCGGCGGTCAGGCGACTGGCGAGGGCCAGGCCCTCGGCGAGGAAATCCTCGCCGCCTTCGACGTCGTGATCAAGGAAGCCCTCGACCTGGTCAAGGGCAAGCCGGAACCCGCCGTGCTCAAACCCCAACTCCAGGCGCTCTACGCCAAGCACGAGGCCAAGATGAAGGAGCTCAACGCCAAATACAAAGCGCTGAAGCAAAAAGACATCAAGGAATTCGGGGCCTGCAACGGCTACCTCGGGGAAAACCGGGGCAAGCGCGTGTTCGAGAAGGACAAGGTCCTCGGTGAATTCATCTTCTATTACAACAACGACAAAAAGGACGAAGAAGTCGCTGGCTTCTTCAACTCGCGGATGGCCACCCTGATCGACGTCGCCACGGCCCAGTAGCCCACCGTCCGCCGAGAAACGAAAGCCCCCCGCAAAGGGGGGCTTCCTTTTTCGACACCAGGCCCGGGGGCCGGACCGGCGGCGCTCACTTCCTCTTCGCGGCAGCCTTCTTCGCCGTCTCCACCGCCTGGAAGAAGCGCACGAAGTTCTCGCCAAGGATCTTCCGCACGTCCGGCTCGGAGTAGCCCCGCCCCAGCAGCCCGGCCGCGATCAGCGGGATGTCGGCGCAGCTCTTCATGGGCGCGGGCAGGTTGCCGATGCCGTCGAAGTCCGAGCCCAGGCCCACGTGGTCGATGCCGGCGATCTTCACCGCGTGGTCGATGTGGTCGATCAGGACGTCCACGGCGGGCAGCGCGATGGGCTCGGCGTCGAACAGCTTCTCCGCTTCGCTCCAGTAGAGTTTCCGGTCGCCCTGGCACTGGGCCTTGAGGGCCTCGAGCCGGGGCCGCAGCCGCTCCTCGCGTTCCTTCTCCTGCCGGGCGTACGTCGCGCTGATGAAGCCGGGGGCGTAGTTGAGGCTGACCAGCCCGTCCCGGGCGGCGATGGCCCGGATCAGTTCGTCCGGCAGGTTGCGGGGGATGTCGTTGAGGGCCCGGCAG
>CAYTBK010000139.1:0-10119 GCA_964436005.1 uncultured Acidobacteriota bacterium
TTCGGCGGTCCTTTATGCCGGTTAAAAGGCCAAAGGCGAGTTTCCCGTAGGGAATTCATGCCCATGGCCCGTTCGAACGGCAGACCCGCGCGTTTCCCATAGAGCATCAAACACGGATAAACAGGATGAACAGGATGGGATGACCTGTGGACACCCACCCGGCAGGACCTGTGGACAGAACCAGTGGACACCCACCCGCTTTCGCCTGTTACCTGGACCTGGCTGCCGGAGGCCCGGAGGAATTGGATTCGAACGTGGAGGAACGACAGGAACTGGCGGAGGTAAGTCGCTCTTTATCCTGATCGTCCTCTATGTCCATGTAAAATAATTAGATATCCTTGTTATGGTCTTCTGGCCGCATTTGCGGCAGGGGTGGAAGTCCAGGATTTTCGGTGGGTGTCCATGATTGCTCCCCTCAAATCGTGCACGGCCGACAAAGTGGCCGGGTCGTATTGCCGCCGGTCGAACCTCCCGGAATCATCAAACACGGATAAACAGGATGAACATGATGGGAGGACGTGTGGACACCCACCCGACAGGACGTGTGGACACCCACCCGGGTGGATTTGTGGACAGGACCTGTGTACACCCACCCGCTTTCGCCTGTCGCCTGGACCTGGCTGCCGGGTGGCCCGGAGGAACTGGATTCGAACGCGGATGAACGGCTGGCCGCCGGGGCGCCGCCGGCGGAGACGCTTACCCGGGCGTCGGCCGGGCCGTTCCGGTCGCCCGCTTCCCGGTCGGCGAAAAGGTGGGTGTCCACAAACGAACGGGTGGGTGTCCACAAGCGAAAAGGTGGGTGTCCACATTCATCCGCCCTTTCGGAGGCGCTGCCCGGGGTCAATCGAGGGCCATGACGAAGGTGCAGCCGTTGCAGCCGCCGGCATTCCTGCGGATTTCAAGTTTCCCGACGATGGAATCCCAGCCGCAGCAGGTGATTTTGAACGTGTAACTCCCTGCCGGCAGACGCCGAAAACGGAACCGTCCCTTGCTGTCGGCCGTCTGGCCCCGCACCAATCCGTTCTCGCCGGTGCCCTTGACTTCGACGATGATGTCGACGCCTTCCGGCCATTCCCCTCCCGCTGACGCTACCGTACCAATAAATTCTTTTGTTACAATAGAATGATTCCATTCTTGAAAAAAGCCCTCTCCCCAATGGTGCAGGCCCTGCAACTCGCCCGAAGGTATCGTCCGGTACATCATCCGGTTGCGGATCACCTGGGAGTACCTGTTCCTAGCCATCGCCTCGGTCAGGCTGAGGGCCGTTACGAGGAGAGCGAGGCAGATCTTTGTGGCAATTGCATGTTGCTGGCGCATGTGGCGATTTCTCCGAATATTCCAAAATCTAGGCACCGTACTGACCGGTCAGTCGTATTGCCTTGCTTTCCTTGCTGCCTGCGGCCGGAGCGATGCCATCCTGTCAGCCAGCCCACGGTCCCCAAGCGGGCCTGGATTTCCGGCCCGTGCTCAATACGGCAGCAGGCGGCCTTTCTCCAGGTGGCGGACGGTGTGGGCGTACTCCGCGGCGTGGGGGTCGTGGGTCACCATGATCACCGTCTTCCGGTACGCCTCGTTGAGCCGCTTGAGGATCTGCAGCACCTCGGCCGCCGAGCGGCGGTCCAGCTCCCCGGTGGGCTCGTCGGCCAGCAGGAGCAGCGGGTCGGTGACCAAAGCCCGGGCGATGGCCACCCGCTGTTCCTGGCCGCCGGAGAGCTGGCGCGGCAGGTGCTCGGTCCGGTCGGCCAGGCCCACCAGCTCCAGGGCGGCGAAAACGTGCGCCCGGCGCTCCCGCCGCGACAGGCGCGTGAGCAGCAGTGGCAGCTCCACGTTCTCGAAGGCGGTGAGCACGGGGATGAGGTTGAAGGTCTGGAAGATGTAGCCCACCCGCTCGTTGCGCCAGCGCGCGATGCCGTTGTCGGAGAGGGCGAAGGGGTTTTCCCCGGCCACGCGGACCTCACCGCCGGTGGGGTGGTCCACGGCGGCGACGAGGTTGAGCAGGGTGGTCTTGCCGGAGCCCGAGGGGCCCATGAGGGCCACGAACTCCCCCTCCGCCACATCCAGGGTGACTTCCTCCAGCACCGGGATCTCGAAGCCGTCGCGGTGGTAGACCTTGCTCACGGCGCGCACCTCCACCACCGGGGCGGCGCCGGGAACGGCGGGCCCGGCTGGCCGCGCCCCCATCACCGCGCCCCCTTCACGCGGGCCGCCTGGCCGTCCGCCAGCCCCTCCGGCGGGTGCAGGACGACGCGCTCGGCCGTCCCCACGCCCTCCGCCAGGACGCCCCGCGCGCGCCGCCCCAGGACCTGCACGGCCTTCCGCTGCACCGTGCCGCCGGCGGACAGGGTGAAGACGAACGTCTTTCCCCCCTCGTTGACCAGGGCGGCCTCGGGCAGCAGCACGGCCGCCCGGCCGGCCGACAGCGCCTGCTCCGGCCCGGCCAGGAAGTCGACCTTGGCGTTCATCTCCGGCCGCAGGCGTCCGTCGGGCCGGCGAAGGCGGACCTTCACCTGGACCGTGGCCTTCTGCCGGTTGGCCTCGGGGGAGATCTCCTCGATGAAGCCCTCGTAGGCCCGGTCGGGGAAGGCGTCGGCGGCGACGGTGGCCCGCATGCCGGGAGACAGGCGGTTGAAATCGTTCTGGTTGATGTCAAGTTCCACCTGGAGCTCTTCCAGGTCGGCCAGGGCGGCCACGGAGCCCTGCGGCCCTCCCTCGGCGCCGCTGGCGAACTGGGCGGTGACGAGCTCGCCCTTCTCCACCACCCGCTGGAGGATGGTGCCGTCCACGGGGGCGAGGATGCGGGTGGCCTCGCACTGGGTCCGGGCGTACTCCAGGGCGCCCAGGGCCTCGCGCAGGGCGCCCTCGGCCTGGGCAACGTCCTCCGCCCGGGCCCCGATGCGCTGCAGCTCGGCCGACTGCGCCAGGGCCTGGTACTGCTGCTCGGCGGCGTCCAGCCGGGCCTGGGCCTGGTCGAGCTCCTGGCGGGCGATCACCCCCGTTCCGGACAGGCTGAGGTAGCGGTCCCGGGTGAGCCGGGCGATGTCGCGGTCGGCGCGCGCTCCCTCCAGCCGGTGGGCCGCCTCGGCGACCTCCTGGGGGCGGTTCCCGTTGCGCAGGAGGGCCAGCCGGGCGCGGGCGGCCTCCACGGCGCCCTGGGCCTGCGCCACCCGGGCCCGGAACTCCTCGTCCTCCAGGCGCACCAGCAGCTGCCCCTTCGCCACCTTGTCGCCCTTCTCCACCCCGATCCAGGCGATGCGGCCGGTGACTTTGGAGTTGACGTTGATGCGGTGCTTGGGCACCACGTAGCCGCTGGCGGAGAGCACCACGTCGGGGGCCTTGGGGTCGGGCGCCTCGGGCCGGGCGACCTCCACCTCCACCGCGCCGGCCGCGGTGCGGGACCGCAGCACCACCGCGACCACCGCGGCGGCGATGACGACCAAAACGGCGAAGCGGACGGCCCGGCGGATGCGGCCCCGCCGCCGGGCCCGCTGAGCGGGGGCGATATGGAGTGCCTGCAGGGCGTCGGGCGTCCCGCTGGGGGGAGGGAGGTCATCGGTCATGGTCAGGCTCCTTTCCTGTTACGGTGAATTTGTACATTTTGAACCATGGCGCTAGTCGCGCAGGGCGCCCAGGATGTCGCGGCGGGCGGCCTGCCAGGCCGGCGCCAGCCCGCCGGCCACCCCCAGGGCCAGGGCAAACAGCACGGCGTTGAGCACGTTGCCGGGCGTCACCCGCAGGGAGAAGATGGCCTCGCTGAAGGTGGTCAGGTTCGAGGTGCCGGTGCTCAGGCCGTGGAGCGGCAGCACCGCGAGCACGCCCACGGCGGCGCCCAGCAGGGAGAGCAGGGCCGCTTCCACCACGAAGCAGGCCAGGATGCTGCCCCTGGAGAAGCCCAGCACCCGCAGGGTGGCGATTTCCCGGGACCGGTAGGCCACGGCGGCGTACATGGTGTTCATGGCGGCGAAGCAGGAGCCCACGGCCATGATCAGGGCGATGACGCCGCCCACGTAGCGGATGGGGCCGCCGGACTTGGTCTGGACGGCGTAGTATTCGGTTTCCGGGCGGGCGTCCAGCTTCAGGCGCTGGTCGGCGGCCACGGTCTCGCAGAGGGCGGCCGCCGCGGCCGGCCCGTCCGTCCGCAGCACCACCGAGGAGGCGCCCCTCTCCCGGTCGAAGGCCAGGCTCATCTGGTGAAAGTCGCCCCAGACCTCCGAGTCGGGGGCCGTGCCGCCGGCCTCGAACGTGCCCACGATCCGCCAGCGCGCGCTGCCGAAGAGCACCTCGTCGCCCACCCGCATGCGGGGGAATCGTTCGGTGATGTGCCGGCTGACATTGACCTCGCGCAGGCCGGCCTCGAACCAGCGCCCCTCCGCCAGCCGGACGGAGGGATGGACGGCCCGGCCGGCGGGCCGGATGCCCCGCACGAGCACGTTGGCCTCGGAACCGTCGGCGCGGGGCAGCACCGCGAGCACCACCAGTTCCATGGACACCAGGGCCTGTCCGTCCGCGCCGCGGGCCACGCCGGGCAGGGTCTTCATGACTTCCACGGCTTCCAGGTCGACCCAGCTGGACATCTCGGCTTCGGACCCCTTGCGCAGGACGAGCACGTTGGCCGGGTCGCCGCTGGCCAGAAAGGCCCGTTCGAGCCCCGACAGGAGCATCTGCAGGAACATCACCACCGTCACCGTCAGGGCGATGCCCAGGGTGGTCATGACGGTGGCGCCAGGGCGCTGCACGAGGTTGCGGACGTTGTAGGAGAGGGGGATGCCCATGCCTTCCTCCTAGCCCACGTGGCGCAGGCCCCGGGTGATGGAGAGCCCGGAGGCCCGCCACGACGGGGGCAGCGAGCAGAGCAGGCCCACCGCCAGGGTGATGCCCATGGCCTGGGCGGCGATGGTCCCGGTCACGCGGACCTGCCTCAGGAAGGAGGCCATGGGTGATTGGGCGGCCATCTCCAGCAGCCAGTATGCGAAACCCACGCCGAGGCCTCCGCCCAGGGCGGTGAGGAAGACCGCCTCCCCCACGAACAGCGCCAGGACGGCGCCGCGGGTGAAGCCCAGGGTCTTGAGGACCGCCACCTCGCGGAGTCGCTCGCGGACGGACATGGCCATGGTGTTGGCGCACACCAGCAGGATGGCGAACATCACGGCGGCCGCGATGGAGAGGATGAAGGCCTTGACGTTGCCCAGCATCTCCACGAAACCGAGCACGAATGCTTTTTCCGATTCGGTCTTGGTGGGCTGGGGGGCGTTGCGGAAGAGGTCGTCGATGGCGGCGGAGACCCGCGGCACCGCCGAGGGGGTGTCGGCCAGCACCACCAGGATGCCCGCCTGGCCCCGCACATAGGCGACGGACTCTTCCAGGTAGGCGGCGTCGAAGAAGATGCCGCTGAAGCGGTCCGGGGAGGAATAGAAACCCCGGACGGTCAGTTCCAGGTCCGCCGGGAAGACCTTGCGCTGCAGCACGATCTTGTCCCCGATCTCCCAGCCGTACTTGTTGGCCAGCTCGCGGTCCACCAGTGTCCCGGAGCGGTCGCGCCGCCAGGCGGCCAGCTGGTTCGGGTCGACCTCCCATTCGGGGTAGACCCGGTCGATTTCCTGCGGGTCGGTGGCGAACTGGGCGAAGAAGTTTTCCGCCCGATCGTCGATGTAGCGGCCGCCGAAAAAGGTCAGGGGGACCACCGCCCGGACGCCGGGGAGCGCGCGGATCTTCTGGCGGTAGGAGATCGGCAGGAAGAAGGTGAGGGAAATCCGGTGCCGGGTCATGACGCGCTGGGCCGACTCGGCCGACCGGTCCTTGCTGTAGAAACCGTGCCAGACGGCCATGAGCATGGTCAGCAGGAGCATGGAGAAACCCAGGCTGAGCACGGTCAGGGCGCTCCGCCGCTTGTTGCGGAAAGCGTTTCGAATGGCGAACCCGGTGCGCGTCACGTTCTTTCCCCTCCACCCGGCCGGCCCGCCGGAAGAGGCGAAGAGCGGGCCGGGTCAAATCATCGCGGGGCAACGGAGGCCGCCTGCCCCGCGTGGCGGCTCCTACGGCAGGTCCTCCAGGAAGGCCGCCAGCAGGGCGGCGTACTCTGCCGGCTTCTCCCACATGGGGCTGTGCCCGCTGCGGGGAACCACGGCCACCTGGCTGCCGGCCTGCAGGCCGATTTCCACGAAGGCGTCCAATTCCCCGGGAGCCAGGTTGCCGGCATCGAAATACCGGGCCATGGACTGGCGGAAAACGGCCCGGTTGGCCTCGCGGTCGCCGTAGGCCGCCATCCGCTGGCGGACCGGTTCGCCCAATCCCTTGGGCGGGACGTTGCAGGCCGAGGACAGGCTGTAGCCGTGCAGGAACACCACCGGCTTCCCTTCCTCCCGGCCGGCCGCCCGGTAGGCGATCTTCAGGCCGTTCTTCAGCACCGTCGTCCGCAGGCCATTTGCGGGCCCGTCCGCCGCCAGGCAGACGCCCACCAGGCTCAAGCCGAGCAGCAATCCCATCCGCCACATGGTTGCCACCTCCTCGGTCAGGGAAAGAGGTCTTCGCCGCAAAAGAAAACAGGGAGCACAATGAAAGCGACGAGGCCGGTACCCGAATGACCAAATGACTCAAAGTGATAGTGTAGGATCGAATGAACGGCCCGGCAAGAGGGAAGCGCGTCCTCCGCCGGATTCTTCCCGCGGATCCCCGGAAGCGCATCGCCGAGGCCGGAAAAGCAAAAGACCGCGCCCGTGTCCGGGCGCGGCGATATCTTTTAAGGAGGTTCTTACAGAGCGAAATTCAAGGCAGGATGCGCAGGGGCGATCCGGCGTCGTCGTACAGCCGGAGCACGGTGGAGCCGGCTCCGCCGGCGCTCATCACGATGAACTGGCTGGTGTAGCCGGCTCCCCCGGCGATCTGCGGGAAAACGGGGGGGGCGGGCGCCGCCTGGTTCATGTCGGCCACCGGGAAGGAGGTCATGAGGACGTCGCCCCGCTCGTTGGTCAGGGTGCGCAGCGTGAGGGCGGCGAAGGGTGAGTTCGCGGCGATGTCGAGCAAGCCCGTGAAGCCGTCGGGGAGGTCGCCCAGGACCTGGTCGACATAGAAGGCGCGGTAGCCGCGGCCCTCGACGGTCAGGCGCACGGCCTCGACATCGGGGAGGACCGTTCCGTCCAGCCCGCAGGCCGTCAGGGTGATTTCCCGGGCCGTGCCGTCGGGGACGGCCACCGCCAGGCCGGTGCTGTGGCCGCCCGTGCCGTCCACGTAGATCCGGGCGTGGGTCGTGGGCACGGCGGAGGGAACCCCCGATTCGTTCACCAGGATGCCGTTGCGGACATAGTGGTAGATGTTCGAGGCGACCGGGGCCGCCGACCCGCCGGCGGGAACGATCTGGACCGACCCCACCAGGATGGTGTCGCCCGTTCCGCAGGTGTCGAAGGCGAAGGCGCCCTTCGCCGGAATCGCGTAGGACACGGAGCTGACCTGCCCCGCGGCCCCGGTCACCTCCAGCGCACCGCCGGTGGCGTTGTAGAAGTACATGGTCCCGCTCTCCTCCTGTTCGGAGGTGTTGAGCAGGGCCACGGTCGTCGTCATGCCGCCGCCGTCGGCCAACTGCGGCAGGTAGACAGTTCCGCTGGCGGGGGTGTCGGTGAGGTCGGCCACCGGCGTCGTGGCCAGGAGGTACTCCTCGCGCTGGTTGAGGAGTACCCGCATGGCGACGAGGGAGACGGCCTGCGTGCTGGCCATTTCCAGTGAACAGTAGCCGATGGAGGTGCCGAATCCTTCGGGCAGGGTGAAGTCGGGGGCGATGTCGGCCAGCTGCTCGATGAAGCGGGACACGTGGGTGCCGGCGGCCAGGGTGCCGTGCCCGGTGGCCAGCGTCGCGCCGTCCAGGCCCCGGAGCGTGAAGGTCAGGGCGGCGGCGGCCGTCCCCGTGTTGGCCAGGGCCAGCCCCGTGGAAACCGCCAGCGTTTCGCCGCCGGTGCGCGCCGCCGACTGGGCCATCCCGGCATCGATGAAGATGCGGGCGCCGGTGGTGGGCGGCGAGACGGGGACGCCGACCTCGCTGGCCACCACGTCGTTCTGCAGGTAGCGGAAGACGGCCAGGCCGTAGGGGGTGATCCCGGATTCGGCCGTGATGGTGGCGTAGCCGGTCTGCAGGTCGTCCCCGGACGTGTAGGTGCTCACGGTGGCGGCACCCCCGCCGGAGATGTCCAGCCAGGCCGCGGCGGGCATGAGGTTGGCCTGACCCGGGGTCGGCGTGTCGAAATAGGACAGGTGGTTGACGTCATCCGTCCGCCGGCCGTAGGAGACGTCGGTCTTCTGGGCGGGGAACACCACCGCATCGATCAGGGTCGACCCGTCCTTGGCGAAGATGGCGAGTTCCTCCCCGTCCGAATCCAGCTGGAAATCGGTGTGGCGGGCCCCCTGTTCGGTATCCGCGTCCGTCCACAGGACCAGGTAGCCGCCAGCCGGGACCGTGGTGCCGCTGGGCACCTCCCACTTGGTGGGGTTGGCCATGTTGTCGGTGACGAACATCCCGCTCATGTCCACGGCCGTGGTGCCGGGGTTGTAGATTTCGAGCCAGTCGTCGTAGGAACCGTCCTCGTCGGGGTCCGGCAGGATGGACTGGTTGTCCGCCATGAACTCGTTGATGCGCAGCACGGCGGTTTCCGCCCCGGGGCGCGAACCCGCCACGGGGTTGTCTTCGCCGGGGGTGGGCTGCCCGGAGACGAGCCAGAGCGAGCCGTGGTCACCGACCCGGATCATGGCCTGGTCCTCCTGCAGGGCGGGGTAGGCGAGGGAATCGATGAGCTGGGTGCTGCTGCCCGACTTGTAGTACAGCAAGAGCGAGCCGCCCGCGTCGGAGGGGGTGAAGTTGGCGTGGAGCGAGCCTTCGGAGGCTTCCCCGTCCAGCCAGAGGATCAGGTACTCCCCGTCGGCCAGGGTGACCGAGGGGAGGGCCCAGCGGGTCTTGTTGGACGTGCTGTCGGTGAGGTAATAGCCCCCCAGTGCCAGCGGTCCCGGCCCGGGGTTGTAGATCTCGAGCCAGGGGTCGGATTCCCCCGACTCGTCGCTGTAGCTGGCCCCGACGGAGGCCACCAGCTCGTTCAGGCGCAAATCGGTGATCACTGCGTAGCCGTCGAGGATGGGGCGCAGGTAGTTGTACCGGGCCGTGACGAACTGGTTCAGCCCGTAGATCGTTTCCTGGCCTGCCCTGACGGCCGAGTTGAGGGCCGTCTCGAACTGGGCGTTGGTGTAGATCTTGTTCCCGTCGGCGTAGACGTCGGTGCGGATCCGGTCGGACAGCTCCGTCACCCGGGCGGCCATGTCGGTGGGGTTGAAGCCCTCGCGCAGCATGCGGGCCAGCTGGCGGAGGTACTGCCTCTTGTAAACGTCGACGGCCCACAGCTTCTCCATGAGCGGCCGGGCGGTGCTGCCGCCCGGCATGCCGCTGGAGGTGGGCAGCCAGAAGGCCGACATGGTCATGGGGTCGGCCACCTTGGGCGAACCGTCCCCGGTCAGGCCGAAGCCCTCGTTCAGGTCCCAGTGGATGTGCACGAACCGCCCCGTGTCGGTCCGGTCGTAGAGGTAGAATTCGGAGGCCGAGCCGGCGTAGGAGTCGACGTTGGAGAAGAGGATGTTGAGGGCGATGCCGGACAGCATGTTCTCGGTGTCGCAGATGGGCTCCAGCGCTCCCGGCAGGGAGGCCGCGGCCGTGTTGTTGAGCACGGAGATGAACTCGATGAGGTCCGACCAGTCGTCGGCCGTCTCGTTGGTTTCCAGGGTGTAGTAGCTGGAATAGGCCGACTTGGTGGCGCCCCGGTAGGTCAGGTCGGCCGACTGTTCGCCGGCGTTGAAGAGGTTGCCGTCCTCGTTGTCGCCGAAGCAGCGCTTCATCATGGTCTTGTCCGGCTGCTCCACGGCCAGGTAGAGGCCGTAGTAGGCGTCGTTCACGTAGACCTTCACGTGCACCGCCCGCATGGCGGCGATGTACTTGCCCGCGAAGTCGAGGAACATCTTTTCCCGGATCATGTCCGGCTCCAGGTCGAGGTTGTTCAGGTTGAGCTTTTTGAGGCCGAGGAAGGTTGCGCCGTCCACGTATTCGTTGAAATCCAATTTGAAAGATTTCTTTACGGTGGAAACGTTGCGGAAGGAGGA
>CAYTBK010000140.1:0-10046 GCA_964436005.1 uncultured Acidobacteriota bacterium
CGGTCTTCGGCTTCTTGCTCAGGGCCATGGCAGACTCCCTCGTAAAAAATAGCGGGCATTCTAGCACAACCGGCTGCGCCGTGGGAAAAAAATCCGCAACGGAAAAACCGGCGGGGCCGCCCGGGCTTCCGCGGGCCGGCAACCCGCCCGCCGGGGGAACGGTCCCGGTCACACCTTCCCTGCTTGCCGCCGGAGGCGCCGGATCCGCAGGAGCAGGACGAGTACAATCCCCCCGAGCAGAACAGAGACCGCCGCCTGGCACAGGGTCACGGCCAGAAAGAAGTCCCGGTCAGCGGCCGGCCGAAGCGCCGCCTCGGTCAGGCGCGGAATCCAGAACAGGTTGGGCAGCATGACGACCAGGAGGATCGTGATCAGGCGACGGTATTTGCCGACCTTGGACGACACGTCCGTGAAGATCTCCGGCACCACCCCGTCCTTGACCGGGGCCCGAAAGTAGTGCCAGTTGGCGAAGTCCTGCACGTGCTCCCACCCCGCGTCGCGGAAGAGGCCCAGGTACTCCCG
The DNA here is from genome assembly GCA_964436005.1 of uncultured Acidobacteriota bacterium. Lineage (GTDB taxonomy): Bacteria > Acidobacteriota > JAAYUB01 > JAAYUB01 > JAAYUB01 > JAGNHB01. The sequence goes on from CAYTBK010000140.1 coordinate 523, forward strand.
GAGACTCTCGCCCATGGCGATCCGGTAGTCCAGCCGGTAGGCCACTTCGGCGGGCTCGCCCCGCTCCATCTCGTATCCGATCAGCATGTAATGTTTCATGTGCCAGCCGTTTCGGGCCATCTCGGAGAGCCAGCGCTCCTCCTTCTCGTCTTGCCAGGCAAAGAACAGGCGCCAGAACGTCTTGGTTTCCTTCATCGCGTTACTCCCTTAAGATTCAAGCACTTCACCCCCAGCGCCGCCAGCCGGTCCAGTCGCAGGCACTCGGCCGCCGCCACGGCCCGCCCGAGACCGGTCAGGACGTAGAGTTTCCGCCGCTCGTCGCTGACGCCGGCCTCGCCGGCGCGAGCGATGAGGCCCTGCTGGAGGAGCTTGGTGAGCACCCCGTATAGAGTCCCGGGCCCCAGCCGGATCTCGCCGCCGGTGGCCTGGGCCACGTCCTGCATGACGCCGTAACCGTGCCTCACCTCGGCCAGCGACAGCAAGACGGCGTACGTCGCTTCCGTCAGGGGCAGGAATCGGTTGGGATCGTCTTCTTTCTGGTTCATCTTCCCTCTCACCCGCCGCGCGATATACCGTCCGGCGATGTATCGTGGTACGACATATCAACGTTCCGTGTTTCAACTTTTTTTTACGGAAACGCGGCCGCGCCGAACCCGGAGGCCCCGGTCCCGGCGATTCCGGCCTGACTCCGCGCCGCGGCATCTCGCCCCGGCGCCTTCCACTTCGCGGCGCACGCTTCCCGATCCAGAGGAGCGAAGAACGCCCCGCGAACGGTTTGGGGAAACCGACGAAACATTTTTGTTGTCTTTTGCAAAAAGTGTGTTAGCATCCGTCCTTTCGTTCTCGGGTTCCTTCGCCACCGGAATCCGCGGGCGCGACCCGCAAACCAATACTTATCAAGGAGATCCGAGGTGAGCAAGTACGAGATGGTGTACCTGATCGCTCCCGATGCTCCCGAAGAGCGGCAGAACGAGTTCAGCGAGAAGCTCAAGGGCTACGTGGCCCAGATGAACGGCACGCTGGAATCCCTGGCTCTGTGGGAAAAACGGAGGCTGGCCTACGAAATCAAACGTTACACGGAAGCTTTCTACTACATCCTTCGTTTCGAAGGCGACGGCAAGCTCGTGGACGAACTGGAACGGCGCATGCGCGTCTCAGATGACGTCATTCGCTTCCTGACCGTGAAGAAGGACGAGGAATTCAAGGTTGAAGCCAAGCGCAAGGCCTATTACGAGAAAAAGCGCGAAGGCCTCGACCGCCGCCGCAAGAAGGAAGCGCCCCAGGGCGAACGCCCGGAAGGCGCCCACCGGGAGCGTCCCCGCCCCCGCGTTGAAAACGAGGTGAGCTCCCATGAGTGAAATGGAAAAACCCCAGCGCAAGTTCGTCTACAGAAGGAAGAAGGTCTGCCGTTTCTGCGAAGAGAAGATCCCCCACATCGACTACAAGAATGTGGAGCTTCTTCGGTTGTACGTGCCGGAACGCGGGCGCATCCTGCCCCGCCGCCTTTCGGGAACGTGCTCCTTCCACCAGCGCCGCGTCAAGGAAGCCGTCAAGCGGGCCCGCGTCCTGGCGCTGCTGCCTTTCTCCTCGGACATCGTCTAAGCGCCCAGCCCAATACGGAGCCGTAAAATGGAAATCATTCTCATCGAAGACATGGAAAATCTGGGAAGGCGCGGGACCGTGGCGAAAGTTGCTGACGGTTATGCCCGCAACTACCTCATCCCCAAGCGCCTGGCCGTGCTCGCCACCCCGGGCAACATGAAGACCATCGAGAACCAGAAGCTCGTCTGGGCCAAGCAGGAAGCCAAACTGAAAGAAGAGGCCGAACTGCTGTCCAGCGCCCTGGGCGCGTTGGAAATCGTGATCACCAAGCGCGCCGGCGAAGGCGATGCCCTGTACGGGTCCGTCACTTCCATGGAAGTCGCCGACCAGCTGCAGGCCAAGGGATTCGTCATCGACCGCCGCAAGATCCGCATGGAGCATCCCCTGAAGACCCTGGGAAGCTTCGACGTCCCCATCCGCCTTCACCACGACGTCACCGCCACCGTGAAGGTGGTCGTGGCCAAGGAAGGAGCGGAAGCCGCCCCCGCGGCCCCGGAGACCACCCAGGAATAGCTTTTCCTGCAGTCATGAACCTTTCGGGACGCGGCTCCAGCCGCGTCCCTGGTTTTTTTGCCCCCCCCCGGGCGAAGGAGTCAGCCATGGGCAACGACACCGCGGCCACCCGGCCGCTCCCCCAGGACACCGAAACGGAACGCGCCCTGCTCGGGGCCATCCTGATCTACAACGAGCTCATCATCCAGGTGTCGGCCTTGCTTTCTCCGGACGACTTTTTCGTCGACCTGCACGGGAAAGTCTTCCAGCACATGGTGATGCTCTCCATGAAAGGGGCCCCCATCGACGAGATCACCCTGAAGGATTCCCTGGACGCCGCCGGCTCCCGGGACACGGTGAGCCTGGCCTTCCTGTCGGGCCTGGCCGACGGGGCGCCCCGGCTGCAGAACGTTCGCCACTACGCCGACATCATCAAGCGGAAATCACTGCTGCGCAAGCTGATCTGGGCGGCCCAGGAGATCTCCGAGATGGGCTATTCCCAGGACGAGGACGTCCCGACGATTCTGCGGGCCGCGGAAACGCGCATCTTCGACATCGCCCAGAGCTACGTGAAGAAAAACTACATCCCCCTGGTCACGGCCTTGTACGAGGCCTACAGCCACCTGGCCTCGCTCTACGAGACCAAGACAGCACTCACCGGCATCACCACCGGCTTCCAGCGTCTGGACCTGCTGACCTGCGGTCTCCAGCGCGGTGAACTCACCATCATCGCCGCCCGCCCCTCCATGGGCAAGACCACCCTGGCCGTCAACATGGCCATGAACGCCGCCCTCCTCGAGAACCGCTCGGTGGCCATCTTCTCCCTGGAAATGACGGCCAAGCAACTGGCCCTGCGCATTCTCTCCTCGGAAGCCCGCATCGACCACCAGAAAGTCCGCAGCGGGTTCTTCTCCAAGCAGGACTGGGACTACCTGGGCCGGGCGCTCGGCCGGCTGGAAGGTGGATCGAAAGTCTTCATCGACGAAACGGCCGGGCTCTCGGTGGTCGAACTGCAGAGCAAAGCCCGCCGCCTCAAGCGGGAGGAGGGGCTCGATCTGATCGTCATCGACTACCTGCAGCTCATGACCGCCGACACGGGGCGGAAAAACGACAACCGCGTGCAGGAGATCAGCGAGATCTCCCGGTCGCTCAAAGCATTGGCCAAGGATATCGACGTCCCCGTCATCGCCCTGTCGCAGCTCAGCCGCTCCACGGAATCCCGCAAGGGCGACCACCGCCCCATGCTGTCCGACCTCCGCGATTCCGGTTCCATCGAGCAGGACGCCGACGTCGTCATGTTCATCTTCCGCGAGGAGTACTATAAAAGAGATGACCCCAGCCTGACGAACAAGGCTGAGGTCATCATTGCCAAACAGCGCAACGGTCCGGTGGACACCGTCCAGTTATGTTACCTGAAAGAGTTCAGCCGTTTCGAAAACATGGCCTACGAAACGGAACACTCTACTGAAAATTGAGGATCTGAGTCATCCACATCTTCACCGGCACGCCGTGCTTGGTGGCCGGGCGGAACCGGGTGGCCCGGATGGCCGCGGCGGCCGCTTCCCCGAAGCCCAGCCCCGGGGGCGTTTCGCTCATGACCCGCGCCTGCGCAACCGTTCCGTTCTCGTCCACCAGGAAGTAGATGCGCGCCTGCCCCGATTTCCGGGCGTTCTGGGCCAGGACGGGCTTGCGGGCCGATATGGCCGACATGGGCGACGGTTTGACGGCTTCCGGGTCCGAGCTGGCGACGACGGTTCCCCGGGCGACCACGGCAGTGGCGGGAGTGGTCGGCGTCAGCGAGACGGCGTCCGGTCGCGGCGCCGAAGCGGTCGGGGGAGTCGGCCGGGGCGTCGGCGCGGCCGCCACGGGCTGGGAAGCGGTCGGCTGCGCCGCCGGGCGCGCGACAGGGGCCGCCGCGGTCGGGGCGGGGGCCACGGGCGCCGGGGGCGGCGGTGCGGAGCCGGGGGAAGTCATTCCGCCGCTGGGCATGCTGGGAAGCCCCACCGTGGAAGATCCCCCGGAAGCGAAGGGGTAACCGCCCAGTTCCTGGGCGCGGGGCGCCGGCCGGGGCGCGTTGGGGTCGGTGGGTGTCGGGGGTGGCGGGATCGGCTTGCCGTCCGCACCGATGCGTTCGGCGCCGCCGGCTTCGCCGGTTCCGGCACCGAGGCCCTTGCCGCCGGACATCAGCCCCAGGCCGCCGGAGGAGCTGAGCAGCACGGCCAGGACGATGACGACGACCGCCCCGATTCCGATGCCGATATAGAGGCCTTTCTTGGAACTCTTCTCCGGAGCGTGGTGGGCGATTTCCGCCAGTCGGGACGTGACCGGCCCCGTGGTGGCGAGTTCGCCGGTCTCCTGCCCCTCCCGGCGCTTTTTCAGCAGACTGGTGGTCGAAGTCTCCCCCTTCTGCTCTCGATTCGGACTCAGAATCGGTTTCTGATCGTCGGCCATGCCAAACCTCCAACAGATTTTTCCCCTCGGGTCGCACTATACCATCGAAAATCGACGGCCGGGCCAAGAAAATCCGGCCCTACCGCCAGCCCCACTCCCGGGGCTTGCGCAGCGGCACTCCGTTCTTGAATGTTTCGCGACAGTGGTTGACGCCGAACAGGTACGGGATCATCCGGTAGTCGTCGCATTCCATGACGATGAAGTCCGCCCGCTTCCCGCTCTCCAGAACACCGCGATCCCCGCCCAGCCCCAGGGCCCAGGCGCCGTTCACCGTCGCCGCCGCGATGGCCTCGGCGGGCGTCATGCGCATCTGGGCGCAGGCGATGGAGAGAACCAGCTGCATGTTGGGGGTGAAGCAGGTGCCCGGGTTGAAGTCCGTCGCCAGACAGACCGCCACCCCCGCCTCGATCATTTTGCGGGCGGGCGGATAGTGGTCGAGGCCCAGGTTGAAGGCCGTGGCCGGGAGAAGGCCGGCCACCGTCCCGGCCCGGGCCATGGCGGCGATCCCTTCGTCGCTGACGTTTTCCAGGTGGTCGGCGCTGAGCGCCCCGAGCTCGGCGGCCAGCTCCGCAGCCCCGACGGCCGCCAGTTCGTCGGCGTGCAGGCGCAGCCGCAGCCCCAAACGGCGGGCCTCGGTGAAGATTTCCCGGGTTTCCTCCACGCTGAAGAAACCCTGGTCGCAGAACGCGTCGCAGAACTCGGCCAGGCCTTCTTCGGCCACGACCGGCAGCATCTTGCCGATGAGTTCGTCCAGGTAGCCCCGGTGGTTGTCCCGAAACTGGGCCGGGTAGGCGTGGGCGCCCAGGAAAGTCGGCACCAGGTGCAGCGGAGTCTGGGCCGAAGCGTCGCGGATGGCGCGCAGCAGCTTGAGCTCGTTCTCGGCGCTCAGGCCGTAGCCGCTCTTGGCCTCGAGGGTGGTGGTGCCGTGGGCCAGAAACACGCCTGCGAAACGGACCACCTGGTCGGCGATGGCCTTGCGGGAAGCCGTGGAGACCCGCCCAGCGCTGTTCAGTATGCCGCCCCCCTGCTCGGCGATTTCGGCATAGGTGGCGCCCCGCACGCGAAGCTCGTACTCGGCTTCGCGCGTCCCCCAGAAGGCGGGGTGCGCGTGCGAATCCACGAACCCGGGCATGACGAGGTACGGTTTGCCCGAAAGGTCGGTGACGCTGTGCACATCGGGGTAGGCCCTCATGACCTCGTCGGTGGGGCCGCAGGCCAGCAGCCGTTCCCCCAGCACGATGAGGGCGCCGTCGCGGACGGCCCCGACGTCGTCCAGGGCCCGCCCTTTTCGCGGGCCGTTTTCCCCCCGCAGGGTGAGCAGTTGGCGGATGTGGACAAGGGCGCGTGTTCTCGGCGGCATATCAGTCACTTCCTTTCGGTGAAGAAGCCGAACAACCGCTCCACGTCAGCGGGCCTCAGCACCTCCACTTTTTCGATTTCGGCGGCGCAGTCGAGCAGGGCCTGGCGGTAGGCGGAACGGCTGCGCAAGCCCCTGGCGAGTTCGGATTCCAGCACGGCGAAACGCTCCCGGACCATGCCCCGGTCGACGGAGGGGTCGCTCTTCTCGATCACCGTGCGCTTCACGATGTAGCCCATGAACTCCACGTCCCACGCGTGGAAAGCGAGGTACGCTCCGCCCAGCAGGGCGGCCGCAACGGCCAGCGGGATGTAAAATCTTCGGTGCATCTCCTTGACCCCGAAGTGCCAGTTTGCTATATTTTACTCGTCCGTCGCCAGTTTTCAACGCGAAGATCATGATGAGCAAAGACAAAAACCTCCTACATTTTCCCTCGGTGCTGAATGTCGGGCCTGGTGGAAAGAGCGAGGTGCTCCCCGTGGAGGACCCCGAGACACCCGACTGGAAACGTGAAGTAGCGCGGAAAGTGATGGAGCACCAGAGGCGGAAGAAGGCCCGGGAAGAGATCGAGAGCCTGCAGAAGCTCGACCGGCCGGCCAGCCCGCCGCCCCAGGAATTCGTTTCAACCGCCAAAACCCTTGAAAACGATGAGGTTCTGGCCATCCAGAAAAAGCTCCTGGCCGAGCGCAACGCGCCCCGGAGCGCGCCGCCCCCGGAGCCGCCCCCCCCGGAACCGTCCGCCCCGCCCGCGCCCCCCCCCGCCCCCCCGGCACCGGCGACCGCCCAAACCCCCGCTTCCCTGGCCACCACCATCGCCGAAGGCGTAATGGCCTCGCACCAGGAGACCTTGCGCCAGCTGGACGCGCCCCCGGTCGGGGAAACCGGTTCGGACGACCGCACCTTTGACCAGATCACCCTCAAGAAGGCGCACACCCTGTCGGGTACGGAACTCGAGCTTCCCGTGGCCGACGAGCACGAAGAGGAACTGACCCGCGAAGAATACACGCTGTCCCTGGACCAGGTCCTGGAGCGGCGCAAAAACAACCCGGTCGTCCGTCGCCCCGCCCTGGGCATTGACCGGACGATCCTCCTCAGCCGCATGCTGGCCGGGTTGATCGACCTGCTGCTCGTGCTGACCCTGTCCGTCAGCTTCCTGCTGACCGTGGCCTTCTTCATGGCCGCCCCCGTTTTCGCCCCCCGCATGGGCTGGCTGCTCATCGGGCTCTTCGTCATGGCCCTCTACACCTACGGCCTCTTTTTCCTGTGCACTTCGGGCCAGACCATCGGCATGGTGATCGTCGGGCTGCAGGTCGCCTACCGGGGCGGCACCCGGCTGACGCCGACCGCCGCCCTGGTGCGGATCTCCGCCTTCCTCTTCGCCATCGTCTGCTTCTTCCTGGGACTGGTCTGGGGTCTCTTCGACTCGGAAGCCCGCTGCTGGCAGGACATCCTTTCCGACTCCCGGGTGATCCGCACCTGACCGTGATCGAAGACCTTCACCTTCACCACCTGGCGCCGGAGCTGCAACGCCTTCTGGCCGGACGGGAAATCCGTCAGGTCGAACGGGGCGAGGGACCGTTCTGGCGGTTGCTGCTCGGACCGGCGGAAGAGCAGATCCTTCTTTCACTGCACCCGCGCTTCCCTTTTTGCCTGCCGGTGAGCGAGGCCCGGTCCCTGCCCAGGACCACCTGGCGCCCTTCCGCCGCCTTCTCCGAGCAGCTGTCCGGTTTCACGATCCAGAACGTCGAAAAGCCGGGCGACGACCGGGCCCTGCGGATAACGCTCCGTCGCCGAGAGGCGACCCGGGCCCTCCTCGTCCTCCTCAAGCCCGTTGCGCCGGCCCTGGCCCTGGCGGACGAGGAAGGAACGGTGCTGGCGGCATTGGATCCGGGGAACAAGAACCGCTTCGAGATCGGCCAACCGATGACCGGCCGCGAAGCCCCCTTGCGGGAAGAACCCGCCGAGCAGGCCTTGCTGGCCTTCCTGCCTGGTCTCACGCCCGGCGAGTGGCCCCGGCGGCTGACGGGGCGCTTCCGCGGCGTCAACCCCACGTTGGTCGAGGAAGCGGTCGCCCTTTCCGCGAACCCGGAAGAGGAACCGGAAGCGGCCGGCTTCGCCCGCACGCTGTCCAACCTCGTGCGGACGGCGCAGGCCCCGGCAACCAAGTTTTATCTTTTCAGCCGCAAAGCAATGATTCCCGGCCAGTACGAGCTCGATTCCCGCAAGGATTTCCGGGTGTCCCCGCTCCCCCTGGCCGGTCTCGCCGGCTGGGCGGCGGAAAGCGGCCCCGCCATCGCCCCGCTGCTGCTCCGCTGGATGGCCTATTGCCTCATGCGGGAGCGCTTCGAATCACGGCGGGCCTCCCTGGCCGCCCGACTGGCGCAACGCCGGTCGGCCGCCCGGAACCGCGTCCACGCCCTGGAAATCCAGCTGGCTTCGGCGGAAAACCCGGAACGATGGAAACAGCAGGCGGAACTGGTGCTCGCCTCCCTGTACCGCTTCGGCGCCTCCTACCGGGGACCGTCCGTCCGGGTGCCGGATTTCTACCGGGAGGGGGCCCCCGAAGTCGAAATCCCCCTGCAAACGGACAAAACGCTGAAAGAGAACGCCGACTTCCTTTTCCGACGCTACCGGAAAACGCTGTCCGCGCAGGAAGCCCTGCCGGGACTGCTGGAAGCCGCCACCCGGGCCGGGGAGGAAATCGCCTCGCTGGAGGAGGGCCTTTCCCTGGCCCGCTCTTTCGCCGACCTGGACAGGCTGGAGGAACGGCTCGGGAACCGCGGCGCGCCCGGCGTCCGCCACGGTCGGGCCCTGCCCGTCGCCCCCGCGGGCGCCGAGCGTTTCCGGCGGTTGCAGACCCTCGGCGGATGCACCGTCCTCGTGGGAAGGAACGCGGCGGAAAACGACCGCTTGACGTTCCGGCTGGCTTCCCCGCACGACTACTGGTTCCACGTGACGGACTACGCGGGCTCCCACGTCGTGATGCTGTGGGGGCGGAGGTCGGATGCCTCCATGGACGACCTGCACCAGGCCGCCGCCGTCGCCGCCTGGTATTCGGGGGCCCGAAACCAGACCGTGGTGGACGTCCGTTGCACCCGTTGCAAGCACGTCCGGAAAATCAAGGGCAAGGCGGGGCTGGTCTCTCCGACCAACTGTTCCACCTTCCGCGTTCGGCCCGCGCTTCCGAGCGCGGGTCAGGGATTTCCGGCCCATCCGGAAACCGTGTAGGCAACAAAAACGTCGAGATAACCAGCGTCAGGCACCCTTACCCCCGCGGGCAGCGCTCTCCTGGCGGACTCCCTGAACTGGCTCGGGGACAACGTCCCGGGGTTCCTCGGCGACGACCCCTTTTGGGGCGAAACGGCAGGAAAGCAGGGAAGACCGGCCCATGCAGGCGTTCTACCTGGCTTCCGGCGTCACCGTCCTCGTGACCCTGAACGAGTCCCTTCTCCAGCGTTGCCTCGACCGTCGCGCGGCCGCCCTGGCGAAAAAGGAGAAGTGGGCGCGGAAGCTTGTGATATGACTTGCCGACGGGAAACAAGTTGCGCGCAGAGTCGCTATTTTTGTTAGACCGAAGTTCCCAGAAAAAGAGGGGCGAAAAATGGAGTAATGGGCTGAGAGG
>CAYTBK010000141.1:0-9984 GCA_964436005.1 uncultured Acidobacteriota bacterium
CGAAGGAATGAACGGTTCGCATAAAACCTCCTGGGGCAATGAATCCGAAACAGGAAAACAGTTCGCCGCCGTCGGCAGCGTTCCGGCCGGAAAAGCGGGCCGGCGCCCGGTGGCGTCCGGGGCCCACGGCCGACCAAACCGGCATCACATCTCGATGCAGGCAGAAGCTCAAATCACTTTATCGAAATGATCGATATATTCAAAGACAATCCGATCCGGCAATGAACTGCACGCTATGATATATGACCCCGCGGGGAATATGTCGGGAAAAATGTTGGGCATACCCGAATTCCTGGCCGGCCTCGCCTGTCCCGAACGGGGAAGCGCGGGCCACCTCTCCTCGAAAAACCGCTTGACGAACCCCACCGGGCCGATTAGGTTGTTTCATTCCCGCAGCCGTTGGGCATACCCGGGGTCGAGCGACGGCAGACCGGCCCCGTACTCAAGCCGGGGAGGGCACATGCTCGGTTTTGTCAGGAAATTCTTTCGCCGGCCGCCGGCCGGCCCACCGAAGGCGGAAATTCGCGTCGGCAGTTTCCCGCGCAAGGAGAAGTGGCTGTACGCCCTTTCGCCGGCGCAGGTCTCCGGCGCCCGCACCGGATCCCTGCTCTGCCGGCACGAGACGCTGGATTCCCCGGCCTTCCGCTCCTGGGTGCAAGCCCTGGGGGAAGTGTGGCAGGCCCACCGGAAACTGTGGGAGTTGGCCTACATCTGCCAGGTCCTCCAGGAGCGGGGCATGCTGGCGCCGGGGAAGAAGGGCCTGGGTTTCGCCGTCGGCCAGGAGAAGCTGCCAGCCTTCTTCGCCTCCCGGGGATGCCGGATCACGGCCTCGGACCTGCCCGCCGACGACGAGCGGAACCGCCCGTGGGCCGAGACCGGCCAGTGGGCCGGGAGCCTGGAGGCGCTCAACCGGCCCGGCCTCTGCCCGGACGACATTTTCCGAACCAACGTCGTCTTCCGGCCGGTGGACATGAACGCCATCCCGGACGACCTGACCGGCTTCGACTTCACCTGGTCCACCTGCTCGTTCGAGCATTGCGGCAGCCTGGAACTGGGGCTGGCCTTCATGAAACGGCAGATGGACTGCCTGCGCCCGGGCGGGGTGGCCGTGCACACCACCGAATTCAACCTGACGTCCAACGAGGACACCCTGGAAGCGCACAACCTGGCGATCTACCGGCTTCGGGACATCGAGAGCCTCTGCGCCTGGCTCCGGGAAAAAGGACACCGCGTCGAACCGCTCGACCTGTCGTGCGGCCGCCACGAGACCGACACCTACGTCGACCGGCCGGAATACTATCCCCTCACCACGGAAACCCCGCACCTCACCAGGCACCTGCGGTTGGACCTGGCCGGGTATGCCGCCACGTCCATCGGGCTGGTGGTGGTCAAGAAAGACGGGGCCGCGGGCGGGGCCAATGCGGAAGCAGGAGGTCCCCGGAAGTGATCTCGTACGCCCAGAACCTGGAAGACGTCGTGCTGAACCGGGTCTTCTGCGATGTGCCCCGGGGGTTCTACATCGACCTGGGGGCCTTCGACCCGGTGGTGGACTCCGTCACCAAGCATTTCTACGATGCCGGCTGGTCGGGGATCAACGTGGAGCCCGTGCCCCGCTTCCACGAGAAATTCGTTCGGGAAAGGCCGCGGGACATCAACCTCAACGTGGCGGTGGGGCAGTCGGAAGGCTGGGCCGATTTCCACGAGTACGGCGACTCCGGCCTGGGCAGCATCGTCCCGGACGGCAACCGGAACCTGGCGGAATCGATGGGTTTTCCGGCCGGGTCCTGGCCGACGCGCATCACCACCCTGGCCCGGATCACCGAGCAGTACGCCCAACGGGAAGTCGAGTTTTTGAAAATCGACGTCGAAGGGGCCGAACGGGACGTCATCCTGGGGGGCGAATGGCACGCCTTCCGCCCCCGCGTCATCCTGCTGGAAGCCATCCGGCCCAAGAGGCCCCAAGAAGACCCCCGCCGGTTCGAACCCGCCTGGTTCGAGTGGGAAGGCCTGCTGATCGAAGCGGGTTACGAGTTCGCCCTCTTCGACGGGCTGAACCGTTTCTACTACCGACGCGAAGAGCCCGATCTGCGGAAGGCCCTTTCCTTTCCCGCCAACGTGAACGACGGGTTCACGCTGTGGCCGGGGCACGCCCTGGCGCCAAGGACGACACGGTGACCGGCGTCATGGCGAAAGGGCGGGTCCGCCCCGCCGGGCCGGGCGACGGCAAACCCGCACCCGACAGCCCTCCAGGCGAGGCCGCCGCCGTGTCGGACCGGGACACGGGCCGCCTTTGGTACGACATCTCGGAAATGGTCGGTTGGGGTCTCGGTCACGTCACCGGCATTCAGCGCCTCGAGATGGGGATCCTGCGCGGCCTGCTGGAATGCGGCGCCGATGTCCGGCCGGTCTGTTACGGCCAATCCACTGACACGTTCCACGAAACAGGGTGGACCGTCTTACCGCCGGCGGTCCAGCGCCTGCTGCCCGACCACTTGTTCGGCTCCCGCCCGGAAGCCCCCGGGAAGAAGGAACCGGTCGGATCCGGCAAGAAGGAAATGCCCCTGGCACCAGTGGTTCTGGTGGAGCAGGCAGCAAGCGCCCCGAAACCCGTAACCGCCAAGAGAAGGCTCCTTTCTTCCCGCCGCGTTTTCGGGACTTCCCCGGAAGGCCGGGAAGTATGCGAGGCCATCTGGGACATCAAGGTCGCCCTGCGCCGTTTCCGGAAGGCCATCCATGGCTGGCGGCACCGGCAGGCCTACTCGCCGGCGGAGATCGTTCGCCCGTCCTTTCCCACGAACGAAGTGCCGCCCGTTTCCCCGCTAGTCCAGTCAGAAGATCCAGAATGCCCGATCCGGACTGGAGACACGCTGATGTGCTTCGGCGCCTCCTGGGGCTTTCCTGGCCACGGAGCCGCTGCCGTGAGGCTGCGCGACGGGGGGGTCAGACTCATGACCCTGATCTGTGATCTCATTCCCATCCAGTACGAACAGTGGGTGACCCCGGAAGCCACCCGGATGTTCTCCGCTTGGGCGCGCAACTGGCTGTTTCACTCCGACCGCGTGCTGACCATCTCGCAGTTTTCCCGGCAAGAGATCGGGCGATACTGCGCGGAATGCCGTCGGGAAACGCCCCCGATCTCGGTGATCCGGCTGGGGGATGCTTTCGCGGAGAACGTCGGCCTCGCCGATGGCCAGCGCAGCCCCCTCCCCTTGCCTCGTTTTATTCCGGAACGGCCCTTTTTCCTTTGCGTTTCCACCCTGGACATCCGTAAAAACCACCGGCTCCTCTTCGACGCCTGGCAAGTCCTGGTCGAGAAACGGGGCACCGCCTGCCCCGACCTGGTCTGCGTGGGCGTCGTCCACAACCACGTCGCGGACCTGCTCCGGCAGGTCCGGTGCAACCGTCGCATCAACCGGCACATCCACGTGGTGAACGACGTCGTCGACATGGAACTGGCGTGGTATTACCGGAACTGCCTGGCCTCGGTGTACCCTTCCCTCTACGAGGGGTGGGGGCTGCCAGTAGCGGAAAGCATGTCTCTCTCCCGACTGTGCCTGGCCTCGAAGGCCGGTTCCATCCCAGAAATCGGGGGCGACCTGGCAGACTATTTCGACCCTCTGAATCTGCAAGAATTTGTGGGAAAACTGGAGCGGGTCCTGGACGACCCCGCCTATGTCCGGGAGCGGGAAACGGAGATTTCCGCCCGGTTCCGGAGCACTTGCTGGAGAGACACCGCCCGTCAGGTGCTGGACGTGGCCGCATCTCTCCGCCCCGAAATTACATCTTGAAAAAAACGGAAACGGCCGGCATCCCGGCCTTGTCATCCTGAACCGGAAAGCCGGCCCGGCCGGCGTGGCCTCACGAGTGCAGGAAGCGGGCCAGAATTTGCCTCAATTCCCTCAGCTGATATGGTTTTTGGATGAATCCGGCCAGGCCCTGTCCCAGGAGTTCCTGCACCGACTCCTGTTCGCTGTAGCCGCTGGACAATACGACGCGCACGTCAGGGCGGATGCTCCGGAGCTCCAGAAAGGCCTCCCGGCCGTCCATCCTCGGCATGGTGAGGTCCATGAGCACGACGTCGAAGGCGTCCGGTTCCCGCGAGAAGGCCTGCACCGCCTCCTGCCCGTCCCGCGCTGTGGTCACCTTGAGCCCCAGCAACTGCAGGGCCGTCTGGATCGTTTCCAGAATATTGGGCTCGTCGTCCACCAGAAGCACACGCCCCGCCATGGACGTCCCGCCCGCATCCTCCGCTGACGGCACGGGGCCGTCCAGCCTGGCGGCCAGGGGGAAGAAGATCTTGAACGTTGTCCCCCGGCCCACTTCCGAAAATATCTTGTAGCCGGCCCCATGCCCCCGCAAGATGCCGAGCATGGCCGAAAGCCCGAGCCCGCGGCCGGAGGTCTTGGTGGTGAAAAAGGGGTCGAAGATGCGGTCCAGGACTTCCGGCGCGATACCGCACCCCGAGTCGCTCACGTCCAGGGTGGCGTAGGGGCCCGGCTTCAGGTTCTGGGAAGCGAAGTGGCCATTGATGTAGGATTCGTCCAGCACCTCCTTCCGGGTGTGGATGCTGATGGTGCCTTCCTGGTCCCCGATGGCGTCGGAGGCATTGGTCACCAGGTTCATGATCACCTGCTGGATCTGGGCCGCGTCGGCCTTGACCGGCACGGTCTCCTGGATCAGCTTCAATCGGAGGTTGATCTTCTTGGAAATGCTGACCCGCAGAAGGTGGGTCATCTCCTGGACGACCTCGTTGAGGTCGTGGGCGCGAACCACGAAACGGCCTTTCCCCGAGTAGGCCAGCATCTGGCGGGTCAGTTCAGAGGCTTTCAGCACGATCTTCTCCACCGCCTCCAGGTGGGGTTGGGCGGGCGATTCCGGCGAGGCCATCAGCTGGGCCAGGTTCAGGTTCCCCAGGATGGCCGTGAGAAGGTTGTTGAAGTCGTGGGCGATGCCCCCGGCGAGGATGCCCAGGCTCTCCAGCTTCTGGGCCTGGCGCAGGGCTTCCTCCGCCGCCTTGGCCTGGGTGATGTCGCGGGACGTCCCCACCAGGCGGTAGATGCGGCCCTGGTCGTTCCGGATGGGCACGAGCAGGGTTTCCAGGTCTTTCGTTTCCCCCTGGACCTTGAAACGCTCGTCGTAGCAGATGGGAACCCCGGAGGCGATGCACCGGCTGTAGTTGGACATCAGCCTGTCGGCCAGCCCGGCTTCGAAGCACTGGCGGGGGTGCCGGCCGATGAGTTCCTCGCCGGGAAAGCCCGTCAGGATGGCATGGGCCGGGTTGGCGCCCTCGTAGCGAAACCCGCCGTCCTCTTCCACGGCGATCCAGAAGATGCTGTCGGTAGTGTTCAGGTACAGGCCGCGGAAACGGTCCTCGCTTTCCCGGACCGCCTGCTCCGCCAGCTTGAAGTCCGTTATGTCGCGGATGGACTCGATGACTCCGGCGATCTGCCCGGTTTCGTCCCGCAGGGCCGTGGCCTTGAGCCAGATGAAGGCGCCCTTCCCCCCGTAGAGGGCGGGGGCGAAAGCCTCGGCGAAAAGGGTGTCGCCCTCGCGGCGCAGGGACTGGTACTTCGCCTCCAGCTCCGGATCCGGTTTCCAGAGCAGGTCCATGAGCTGGGAACGGGGGTGCCCGTAGAACGGCACGGTGTAGGCGTACCCGCTCTTCCCCAGCATCTCGGCGGCGGGAATGCCGGACATCTTCTCGATGGCCCGGTTCCAGATCACCACCCGGCGATCCCGGTCGATGGCCAGGGTGGCGTCCGGCAGGTAATCGATGAGTTCGGCCAACTTCCGCTCGCTCTCCCGAAGGGCGTTTTCCAGGCGTTTGGCCTCCGTGATGTCGTGGAAGATCACCACCCCCGCCTCGATGGTCCCGTCAGGGGAACGCACGGGGGCCGCGTTGGCGGAGACGATCCGGTCTTCTCCCCCGTCCCGGCGGATGATGACTTCCACATTGCGGGACTCGACCCCTTCCAGGATGGCCCGGGACAGCGGCAGTTTCTCCGGAGGGTAGGGCGTCTTCCCGTCCAGCTCGAAGGTCTGCCAGCGCAACCCGTGTTCCATGAATCCGATGTCGGTGAGCTGGTGAACTCCCTGGCCGCGGATGCCCAGAGCGGCGGAATTGGCGAAGCGGATCCGCACGTCCGGGGCGTCGGCGACGATGATCCCGGAGGGCGACTGCTCGATGGCAGCCATAAGGATGCCCCGGGTCCTGGCCAGGGCATCCTCCGCGGCCCGCTTGGCCGTGACGTCCTCGTGCACGAAGACGTACCGCTCGGGCCGCCCCTGCTTGTCCTTCACGGGAAACGCGACCATGCGCAGCCAGATCGGGTGGTCGGGAAAGTCCGCTATCAATTCGTGCACGTTGTAATAGAATTCCGGGAAGAAAACCACTTCCCCGGAACGGGCTTTCTGCATCAGCGGCCCCAGCCCCTGCCGTTCCACCAGCGGGTCCGTCCAGATGGAGTAGTCCGGCGGGGGCACCGCGTCGAACAGCCGGGTGTGGGCCGGGTTGACTTTGAGCGTCCGGCCCTCGGTGTCCACCACCTGGATGGACATGGGGTGGTGGTCGATGATATTCCGCAAGGACGTCGACTCCCGGTACAGTTCATCCTGGATGCGCAGTCGCTCGGTCACGTCCCGGACGAAGGCCTGGTACCGCCCGTCCGGCAACTTCCGGGTGTTCATCTCGATGGGAACCAGACCACCGTCCCGGCGGCGCAGGAAGCGATCGTTACGGACGTCCTGCCCCTGGTCCAGCAAGTCGTAGCGCAGCGGCACCCGAGCCCTTTCCTCGGGGGAAAAGAGGTCGGCGATGTTCAAGCCCAGCAGTTCGGCCGCCGGATAACCGGTGATCTCGAAGGCCCTCCGGTTGGCTTCGATGATCTCGCCCCGCGGGTTACCGATCAGGATGGCGTCCACGGCGTGCTCGATGATCGAGCGATAGTTCGCTTCACTGGCGGCGAGGGAGTTCTCCAGCTCTTTCCGCTCGGTGGTGTCCCGGGAAATGAAGACGGCCCGCCACTCGCCCGCCTCGGTCAGGAAAGCCTCGGCCGTGCTCTCCGCCCAGCGCCAGGCACCGCCTCGGCCGCGATAGCGGTATTCGGTCCGAATGGGTTCGTTTTCTTCGAACAGCGGCTGGATGGCTTCCTGCAGCACCGGCCAATCGTCGGGATGGATCAGTCCCAGCTCGGCCGGCGTGTGCCCCAGGATTTCCGCGCTGGGCAGGTCCAGGGCCTGTTCGTAAGTGGGATTGAGATACCGGTAACGGCTCTCCCGGTCCACTTCGCAGATGAAGTCGAAACCGGTGATCCGCAAGAAAGCCCGCCATCCGTCCGGCAGAGTCTGAAGCTCCCTGGCCATTTTCACCTCAGGCGACAATTCTTGGGTCAGAATCCATCACGATGGTGAAACCGTCAAGTAAAAATTCACCTGTCTCCCGCTTCTCCGGGCCGGGTGGACAGGTACCACGCGACGGTCCGGCGCAGCCCTTCGGCAAAGTCCACCTGCGCCCGGAACCCGGTCCCCCCGGTGACCAGCACCCGCTTGTTTTCCCAAAAGTTCATGTGCGTTTCCCCGCGGCGTGGACATGGCCACGCAAAGATCTTTTCGCGCCAGGATCGTACCAGAACCGCCCGGGCAATGCCACCGCTTCTCGCACCGGCGAAGCTCCGCTCCGGCCCCGGTCCCAGGAGGAGCATTTCCCGGCCCCGATGGGCCAAGCCGCCTTTTTTCTTGACTTGTCCCGGGTCAAACAGTATTTTCCGCCTTCAGGAGCCCGAATACCCCCATGAAAATCCCGTCCTGGCTGAAAACCCTCTCCCGGCATTTCGCGCCCCGCCCCGCCGTGCCTACCGATGTCGCCGGCCTGATCCGCCGCTACGGAACCAATCCGGCCTATACGAAACACTATTGGAACCACGTGCGGGAGACACATGCGGCGCATCCCCGGTTCGATCTGATCGTCGAGGCGGAACTGGGCGGCCGGATGCGCAGCCACGAACACATCCGTTTTCTTTCCCGTTATTTCCACGACAGGCGGCTGATTCGCGGCAAGGATTGCCTGGACATCGGTTGCTCTTCCGGCCACGCCCTGGTCGCATTCCGGGAGCAGGGGGCCCGGCGGGCCGTGGGGGTCGAGGTCGACGAGGGCCGCCTGGCCACGGCGGCGCTGAACATCGACGGCTGCCCCTCGTCGGTCCGCAAGGGCATCCAGTTGATTCAGTCCGGCATCGAGACAATCGGCCCGGTGCAACTGGGGCGTTTCGACGTCATCTTCTGCAACGACGTCCTGGAGCACGTGGCGGACAGGTCGGCCGCGCTCACGCAGATTGCCCGCCTGCTCAACGACGGCCCCGCCGCCTTCGCTTTCGTCAGCCTGCACAATTGCAGCCACCCGCTCAACGTGCTGCACGAACCTCATTACGACATGCCGGGCCTGACCATCATGCCCCGCGACCTGGCCGAAAGGCTGTTCCTGCTCTTCCGAACGGATGAATCCCTGCGCTACGAGGTCAACGACTGGGCCTCCTTCGCCGAATGTCGCGCGCAATTTTCCGCCCAGAACAAGAATTGCGCCCTGTTCCCTCCATCGCCGCCCGACGACGCCGAGATCGACGGAATCCTCTCTCTGGCCGGGGAAATCAGACCTCGATTCGATGGCCGCTGCCAATCGGCGAAGGTTCCGGACATTCTCCGGAAGCAGGCCGGGGAATTCATCGACGGCTACCTTCTGGAGCTGGAGACGGCCGCCCGCACGGTTCATTCGGGAGCGAGCCCCGAAGCGCGGGAAGCGTTTCACCAACGTTTCGGCAGCCGGGTTTTGAACATGATCGTAACGAACAGAAGGAACGGTCTGGCGCCATGATCGGGAAACTGGCCTTCGTGGATCACTCCTTTCACCGGAAGTCGACGGCGACTTTCTTCCTGATGGACCTCCTGCGCCGGGCCTACGAAGTCGACGTCTTCTGGGACGAATCGTGGGCCCACGGCCCCCGCGCCGACCTGCAGGTTATCGCGAAAGGCGGCTACGACGTCGTCCTGTTCTTCCAGCTCATCGACCGGTACTCCCCGGACGAGATCAGGCACTGCGGCTTCCGGAACGTCGTTTTGGCGCCAATGTACGACCAGAGCGGCGGCTGGACGGACCATTTCTGGCAGAAGTACCGCCATTTCAAGGTGCTGAATTTTTCCCGGACCCTCCACGACCGGCTCTCCGCGCTGGGAATGAACTCCCGGCACTTCCAGTATTTCCTCCCCCCGGCCGCAGAGCCCGCCGGAGAAGGCGACGACGGCCTGCGCGGTTTCCTCTGGCAGCGGACGTCCGACGTCACCTGGAAACACGTCTGCAACCTCATGGGGGAGACGTCCTTTCAATCCTTCCACCTCCACCTGGCGGTCGACCCGCCGGGATACGGGCCGGTAACGCCATCGGCGGAAGACTCCCGGAAGAATGCCATCACCATTTCGAACTGGTTCGAAAAACGGGAGGACTATTTCGCCGCCCTGAACCGGGCCAACGTGTTCTTCTCCCCGCGGCGGTACGAGGGCATCGGCATGTCCTTCCTCGAGGCCCTGGCCCGGGGGATGGTCGTGGTGGCCCCCGACTGCCCGACCATGAACGAATATATCCGGCACGGCGTCAACGGTCTGTTGTACAATCCGTCCTCCCTGCGCCCGCTGGACTTTGCGGCCATCGAGGCGCTCCGGCGCGGGGCCCGGGCCTCGGCGGCCGAAGGGCACGCCCGCTGGCGGAAGCAGGAGACTCAACTCCTCGCTTTCATCGAGGAAGAGCAGAAAGCAGGGCGGCGGATCGCTCCCCTGGTCCAGGTCGGAAACGTTCTGGCCGCGGCGGCTTCCTTTCCCCGTCGGGCCTGGAAGAAACTGAAGCGAACGCTGGGGTGAGGTGAAGCCGGCCGAGCGGACCGCCACCCGGCCGGCAGGACGAAGAAGGCAACGTGAAGATTTCCGTGGTCACCCCCTCCT
>CAYTBK010000142.1:0-9729 GCA_964436005.1 uncultured Acidobacteriota bacterium
TCGGCCGGAGGGCGCTGGGCGGGACGGCCGCCATTCTGGTAGGCGCCGTGGCCTTGTCCTGGGCCGGCGCCCCCGGACCGTCGGGGGGAAGCGGGCCTCTGCTCGTCCTGCTGGCCTGCCTGTGCTGGGGCATCGACAACAACCTGACGCGCAAAGTCGCGCTGGCGTCCCCGTTCTACGTCACCATGGTCAAAGGGTTGGTCGCCGGGACCATCAACCTGCTGCTGGCCCGGAGCGAAGGGGCAAACTGGCCTGAAATGAGCGTATCTGTCCTGCTCGGGCTGGTCGGTTTCGTTTGTTACGGCCTGAGCCTGAGTTTCTTCGTCCTCGCCCTCCGCCATCTGGGGGCGGCCCGGACGGGAGCCTACTTCGCCACCGCCCCGTTCATCGGGGCGATCCTGTCCCTTGCCATTGGCCAGGGCGGGGGGAATCCGCACTCGTCTCGGAGGCGGGACTGAAGCCATGAAATCCGGTGTCCGAGTGTTCATCGGGGCTGTGCTGGGAAACGTTTTCTTCGCCTTTGCGATGTTCTTGTTTATTTGACGGACCGGTGGGCGGTTTTCATCCTCGGCGAACTCCGCGCTCCCCGGTTCCGCGGATCGACTCGAGGAAGGCCTCGGCGCGGGTGGCGTGCTGTTCCCGGCCGGCGGCGGCCGAATCCACGCAGTCTCCCGTCAGGTTGAGGAAGGGCACGCCCAGGGACTGAAAATGGCGGGCCATGAGCGGGGCCGCCCCGGCGGCCTGGTGGCAGCCCCAGTGGGAGAAGTGGATCACGGCGTCGGCGCCCGCCTCCCGCCGGATGTGCTCCAGCCTTTCTAGGCGGCGCTCCAGCGGCCCGTTCTGGGGCGTGGCGATGAGCCGCCGGGCCACGAAGGCGAAGGGTTCGCGGCAGTCGTCCGCGTCCGGGTCCAAATCCAGGTGGGAGCACTCTTCGGCCACGATTTTCGCCTGCCGCCCATCGTCCAGGATGTTCCAGATGGCGTTGTAGTCGTACAGCGGCGCGATGTGAGCCCAGACGATCCGCACGGCGTCCGGTTCGGTGAGCGGCTGGCCGAACGACCGGCCCCAGCGGCGCCCGTCGTCGAGGTCGTGGATCAGGGCGCGCAGGGTGTCGTTCAGCCGGCGGGTTCCGGCCAGGGATTGGAGGGGGAAAAGGAGGTTGATCATCTGGTGGGCGTGGAAAACGTTGCGCCTGAGCGAGCACCGTTGCCGGTAGAGGGTGCGGGCCAGGCGCACGGTCTCGCGCGAGTGGGCCACGGCTTCCTCGAAGGCCGATTCGTCCAGGGGGCGTCCGGTCAGCGACTGGAGCAGGGCGGCCAGGTCGCGCAGCTGTTCCACCAGGTAGCCCACGGCAGGGCCGGAAGGCTCCGGGGGAATGTCCAGCAACCGGAAAGGCAGGTCGCGCCGGGCGGCCAGCTGGCGAAAACTCACGTTGTTGCCGTCGCACAGGGCCGAAGCGGAAACGACGGCCCGCGGGGCGCTCAGCAGCGAGGAAAGGCCCAGACCCAGGATGACCCGGTGGAACGTGCACAGGGTGTTGGGAACGGCCGCGTGGGACGGGGTTTGCAGGAAGGCCTGCTCGGCGCCGGCGGCGGCCAGGAGGCCGGCCAGGCCCTCGAGGCAGACGGGAGACAGCCCGAAGGCGCGAAAGAGTTCGGCGGGGGCGAAGATCGACGTCCACACGCTGTTCTGCCCGGCCGCCAGGCCTTGCCGGTAATACCGGAGGTTGGCGGCTTCCAGCTGCCGGATGGAGGGCAGTTTCCCCCGCCGGGGCAGGCAGGTCCACAGGGCCAGGGCCGCCAGGCCGGCGTCGACGGCCAGCGGGCGGCGCCCGGCCCGGGCGGCCTTGTGGACGAGGCGGCCCACCCAGGCTTTCACGCTTCCTCCGGGCGGGCCAGGAGGGCCGCGCCGATGGCCCCGGCGAAAGGCGAGTATTCCAGGACGAGGACGTCCTCCCCCAGTTCGCGGCGGAGTTCCTGCACAAACCCGTCATTCCGGGAAACGCCCCCGGTGAGCACGAAGGGCGGCCGTCCGTCCATTCGCCGCACCATGGCCGCGACGCGCCTGGCGATGGAGGCGTTGAGGCCCCGGACGATTCCTTCCAGCGGGGCCCCGCCGGCGATGAGGGAGACGACCTCCGACTCGGCGAAGACCGAACACATGCTCGTCACGGGCACCTCGTTCCGGGCCGCGGCGGACAGGGCGCTGAACCGCTCGAAATCAAGGTGCAGCGCCCGGACCGTGGCGTCGAGAAACCGGCCGGTGCCGGCGGCGCACTTGTCGTTCATGGCGAAGCGCAGGACTCGGCCGCGGCCGTCCATGGCGATCACCTTGCTGTCCTGCCCGCCCACGTCGATGACGGTGGCCGGGTGCGGGAAATAGTGGGCCACCCCTCGGGCGTGACAGGAAATCTCCGTGGCGATCGTTCCCTCTGCCATGCTCTTGCGGCCGTAGCCGGTCGTGCCGAGGGTCGCGACCGCCGCCCTGCCCAGGCCGGCATCCGCCAGGAGGGCTTCTACGGCCGCCTGCAGGGAATCGGCCGTCCGGCCCGCGGTCGGCCGGATGGCGGTGCCCAGGACCCGCCCGCCCGCCTCCAGCAGCACGGCCTTCACCTGGGTGCTGCCGGCGTCCACGCCCATCCGCAGGCGCCCTTCGCCGCCGGACGGGGGAAGGGCGGCCGGGCTGGCCGGTCTGCCCTTCCTTGCAATTTCATTCAAACATTCCACCAAGGCTTCGAGCCGGGTGGCCGTCTGCTCGGAAAAGCCGGTCTCGAGGTCGCTTTCCACCAGCAGGACGGGGAAGCCTTCCGGCAGTTGTGCTTGCAGGGCTTCGACCGCCTGGTGGTAGCGGTCGCAGAACTTGAGCACCGGGACCACGATGGCGTCTAGACGGTACCGGGCGATGTCCCATTTCAAGGCCTCTCCGAAAGCCTCGTTCGTCATCCGGGGGCAGGTCGCCGTGGAAAGGTACTGTTCGGCCAAACGCCGGCAGAACTCGGCCAGGGATCCGCCGGGCTCCCGGCCGATCCTTTCCGGCCCCGGGAAAGGGCGTCCGCAGCGACGGAGGACGACGGCGGCGGCGCCGGCCTGCGCCAGCCTCTCCACCAAAGGGCCTTCCGAATAAACGGAACCGCAGAGGCCCACCCGCGGGCGGTTGGCGTCCGGCCCCTCGAAGAGGTCGGCGTCCGGTTCCGGGCGGGTGGGGAAGGATTTCCCCGGTGCGGACGGGAACGTTTCCTCGCTGAGGCCCAGCGCCCCGGCCAGCCGGAGGAATTGCCCGGCCAGGTAGCGTTCTGCGGCCGGTGAGGAATTGCGGGGGAAGTCCAGGAAAAAGACGCTCCGGTCCTCGGCCTCGCTGACCAGGGCGTCCTTCAGGCGGGCCAGGGCGTCGCAGCTGTTGGGCACGACAATGAGCGGAAAGGGGCTTTCCGGCCTGGTCAAAAGCCCGGCCAGGAACCGGGCCCACGAGCAGAGGCTCTCGCTCAGGGCGCAGCGGTCCAGACTGGCGGCGCAGCTACCGGTCTCCGGCAGTATTTCCACTTCCCGGTACCCGGCCAGCCGGAGCAGTTCCCGCGGGATCAGTGAGCAGAAAACCGGGAAGGTGGGCGCGGGATCGGCGTCCGGTCGGGAAAGGGGGCCTGTGACATTTGCCGTCATGGTACGTTGCACCGGTTGCCGGGATCAGGGACGGTTCCGCCGTCGGGAGGCCAGGTGTTCCCGGCGGAAATGCAAGACGGCCCGGGCTTCCGCTTCCTGCTGCTTCCACCGTCCGCAGTGGCTGCCCGGGGGCAGGCTCTCCATGAGCCGCCGGGTGGACGGGCCGATCTCCTGGGGCGGCCGGTTCCAGAGCGGCGTGCCCGGCAGGGGGATGAAGGCGTGCCCGTGCACCGTGGCCCCCATGCGCGACAGGCGCTCGATGACGCGCTCGGTGGCCAGGCGGTCGGCCTCCTCCTCTCCGGGCAGCCCGAAGATGAAATCCACGTAGATGCGGAAACCCGCGGCCACCGCGATCTCCACGGCGCGGAACACGTCGTCGGTGGTGTGGCCCCGGCGCAGCCGCTCCAGGAAATCGTCGGACCCCGACTGCATGCCGATGACCAGGTTGTCGTTGCCGGCCAGCCGGCGGATCAGGGCCACGATTTCCGCCGTGACGGATTCAGGGCGCGTCTCCGAGGGGAACGAACCGTAGTAGATGTGGTCCTTGCCGAACAGCCTCCCCGTGCCCAGGAGCAGCTGCTCCACCATGGCCGGGTTGGGGGTGCGGCCGTCGGGCGAACCGTAGGCGAAGGCGTTGGTGGTGACGAAACGCAGGTCCTTCAGGCCGGCGGCCTTGGCCCCGGCGCAGGCCTCCAGGACCCGGTCGAGGCGGCGGTGCCGCATGCGGACGCCGAAGAGGAAGGGGGTCTGGCAGAAGCCGCAGGCGCCGGGGCAGCCGCGGCTGACCTCGATGGGGGAGAGCAGGCGCCTCGCGGGGGAGAAGGGCAGGTAGTCGTCCAGGTCGACCAGCGGGGGCCGCGGGTTCTGCTGCAGCGCCTCGCCGTGGTGGAAGGTCAGGCCGGGCAGTTCCTCCAGAGACCCGCCGCGGGCGAAGACGTCCACCAGGAGGCCGGCGACCGGCTCGCCCTCGCCCTGGTAGGCATAGTCGAAGCCCGCCAGGAGGGTGGTTTCCGGGTCGCCGGAGGCGTGCGTTCCCCCGGAGAGGAAGACGATCCGCACCCCGTGGCGGGCCGCGCATTCCCGGATCCGGCCCACCCAGGCCGCCATGGCGGGCAGGTGGGACGTATGGAAGGAGCAGGCCAGGAGCAGTTCCTGGCCGGGGCGGCCGTCCCGCTCGAGCAGGCGCTCGACGTCTTCGGCCCGCACGAAAAGAGGTTCGGTGGGGCTTTCCGGGGGGCGGGAGTCCAGCGCGCCGGCCAGGGCCGCCATGCTGTGCTTGTTGTACCGGTCCCGGACGAACAGGACCTGCCGTTGTTCCGGTGCCGCCAGGCGGACCGCGTGCTTGTGCCCGATGGCCTTCACTGGGCCAGGTCCAGGTCGAGGATGGGGGCGTCGGCGTAGGCGGGGTCCTCGCCGGACTGGTGGCTCGCCGCCGGCGGCGGTCCGGAGAAGAGGACCCGCCCGTCGGCGGTCACCTGCAGCGGTTCCGCCCCCGACAGCCTCCCGCCGCCGAGGCGAAGACGCAGCCGCCCGATGCCGGACGTGTGCAGGACGATGTTCCGGTGCTCGTCCACGCTGGCCTGGACGCGGCCCTCGGCGCCGGTCAGGGACAGGACTTCCAGCCAGTAGTGCCGGGGATAGTCCCGGCCGCGCAGGCGGAAGTCGAGGGCTTCCGGGAAGGGGTTCCGCACCTGGGCCAGCAGGAAGGGGAAGGTCGGGTCGTTCTTCTGCCCCAGGATCAGGTCATGCCCGAAATCCGGGAAAACCTTCATTTCCAGGGGGGCCGTGCGGGGGAACTCCCGCAGCGCTTCCACCGTCTTCCGCGTGGCCCAGGGGGGGAGGACGGCGTCCTTCTCGCCCGACACGAAGAGCAGCGGCAGGGCCGACAGGTTGGACAGCAAACCGTATCCCGGGGGACCGCCGACGCCGGCCCCGTTCAGGGAAGCGGCGGCGGCGAACAGGTGGGGGTAGCGGCCGGCCGAGGAGAGGATGGCGGTGGCCCCGTTGCTGAAACCGGCCAGGTAGACCCTGTTCCTGTCGATATTGTACTTTTTCTTTATTTCTTCAATCAAAGCTATGAGCATCCGGGTGCTGTCGGCCTCCCACCACATGCCGACGGACTGGGGAAAGACCGCCAGGAAGCCGGTCTCGCGGAGGGCCGCCTTGCAGCTCTGCGCGCCGACCAGGGCGCGCCCGTCGCCGCCGGACAGGAAAACGAGGAGGGGGAAGGGGCGGTCGCCCCGGTAATCCTCGGGGATGCGCACCACGTACGGCCAGCCGGCGAACGGGGCGGCGTCCAACGGTTCCAGGAAAGTGCCCGGCGGCAGGGCCGTCACGTCCTCCGGGGACGCCGCCGCTCCGGCGGCGGGGCCGTTCCTGGCCTCCTCCGCCGCTCGGCGGACGAAGAAATCGGGATCCTGGGCGGCCCGGAGGAGGACCGTCTCCCGCTCCCGGGGTTCGGCGGCCGACAGCAGCCGCACGCACAGGCAGCGCACCCGCGGCGAGACGCTGCCGAACAGCTTTTCCAGGAGGTCGGCCGGCGGCGGATCCAGGCGCTTCCGGTAGAACAGGCTGAGCAGGGTGGCGACGTCCCGGTCGCCGGGTGTGGCCGCGAGGCGCTGCAGCAGCAGCGCGCGGACGCTGTCCGGCAACGGCAGGCCGGCCAGTTGATAACTGGCGATCACGCCATGGGCCAGCGGGCCACTTTTCAGCCAGTGCTCCGGCTGCTCCCCCCGGACGATGTCCGCCAGGGTGACCGTCCACTTCTCGTTCACCTTGCCGAAAGCGGTCTCGTAACGGTAGGCGAAGTCATGGCGTCGCGGAAACCCCTCTTGCGGGTCGAACAGGACGGTGCCGGTGATCCCCCCTTGGCCGTAGGAAACGGCGATCTTCACGCAGGGGACGCCCTGGCATTCCTCGACGCCCAGGGCGGTGCACTGGAGGGCCATGGGGCCGGCATTCCAGGAATCCCCCTGGCGCAGGGGGCGGGAGGGCAGCGGGATGATTTCCGGCGTCAGCGGGAGAGTTTCGCTGGTCCACTCCCGGGTGGCGCTCCAGGGCAGCAGGGCGTTTCCGGCCGCGTCGCAGCGGTTGGCCTCGGCGAAGCTGGCCGGGAGGGTCCGCAGCCTCTCTGCGTTGGCTTTCTGGTCCTCTTCGGTGCGGTTCCTCCCGTCGACGACGCTGTTGACCACCTTGGCTTCTTTGCGGTCACGCTGCAGGGCCATGGTGGCCAGGCCTTTCCAGGTCCCGGTCACGCCCAGGGAGGCGGTGAACTCGCCGGTGACGGTGAAATCGACCTTGCTGCTGGAAAAGTGCCTGGAGAAGGATTCCTTCAGGGTCCGGCGGGAGCCCGGCACCCAGGCATAGGCCAGCTTGACGGCGTTCCCGGCCCGGTATGACTCGACGACGGACACGGCGTTCCCGGCCGCCGGCGGGGCGGCCGGGGCCTGGGGCCAGACCCGGCCGGCGGCCAGGGCGAGCAGCAGGACGAGAGGGAGGCGGAAAAGCCGCCGGGGCCGGCCGGAGAGAAGAACCCGGCGGGGAGGGTGGGCGGGGCGGGGGTTGGTCATGCGGGCCCTCCAGGGGGCAAAACCGGCGGCTATTCCTCCGCCTTCGCGCACACCCACAGAACCGAGCACTGGTGGACGGTGATGTCGGCCGTTTTCAAGTGGATGCGATGAGTTTCGACAGATGCCAGGTCGCTCTCGAAATGGGCGTAGAACTTGCCCAGTTCCCGGGCGGCGTCCACCAGGAGTTCCTGCAAGGCGTACTCCAGGTCGTCCAGCACCAGGATGTCGGGCACGGGTGGGATTTCCACAGGGGAGCCGAAGGTGATGAAGTGGCGGGTCAGCGCCTCCGACGCCTCCGTGATCATCCGTTTCCGCTTTTCCTCCACGTGGGCGAAGCTGTCGGCTTCGTCGCTCACCACGGGCCGCAGGTGGTAGCGCTCCCGGATGCCGTCCAGATCGCGGCGCAGCTTCTTCTGCAGGAACATCCAATCGCCGGTGCAACGTTCCCGGAGGGCCGTGCGGCAGCGGGCCGTGAAATCCGAAGGACTCTCGGACGGGTGTGAGAACAACTGCAGCTCCCGGTGGTGCAGGACCGGGATGGAGAAGTGGCGCAGGAAGGCTTCCCGGATTTTCGGCACCAGGCTGCGGAAGTCCGGCAGGGGGTCCGGCGCGTGGAAGACGACGCCGGAGGCGGGCAGCGGCTGCAACTGCGCACGATTGACGATCCGGAACATGTCGGGGGTCCACAGGAAATCGTCTTCCATGCTGATCATGGGGTAGGCCACCAGGGTGTCGCCGGTGACCTTCACCTGGGAGCGCACGTCGTAGGTGTCGTAGTGGATTTCCGCCATGGCCAGGGGGTGCAGGGCGATTTCCGTCCCCTCCGGGCATCCCCCGGGGTCCCAGAAAGCGGTCGCGGGCGCAAACGGGTTCTCGAGCATTTTTCTCAACGGAGGCTCCATCCAGCCAGGATTTCCCGAAGGAATGGGGAAAGTCTACCACAGACGGCCGGCGATGGAAACGCCGTTGAAATGGGGCGGCACTTCCGGTAGGATGCCCGCTGGAGCCGCCATGGGAACCAGAACCATTTCCTGGATCAACATCGCCGTTTTTGGGGCCATCCTCGTCCTGAGCCTCGTCGTCTCGGTGACCCGGGTGGGGCAGCCGCTGTTCCGGCCGGGCGTCGGAATGTCCATCAACAGCCAGAAGAAGACGGACCACGACGACCGCCGGTTCGCCGTGGGCCTGAACGTCGGCCCCCAGGGCGTGCAGACGGTCTTGGCCGGCAGCCCCGCCCACCGGGCCGGAATCCGCATCGGGGAAACCGTCCTGTCGCTGGACGGGCAGCCCTTTTCCAACCTGCCGGCCCTGCAGCGGTACCTCGCGGGGCGGCCGCCGGGGGCTCCCGTCACCTACGAGATCCAGTCGGCCGCCGGAGTGCGGAAAATCGTCCTGACGCCGGAGTCGCCGCTGGGATGGACCCAAACCGTGTTCGGGATGCTTTCCAACCTTCTGACTTCGTTGGTCTTCCTGGTGGTTGGGATCGTCGTCATCTGCTGCCGGCGGGAC
Organism: uncultured Acidobacteriota bacterium; assembly: GCA_964436005.1. Classification (GTDB taxonomy): domain Bacteria; phylum Acidobacteriota; class JAAYUB01; order JAAYUB01; family JAAYUB01; genus JAGNHB01. Next base: position 8,735 of record CAYTBK010000142.1, read on the forward strand.
GACCTGCGCGTGGTGCTGCTCTTCGTGGTGTGCACCTGCGCGGCGGCCATGTACCTTCTCTACCCCTGCATTTATTCTGTGTTTTCCGGACCTTACGGGATCCAGGAGTATGCCTCGTCGGAATTCATCCGGTACCTTCCCCTCCTGCTGGTCTTCGTGACGGCCATCCCGATATCTGTCGCACTGTTTCACCTTTCTTGTATATTTCCGAAAAAATTGAAACTTGTGGCCCGGCACCCCACCGCCATCCGCTGGGCGTACCTGCTCATGCCGGCCTTCTTCCTGGCCGCCATGCTGTTCGGGTTCTTTTTCGCCCTCTTCACGCAGTTCCCGAAAGTCCTGACGGCGGTCAGCGCGACCGGCGCCATGCTGCTGACGGCGGTCCTGGCCTGGTGGGTGGTCCGGAAGTCGATCGATTGGAAGGGACTGTGGAAGCTGGTGCTGGACCACCCGTGGAAGGTCGTCGGGACGTGCCTCGGGCTCACCTGTTTCGCCGGCGTCTGCGCCGCGGCCGGATCGCAGTGGCTGTCTCTTCCCCCGCAACTCTCCGGCATGCTCGGCATAATGATATTCACCGCCGGGATGCTGCTTCCCATGAGCTATCCCCTGGCCACCTGTTTCGCCCTGTTCATGCAGTACCGGCAGGCCGGGCCGGAAGAGCGGATGCAGGCGCGTTGGCCGCTGTGGGGGACTTTCGTCGCCATCTCCGGCAGCATGCTGATGGGCCTGGCCTGGGTGGGCCTGATGATCCTGGGCGAATTGCACCCGGGCGCCGTATTCACGCTGGAGCAGGTAGGCAAGGCCCTCTACACCCTCATCCCCGTCTCCTTCGCCATCGGGATTCTCAAGCACCGCGTGCTGGACATCACCATCCTCATCCGGAAGACCCTGGTCTACTCGGTGGTCACTTTTTCCGCCCTGGTGGTGTTCTTCGTGCTGGCCGGGGGCGTCGGCGCCCTGCTGGCCCGCTTCACCGGCATCCAGAGCACCTGGTC
>CAYTBK010000143.1:0-9675 GCA_964436005.1 uncultured Acidobacteriota bacterium
TCGCGGAGGATCCGGAGGACTGGCGCGTGTTCGCCACGGGCGGGCGGAGGAGGCCCTGCGGGAGTCGGAAAGGCGGTTGGCCGACATCATCGACTTTCTGCCGGATGCCACCTTCATCGTCGACAACCAGGGCAAGGTCATGATGTGGAACCGGGCCATGGAACGGCTGACCGGCATTCCGGCCGCCGAGATGCTCGGGAAGGGCGAGCGGGAGTACACCGTCCCGTTCTACGGCCGCAAAACCCCGATGCTCATCGACCTCCTCTCGAAAGACCCCAAAGCGCTCCACTATGAATATCCCGAATTTTTCTGGCAGGGCGACAGCCTGGTCGGGGAACTGTTTGTGCCGAACCTGAGAGGCGGCGGGGCTTACCTGTGGGCGATTGCCAAGTATTTATATGATTCCAAAGGAAATAAAATCGGCGCCATCGAATCGGTGCGCGACACGACGGAACGCAAGCGGGCCGAGGAGAAGTTCGCCAAGGCGTTCCACCTGGGGCCGGTGGTTTACACCATATCCACTTTGGACGAGGGGCAGTACTTGGAGGTCAGCGACCACTTCCTCAAGCTGAGCGGGTACTCCGCCGAGGAGGCGATCGGACATTCTTCCTTCGAGTTGGGCATCTGGGCCGACGACGGGGACCGCGACCGGGTGAAGCGCATCCTGGAAACGGGCGGGCGGGTGGTGGAAGAGGAAATCCGGTTCAAATCCCGGCACGGGCGGATCTACCTCATGCTGTTCTCGGCGGAGGTGGTGGCCATCGCCGGCGTGCCCTACCTCGTGAGCGTGGCCATCGACGTCACCGAAAGGCGCAAGGCCGAAAAAAAGTTGCGGGAAAGCGAGGCCTCCTACCGGACCATTTTCGAGCAGAGCCCTTTCCCCATCTCCCTGAGCCGGACGGGTGGGGAGATCGTGGACATCAACGAGGCGTCCCTGCTCCTCCTGGGCCTGACCCGCGACGAGGTGATCGGCAAGACGGCCGTGGAACTGGGGGTCGTCGATGTCCCGACCGCAAAATCCATCCTAAAGGAATTCAAACGCCGCGACGGGCGGCTCGACACGTTCGAGGCCAGGACCTGGTGCCCTGGAAAAGGGGTGTGGCGGGACTCCCTCATCTCGTCCCGGATCGTCACCGTTCAGGACGAACCGCTGGTGCTGTCCATGATCAACGACATCACGGAGCGGAAACAGGCCGAGCAGGAGAAGGACAGGCTGCGGGAACAGCTGACCCAGGCGCAGAAGATGGAATCCGTCGGCCGCCTGGCGGGCGGGGTAGCCCACGATTTCAACAACATGCTCAGCGTCATCATCGGCAACGCGGAAATGGCCCTGGGCGCAGTCGAGCCCTCGCACCCCCTGTACAAGTGGCTGCAGGACATCCTGCAGGCCGGTCTTCATTCGGCCGACCTCACCCGCCAACTGCTGGCCTTCGCCCGCAAGCAGCCCGTCAATCCCCGCGTGCTGGACCTCAACGATACCGTTTCCGGAATGCTGAAGATGTTGCGCCGACTGATCGGGGAGAACATCAGCCTGAGCTGGGTGCCCGGTATGGGCGTCTGGCCGGTCTGCCTCGACCCCACCCAGATCGACCAGCTGCTGGCCAACCTGCTGGTGAATGCCCGGGACGCCGTGAACAAGGCCGGCCGGATCCTCATCGAGACCTTCAACGCCTCGTGCGACCAGGCCTATTGCCAGGGCCACCCCGACCGGCGAATCGGGGAGTACGTCGTCCTGGCGGTGAGCGACGACGGCTGCGGGATGGACCGGGACACGCTGGCCAACATTTTCGAGCCCTTTTTCACCACCAAGAAAGAGGGGCAGGGGACCGGCCTCGGACTGGCCACCGTGTACGGGATCGTCAGGCAGAACGACGGGTTTGTCGACGTGTACAGCGAGTGCGGGCAGGGGACGACCTTCCGGATCTACCTGCCGAAGTTCGTTTCCGTCCCTTCCGTCGGCGACGAGGAAGAGAAAGGCAACCGCTTGCCGGGCGGTTCGGAAACAATCCTCCTGGTGGAAGACGAGGCGGCCGTTCTGAATCTCGGTCAGATCATGCTGAAAAGGCTGGGCTACCGGGTGCTGCCGGCGGCCAGCGCCGAGGAGGCCATGCAAGTGGCGGCCGAACATGCCGAAGAAATCGACCTGCTGATCACCGACGTGGTGATGCCGGACATGAACGGGAAGGACCTGTCCGAGTGTATCCGTTCCGTCAAGACGGGCCTGAAATGCCTCTTCATCTCGGGCTACCCTTCCGACCTCATCGCCCATCACGGGGTCCTGTCCGAAGGCCTTCACTTCATGTCCAAACCATTTTCATTCAAGGGACTGGCCGCCAAGGTGCGAGAGGCGCTGGGGTAGGCAACCCGGATCCCCCCCGGTTCGGCCGATTCCAGGCACCGCCGTCATTTTCCAATTGCATCACCGGGAGATGTCTTCTACACTCCGGTGAGGGTCACGTCAGGCAGGATTGTTTTTTTCCATCATCACTATTTGCAGGGGATTAGCATGTCGTCGGATTTCCCAGCCCAGCCTTCCGGAAAGGGAATCGCGCAGGAAGCGGTTGCCGGGTTCCTGCCCGGCGAGGCTCCCGGCCCCAGCGAACAGAGTTTCCGGGAATTGGTGGAATTCCTCCCCCAGACCGTGTTCGAACTCGACCTGCAGGGCCGCATCCTGTTCGCCAACCGGTGCGGCTTCGAGATGTTCGGCCACTCGTCGGAGGACTTCGGCCGGGGCGTGTACGCAATAGACCTGGTGGTTCCGGAGGACCGTCCCCGCGCCGCCCGGATCCTGCGGGAACTGACGGAAAGGAGCACGGCGGGCCACGAGTACACCGCCCGGCGCAAGGACGGGACCACGTTTCCGGCCCTGATCTATTCCACGCCCATCGTGCGGGAGGGGCAGCGAGTCGGCCTCCGGGGGCTGATCGTCGACCTTTCCGAACAGAAACGGGCGGAAGACAGGATCCGCCTTTCGGAGGAGCGTTACCGGGCCATCTTCGAGAACAGCGGCAGCGCCTTCCTGTTCGTGGAGGAGGACTCCACCATCTCCATCTGCAACCGGGCGTTCGAGAATTTGGCCGAGTGCAAGCGGGAAGAAGTCGAAAACAAGCTGCCCTGGCAAAATTTTGTGGCCAGCCCCGCCGACCTGGAGCGGATGCGGGACTACCACCGCCGGCGCCTCAACCATGAAGCGGGCGTGCCGACCTCGTACGAGTTCCCAATGCAGACCTTGCAGGGCCGCATCAAACAGGTCGAGGCCACGGTTTCCCTCATTCCGGGAACGGCCCAGAGCCTGGTGGTCATCAACGACGTCACCGAAAAGCACCAGGCCGAACAGGCCCTGAAGGATTCCGAAACGCTGTACCGGGCCATCTTCGAAAACACCGGCAACGCCTCCATCATCATCGAGGAGGACACCACCATCATCCTCGCCAACTCCGAGTGGGTGCGGATCTCGGGCTACTCCCTGGACGAACTCGTCGGCAAGATGAGCTGGACCCGGTTCGTGGTGCCGGAAGACCTGGAACGCATGAAGAGCTACCACCGGACCCGCCGCGTGGACGAGGAGGGGGCGCCCTGGGATTACGAGTTCCGCTTCGTCAACCGCCAGGGGGAAGTCATGGACATGATCAATCACGTGGCCATGATTCCCGGCACCCGGCGCAGCATCGCCTCGTTGCTGGACATCACCGCCCGCAAACGGGCCGAAGCCGAGCGGGAACAGCTGCAGGAGCGCCTCGCGCAGGCGGAAAAGCTCGAGGCCATCGGCCAGTTGGCGGGGGGCGTGGCCCATGACTTCAACAACCAGCTCAATGCCATCATGGGGTTTGCCGAACTGCTGGACATGAGCCTGGAGGACGAGGAACTGCAGGGCTATGCCCGGCTCATCGGACAGGCCTGCAACCAGGCGGCCGATCTGACCCGGAAACTGCTGGCCTTCGCCCGCAAGGGGAAGCTGCTGACCGTGGCGGTGGACATCCACCGCGTCATCGCGGATGTCGTGGCCCTGCTGCAGCGGAGCATCGACCGGCGCATCGAGATCGTCCAGCACCTGAACGCCCGCCGTTCCACCGTGCTGGGCGACCCTTCCCAGCTCCAGAGCGCCCTGGTGAACATGGCCATCAACGCCCGGGACGCCATGCCGGAAGGCGGGACCCTGACCTTCACCACCGAGTTGCGCGTGCTGGACGAAGCGTACTGCCGGGCCCAGCCGCACGAGATGGAGCCGGGCACCTTCCTCCAAGTCGGCATCCAGGACACGGGGACGGGCATGGACCCCGAAACCTGCCGGCGCGTCTTCGAGCCCTTCTTCACGACCAAGCCGCAGGGGAAGGGGACGGGGTTGGGGCTGGCTTCGGTGTACGGGACGGTGAAGCAGCACCATGGCTCCATTTATGTGTACAGCGAACCGGGCCAGGGCAGCTGCTTCCAGGTGTTCCTGCCCCTGACCGAAGAGCAGGCGGCGCCGGCCGTGCTGCCGCGGCCCGTGGCCGAGCCCGGCTCGGCCCGGATCCTGTTGGTGGATGACGAGGAACTGACCCGGGCCTGGGTGAGCGGGCTCCTCCAGAACCTGGGCTTTCACGTCACGGCCTGTTGCGACGGGGTGGAGGCCGTGGACTTCTTCCGGGAAAACTGGGGCGAAACCGACCTGGTGATTCTCGATCTCATCATGCCCCACGTGAGCGGCAAAGACACTTTCCACGCGCTGCAGGCCATCCATCCGGAGGTCAAGGTGATCGTCGCCTCGGGTTTCAGCCTGGACGGCGAGGCCCAGAGCGTCATGGACGCAGGCGCCAAAGGGTTTCTGCAGAAGCCGTTCCAGGGCGCCGAATTGTCGAACCTGATCAAATCCGTCTTGAACGGGTGAGACGATTTCGGCCAGTCGCCGCTGCAGGTGTGGAAAATGAAATCCTCTGAAAACATCGGTTGCGCTTGTACCTCTTGCCAATGTCGACTGGGGCGGGGCAGCCGGACCGCTCTGGTGTGGGTTTCTTCCTCCTTCGAGCGTGCCGAGTGGACGTTTGCGGATCTGGCCACCCGTTCCGGAAGATTGGCCAACGCCCTGAAAAACCTTGGCTACAAGTCGGGTGACATCCTGGCCGTCTTCTTGCCCCGGTTGCCGGAGACCTACCTGTCCATCCTGGCCGCCTTGCGCCTGGAACTGGTGACGGCGCCGCTTTTTTCCAGTTTCGGGGAAGAAGCCTTGCGCGACCGACTGGACGGCCTCGGCGCCAGGGGCATCATCACCCGGAGGTCTCTCCTGCACCGGTTGCGGCAAGCACTGCCCAGGCTGGCGGAACCGCTGGATATCCTGACCATCGACGAACCCGCTCCCGACGAGGCTCCCGGGGTACTCGCCCTGCCAACCCTGCTGGCGGAGGCCTCGCCGGACTTCGTCGACCCGGCGACATCGCCGTCTGTCCCTTCGGTCCTTCACTTCACTTCCGGCTCGACCGGGAAACCGAAGGGCGTCCTGCACCGGCACGGGGCTGCCGAGACCATCCGCCGCACCGCCGCCTCGGTTTTGGGGCTGGAGGAAGGCGATGTTTTCTGGTGCACGGCCGATCCGGGGTGGGTAACGGGAACCTCGTACGGTATTTTCGGCCCCTGGAGCCTGGGGGTGACCCAACTCCAATACGGGGGAGGATTCAATGCTTCGGCCTGGCTCCGGCTCCTGTCCGAGGAAACGGTCACGGTGTGGTACACGGCTCCCACGGCCCTCCGGCTCCTCATGCGCGAAGACCCGGTTCTGTTCCGGGAGTTCCCGACGCCGCGGTTGAAACGGATCTGCAGCGTTGGCGAGCCGCTCAATCCCGAAGTGATCCGCTGGGCCCGGGCGCAGTTCGGGGTGGAGGTCTACGACACGTGGTTCCAGACGGAAACCGGGGCCATCATGGTGGCCAACCGAGCACCTCTGCCGGTCAAGCCGGGATCCATGGGCACGCCCGTACCGGGGATGGAGGTGGCGGTGCTTGACCAAAGCGGCCACCCCCAACCGGCCGGGGTGGTCGGTGAGCTAGCCCTGAAAGCGGGCTTCCCCTCTCTGTTCATCGAATATGTCCACCAGCCGGAGGCCACGCGGGCCAAGTTCGCCGGTCCCTGGTACCGGAGCGGCGACCAGGTCCGGATGGACCCGGACGGGTACTTCCACTTCGTCGGCCGGGCGGACGACGTCATCAACACGGCCGGCCACCTGGTCGGTCCCTTCGAGGTGGAAAGCGCCCTGCTGGAATTGCCCGAAGTGGCGGAGTGTGCCGCCACAGCCGTTGCCGATCCCGTCTTGTTCGAGAAAGTGGCGGTTTTCATCCGCCTGGCGCCGGGCGCGGAACCTTCGGAAGACCTGGCCCTGCGGGTGCGCATCCACGTATCCAGCAAGGTTTCCTCCATCGCGGCTCCCGGAGAAGTGCGTTTCGTCGACCACATTCCGAAGAACCGGAGCGGGAAGATCCTGCGCCGGGCGCTGCGGGCCGCCCTGGAGGGCGCCGATCCCGGAGACCTGTCCACCATGGAGGAATGAAGCATGGACATCCTGAACGAACTGCACCAGGTGTTCCGCCGGGTTTTTGACGACGAGACCATCGTGCTGAAGCCGGAAACCACGACCGACGGCATCGAGGGGTGGGATTCCCTGTCCCACGCCACGCTGATCGCCGCAGTCGAGCATCATTTCCGCGTTCGCCTGGAGACCGCCGAACTCCTCCGGATGCGGAACGTGGGGGACCTGGCCGCCGCCGTCGGCCGCCACCTGGACGCATGACCTTCACCTCCCTCTCCTTCGCCGCGTTCCTGCCCCTTGTGTTTCTCGCCTATTCCCTGCTGGGGGCGCGATTCCGGCACGTCCTGCTGCTCGTCGCCAGCCTGGCCTTCTACGCGGTGTGGGGCTACCACCTCCCGGTCTTGCTGGTGGCCGTGGGGCTGGTCACCTGGGCCGTCGGGCTGAAAATCCACCACTGTTCCCGACCAATGCAGAGGAATGCCTGGATGTGGGGGGGGGCGGCTTTCATCCTGTTTTTCCTGGTTGCCGTCCGCCTCCCCGGAGTATGGCCCGAGGCCTGGCGGCCGGCCCCGGCAGCCGTTTGGCCCACCATCGGCCTTTCTTTTCTCGCCCTCCAGGCTGTCTCCTACCTGGTGGACGTCTGCCTGGCGCCGGCTTGCGTAGAAAAGCGCCCTGACTTTTTGCTTCTCTCCCTGGCTTTTTTCCCGAAAATCCTGCAAGGGCCCGTCGAGCGTCCGGCCGCCTTCACCGCCCAACTGCGCCACCCGGCCCCCTTCGACTACCAGGAGATGCGGCGGGGGCTGCTCATCGCGTTCGGCGGCCTTTTCAAAAAAGTCGTCCTGGCCGACCGCATCCGGATGTTCATCGACCCGCTCTTCAACCGGCCGGGAGAATACGAGGGCACGGTGTTGCTGGTGGCGGTCTACCTGTACGCGGCCCAGATATACTTCGACTTCTCCGGTTACACCGACATGGCCACGGGCGTGGCCAGAATGTTCGGGATCCGCCTTTCCCCCAACTTCAACCGGCCTTACGCGGCGAAATCCGTCATGGAGTTCTGGCGCCGCTGGCACATCTCCTTTTCCTCCTGGTTGCTGGATTACATCTTCAAGCCGCTGCAACTGCTGGGCCGAAACCTGGGCAGCGGGGGGACCGCCCTGGCCCTGCTGGCCACTTTCTTCCTGTCCGGCCTGTGGCACGGCACTACCTGGAATTTCGTCATCTGGGGTTTGCTGCATGGGGGGATCATGGCGTGTTCGGCCTGGAGCGCGAGGTGGCGGAAGTCCCTGGTGAAGCGGCACCGATGGCTCCGCGGCCGCCTGGCGGAGGCGGGCCGCCTCGTCCTGACCTTTCACCTGGTCGCTCTCTCCTGGGTGTTTTTTCGAACGGGAAGCCCGGGCGATGCCTGGGCCCTGCTGACCCGGGCCTGGAGCCGACCGGCCGAAAGCCTCTCGCTGCTCACCTGGCAAAGCCCGGGGGCCGTGTTCTACCTGGCCTTCGGCCTGGTTCTCTACCTGCTTTTCCGGAGACAGTTCGGCGCCGTCGACCCGGTCGGTCGGGTCCTGTCGCTCCCCCCCCTGGCCCGCTGGGCGGGGTACTATGCCGCCGTGGTCTCGACCTGGCTCCTCTGCGCTTACGCAGAAGGCAACTTTATTTATTTCAGGTTTTAGCTTTCATGCGGAAACTGATCGGGAAAACACTGCTGTTGCTGACGCTGTTCGCTGCGACCGTGGCGGTCGTGTGGCGTCTGCCCTATCCCGATCCCGAAATGTTCACCCTCGCTTCCCTGGCCAAGCGGCAAAGGCTTCACGAATCCGCCCCGCCCCGGATCATCCTCGTCGGCGGGTCGAACCTGGCCTTCGGCGTCGACAGCGCCCTGCTCGCTCGGGAAACGGGCCTTCCCGTGGTCAACATGGGGTTGCACTACGACCTGGGCCTCCGCCAGATGCTCGACGAGGTGGAGCCGTGGCTGGGCCGGGGCGACACTGTGCTGATCGTCCCCGAGTACCTCCTGTTCTTCGGTTCCTACCTGGAGGGCGGCGACACCATGGTCCAGGTGAAGCTGCTCTCGCCGGGAGACCTGGCCCGCTGCTCCCTCCGCCAGTGGTGGCGCGTGGCCGGGCGCCTGCTCCCCGAAACGGCGCGGAAAGTCGAGCAGAGCCTCTTCCCGGACCGGGCGGCGGACAGTGCCCTGTACCGGCAGATTTACCGCCGCAGCGGATTCAACCGCCTCGGCGACCTGACGACCCACCTGCACTGGACCGGCATCGGTTTCGGCATGCGGGACGTCCACCAGGTCGTTCCGGACGAGCCCTTCAACCCGGAGTCAGTGGACAGGATCAACCGGTTCGCCGACGCCGCGAAGCGCAGCGGAGCTCGTTGCCTTCTTCTGTACCCTCCGCTGCCCGCCGGCGTATTCCGACGCAACATCTTGGGAATCATGTCCCTGGACCGGAAACTGAGGGAGTCGCTCCACGTCCCCATCTCATTCCCGCCCGAGGAATCTACCTTTTCAAGCGACCTCTTCTTCGACACCGTCTACCATCTGGACGAAAATGGGCGACCCCTTTTCACCCGGTTGATGGGCCGGGCGCTAGGGTTTCCCTGAACCGCCCTGTTCCGGCCCTCCGTCCACTCGACCCGGCGACATCCGCGCCGATCGCTTTGTTTTCAACATATTAGGAAATTCTCGACAGGAGAAAACCACCGGCATGCAAAACTGCGAATTGTGTTACAATCATTTTCCAGAACAGGAACTATAGTGAAGAGGTGCAAGCTATGCGCAATCTTCTTTGGGTCTCTGTGGTTTTGGCTTCGGCGGTCATGGCGGCGCTCGTCCCCTGGGGCGGTTCTGAGCCCGTGGCCTGGCGGCCTCCCGGAGCAGCGAGCAGTCTGACGCCAAAACAGGAACTGGGCAAGGCCCTGTTCTTCGACAAGACCCTGTCGACGCCGCCGGGCCAGTCCTGCGCGGACTGCCACGACCCGGCCCGGGGCTTCTCCAACCCGGCGGGCGACTTGCCCGTCTCCCGCGGCGTCCACCGCGACCGCTTCGGCAACCGCAACGACCTGCCGGCCGCCTACGGCGGGTTCGCGCCTCCTCTGCACTACGACGCCGAGGAAAAGGCCTGGGTGGGCGGCAACTTCTGGGACGGGCGGGCGAACAACCTGGTGGAGCAGGC
>CAYTBK010000144.1:0-9561 GCA_964436005.1 uncultured Acidobacteriota bacterium
TGGCCTTCATCGTGCTGGCCCTGGTCAGCTTCGCCTGCTACGGGCTGCTCCTCCTGGTCCCCCTCTACATGGAGCACCTCCGGGGGTACTCCACGCTCACCACGGGGCTCGTCCTGCTGCCCATGGGCATCTTCACGGCGGTCTTCTCCGTCCTGGGCGGGCTGGTCTCGGACCGGGTCTCCCCCAAAGGGGTGCTGGCCGTCGGGGTCCTCATGCTGGGCTTCGGCCTGTTCACGCTCTCCTGGTGCGACCTGTACACGTCCAAGTTCGACATCATGATCTACCTGATCTGCTTCGGGACCCCGCTGGGCCTCTGTTTCCCGCCGGCCCAGGGCATCGCCTTCTCGGACCTGCCCGAAGAGTCCATCCACATGGGTTCCGGGCTGACCAACATCGTCCGGCTGGTGACCGGGTCCATCGCCACATCCTTCGCGGTGACCATCTTTTCCCGGGTCCAGGACACCGTACTGGTCGGGATCCAGGCCCGCTGCACCCCGGCCCAGGCGCCGCTGATGGCCTCGTACGCCAAGCTCAGCGCCGTGCTGGAGCGGGCCGGTTCCAGCTCTCAGGAAGTACCGGCCAAGGCGGGGCTCATCCTGTCCCGGTTCCAGTTGGGCATGGCCTCCGAGACAGCCTTCCAGGAAACCTTCATCTGGCTTTCCTTCTTTGCTTTCGCCGCCATCCTCTTCGTCATCCCCGTCCGCTGGGCCAAGGGCCGGAAGGCCCGGAAAGTGGCCGGGCACTGACCGTACCGTCCCCCTCCACCGCCGGACGCTCTTCTTATCGGGCCGCTGACCCGAGAGGCGGCCGCGGCGTCCCGTCGAGGCGGCGGGGCAGGCGGTCGAGGTCGTACAGGTAAATGGTGCCGCCCACCACCAGCAGGGGCTTTTCCTTCCACAGCCAGGCATAGCGGCCCGGCGGGAAGTACAGGCCGCTCAAATTGGTGGAGCTGATGGCGAAGAGACCGTGCTGCGGGCGCGGGCGCAGGTCCCGGTAGGGCAGCAGGGGGTTTTCGTACCAGGTGGTGTCGACGCCGGCGATGGTGGGCCAGAGCGAACCGTTGTAGCTGAGGGGCAGCGCCCGGATGTTCGCTTCCCGCATGAAGTCGCGGAGGGCGAAGAGGCCCTCGCCCCAGTCCATGTCGGTGTCGGCCAGCCTTTCGTACTTCGGGCCCCGCACCAGCAGGGGGTTGGCGTATGTCCGCGGGAAGGGCCAGACGGCCGCCTGCTCGGCCAGGCAGGCCAGGACGGCGGCCAAAGCCAGCCCGGTGCGCAGCCGGCGGCCGGTGCGCGACCCCTCGCCCGCCGCCGGGAGCAACCGCCCGGCGGCTACGTACAACAGGGGAAAGACGACGAGAACGTAGCGCAGGCCCAGCGTGTACCCGGAAAAGGACAGGGCCGTCGCGGCGGCCAGGGCGAGCCCGCTCAGGGCGGCCCAGGACCTCGCCGGGCGCCGGTGGGCGACGGGGGCGGCGAGCAGCCAGGCCGCCAGGGCAGCCGGGGAGGTCTTGTAGAGGAAGGCCAGGTAGTAGTACCAGGCGCAGCCGTGCTGGTAGGCCGCCCCGTCGAGGAAGACGGGGTGCCCCTTCTGGTGCATCAGGCCGAGGTGCGCCAGGCTGATCCGCAGCCAGCGGAGGCCGAAGTCCCCCTGGTACACCAGGACGAAGGCGACATAGAGGCCGAGGGCGGCCGCCAGGCCCACTGTGGCCCAGTAGAGGAGGTACGTCGGGCGGTGCAGGGTCAGCACGCCTCGGCCGGGGCAGTAGGCGGGGAGTTCCTTCCCCGTCCAAGCGAAAACCCCCACCACCAGTCCCGCCAGCGGCAGGGCCAGCAGCCCGGTCAGCTTCACGGTCGGCGCCAGGCAGAGGCAGGCCAGGAAGCCTGCCAGGACGCCCCTTCCCGGTTGCTGGAGGCAGCGGAACAGGAAGAAGAGGGCGGCGAAGACCAGTGCGTTGGACAGGAAGTCGGTGGTCATGACGTAACCGTGGGCCATGAGGTTGGGGCACAGCAGGTACAGGGCCAGGGAAAAGAGGCCGCCCCGCGCCCCGAACCACTGGCGGGACCACAGGAAGACCAGGAACCCCAGCAGGCCGTAGGCCAGAATGAAGGGGACCCGGCCGGCGAAGAAAGGTTCGAAGCCCAGGGCGTGCAGCAGGCGATTCCCCCGGTCCGGGTCGGGCGAGCCCAGGTTGGCGGGGGTGAATTCCGTCCCTGTCAGCGGGTCGAAGACGGGCAGGGGGATGGAATAGGCCAGGAGGGGCAGGGAATTCAGGTAGTAGCTGAGGGGGGGGTGACTGCAGGCGCCCGGAATGTTGAACTGGTGGGTGTGCAGGCAGTAGTAGCCGATGCCGAAGAAATGGACCTCGTCCCAGACGGGAGAATTGCGGCGCGAAATGTTCAGCATGGAGACCAGGCCGGCAGCGAGCATGAGCAGGGCGCACAGCACGGGCAGGGGGCGGCCGGTCCCGTCGCGGCCAGCCGCCTTCGCCGCGGGACCGGGGCCGACTTCGGCCGTTGCGGTGCCCGCCGGCGGCATCGGGTCTCCGGTCGGCGGGGTGTCTGTCAGGGGGGTGTCGGGTTCGGTTTTCATCCGGGACATCCTCTGTCGGCCCGTGGAAAATCCGGGCAGGTCTGGAGTGCGTTTCCGCATGTATGATACCCTTTCCCGGCGCGATCGGCACCGGCGATCTTCGCCCGCCCCCGATTCTCCAGCCTGGACGGACCCCGGCGGTGAAGCCGGACGCTTCGAGGAGGTTTCATGAACCGCAGTCTCGCCTTCGCTCTCTGCGTCTTCGCCCTGGCGGTGGCCGCCGGCCGGCCGTGCTTCGGCCAGGCGGCGAGGGGGGGCGCCCCCGCCGCCCTGGATGCCGGCCTGGCCGATTCCTTCGCCGCCCTGGCCCTGAAGTGCGTGGAGAAGGAATACCCCAACAAGCTGGACCACGTCATGAACGACGGGGGGGAAGTGCAGGCGCCGGCCGCCCTGCACCCGGCTTTCTACGGCTGCTTCGACTGGCACTCCTCCGTGCACGGGCACTGGATGCTCGTCTACCTGGTGAAGCGTTTTCCGGACATCCCGCACGCGGCGGAGATCCGGCGCGTGCTGGCGGCGAACCTGACCGAGGCGCGGCTGGCCGCGGAGCTGCTCTACCTGGGCGGGAAGAACCGCAAATCCTTCGAGCGCACTTACGGCTGGGCCTGGCTGCTGAAGCTGGCCGCCGAGCTGCAGGACTGGGACGACCCGCTGGGCCGCGCCCTGGCCCGGAACCTGTCTCCCCTGGCCCAGGCCTTCGCCGCCCTGTACCGCGACTTTCTGCCCCGCCAGAAATACCCCATCCGCACGGGCGTGCACCCGAACACCGCCTTCGGCATCGCCTGCGCCCTGGACTACGCCCGGACCGTCGGCGACACCGAACTGGAAAAATTGCTGGTGGAGCGGAGCCTGGCCTACTACGGCCGGGATGCCGGCTATGACGCGAAATGGGAACCGGGCGGCGAGGACTTCTTCTCGCCGGCCCTGATGGAGGCCGACCTCATGCGGCGGGTTTTGCCGGCGCCGGCGTTTTCCCGCTGGCTGCACGCCTTCCTGCCGGGCCTGAAGAAAGGGCGCCCCTTCTCCCTGTTCGGGCCGGCGGTGGTCACCGACCGGAGCGACCCCAAGATCGTGCACCTCGACGGCCTGAACCTGAGCCGGGCCTGGTGCATGGCCGGCATCGCCGCCGCCCTGCCCGGGCGGGACCCGGCGGCGGCCCGCCTCCGCCGGGCGGCCGACGTCCATGCCCTGGCCGGGCTGGCGCACGTGGCCAGCGGCAACTACGAGGGGGAGCACTGGCTGGCGAGCTTTGCGGTGGTGGCCCTCTCCACGCTGGAGAGCACGGGGCGGAAGTGAGGAGGAGGCCTGGGGGCCCGCCCGGCCTCCTCACCCGCCGCTCCGGCCGACGGGGCCGCCGGTTTTCCGAGGGAACGCCACCATGGTGCGACCGACTCCGTTTCCCGTCATCCTTTCCTTTGGAGGTGCGGAAACCGAAAAGGCGGTTTTCACTTCGGCTTGACGCACCCCTTCGTTTACAGGTAGAATTCGCATTTTGAATGGGAGTGGCCCTTCCGTGCCGGAAAATTCGACAGTACAGGCATTTGCAACACGTTTCCAGGCGGTCGCCCTGGGGGCGTTTTTTTTTGCACTGCCCCTGTCCACCTCGGCCACGGAGGTCGCCGGGGGCGTTTTCCTGGGAACCTGGGCCCTCTCGGGCCGTCTGACCGACGCCACCTGGCTCAAGGCGCGCCGCCTGGCGCCCGTGGTGCTGCTGATGCTCCTCCACCTTGTCGGCGTACTCTACGGCCCCGCCCGGGGGACCGCGCTGGCGGCCCTCCACAACGTCCGTTTCCTGGTCTACGCGCTGGCGATCCCGGCCATGGGCTTCTCTGACGGCGACATCCGCGCGGCGGGCAAGGCGTTCCTGGGCGGTTTGTCCCTGACCAGCCTGATCGCCCTGCTGCAGTACGGCGGAATCCTTTCCCACACCGGCCAGCCGCCCCGTTTCGCCCTCTTCCACGGCTACATGCACGGCACCCTGTCGTTGATGCTGGTCTTCGGGCTGCTCCTGACCGCCCGGCTGTTCCGTTCGTGCGCCACCCCGCGGGAGCGCCTGGGCAACGCCCTGCTGGCGGGCCTCCTGCTCTCCGCCCTCATGCTGGCCATTCCGGGCCGGATCGGCTACCTGGCCTTCCTGCTGGCCCTGCCTTTCATCGTCTACCCCTACGTGCGCCAGTCCTTTTCCATCTGGGTGGCCCTGGGCCTGGCCGCCGCGCTCCTGCTGCCGGCCATCTCCCCGAGCCTGCGGCAACGGGTGGCGGAGGGCTTCCATGACCTTTCCGCCTACAGCCAGGGGCGGCAGGACACGAGCCTCGGCGCCCGCCTGGAGATGTGGAAATTCGCCTGGCAGCTCTTCCGGCGCGCCCCCCTGGCCGGCTGCGGTGCCGGGGCCTTCGAGGCCCTGTGGCCCGCCGGCAAGCCGGCCGGGATCGTCGCCAACTACACCGACCCGCACAACACCTTCTTCCAGGTGGCGGCGGATTTCGGGCTCGTCGGCCTGGCTGCGCTGGCCCTGTTCCTCTGCGCGGTGGGCCGGTGCGCCTGGGAGAACCGACGGGAATTCCGGGGCTACGTCGGGTTCTGTTTCCTGGGGATCTTCCTGGTGGGCAGCCTCACCAACACCATGATCGCCGGCCTGACGAACACGGTCTGGACGGCTGCCGTCGCCGGCCTCGCGCTGACGGCCCGACCGTTCTGGAAAGCCGGGGCCGGGACGGGCCTTCCGGCCCCCCCGGAGGGAAGCTCCCCCGCATGAACGCCGCCGTCCATTACGTGGTCATCAGCTACAACACGAGCGACCTGCTCGGGGACCTGCTGCGCTACTTCCAGACCGCTGCGCCGGGCCACGCTTTCCGGGTGACGGTGGTCGACAACGCCTCCGCCGACGGTTCCGCCGACCTGGCCGGCCGCTTCCCAGGCGTCTCCGTCATCCGGCTGCCGGAGAACCTGGGATATGCCGCCGCCGTCAACGCCGCCTTCCGGGAGAACGAAAGCCCCTACTTCTGCGTGCTCAACACCGACGTCATCCTCAACGACCAGGCCCTGCAGGAGTGCCACCGGTTTCTGGAAACCCACCGGGAAGCGGCAGCGGTCTCGCCGCTCGTGCTGTGGCCGGACGGCCGGCTGCAGAACTTCTGGTTCCAGCTGCGCATCCCCGTGCTCTGCTCGGAGTACCTGCGCAAACTCTACACCATCTCCATGCGGCGGCGTTTGACGCGGCCCGGCGCCCCGCCGGTCCGGCTGGACGGCCTCAAAGGCGCCTTCCTGTTCCTGCGGGCGTCCGCCTTTGCCCGGGAGCGGGAGGTTTTCGACCCGGAATACTTCTTCTACTTCGAGGACACCGATCTGGCCTTCCGCATGAAGGAACGGAAGATGCCCTGCTATGCCCTGACGGGCGCCAGCATCGTGCACATCGGCGCCCAGTCGCCCCTGCCTGTGAAGAGCGAAATGTTCTTCCTCAACAAGTACCGTTGCTACGAGAAGAGGCTGAACGGTTTCTGGCGCTGGTACGTCCGGGTGCACGAATCGACCCGGATCCGTCGGAAAGCCTTCCTTTACGGCGTGGTGGGCCTGTTCTGGAAACGGGAGCGCGTGCGGGCGAAGCGGGCCGGTTATCTTCTGGAATTGAAATACTACAAAAGCAGGGGAAAGGCGCCCGCCGGCGCCGACGTCTGACGGCAGGTCGGCCGCGGGCCTTACAGCATGGCGGCCAGCTGGTCGATGTCCAGCACGGGGATGACGGGGTCCGTCAGGCCGAAGCCGAAGATGATGCCCGACTGTCCGCCCATGAGGCTGTTGAGGCGTTGGCTGCGGAAGATGTTCAGCCGCTCCTGGGAGCGGATGTCCGGCACCACCAGGCCGAACGACGAACTGTCGCGCCCGATGCGGATGATGGGCAGGCCGGCCAGGGGCAGGTCGCCGTACTCTTCCGGGTGGAGCCTGGCGAAGATGTGCAGCAGCGGCAGTTCCATGCCCCGCTCGGTGTAGATGGGGGACTTTTCGAACACCGAACGGATGTACTCGCCGCGGCACTCCATGTATTCCACGTCGGCCACCATGGGGATGGCGTAGATGTGCGGCGGGCGTCCGAACAGCACGCATTCCGACAGGGTCTCCATCTTGGGGATCTCCAGGCGGAACTCCGTTCCCTCGCCGATCACCGAGCGGATGGTCACCTTGCCCTTGAGCACGCCCTCGATCTCCTTCTTCACCGCGTCCATCCCGACGCCGCGGCCGGAGACGTCCGAGATGGTCGTCCGGGTGGAGAAGCCGGGCAGGAAGATCAGCTCCTGCTTTTCCCCGGCGCTCATGCGGGAGACTTCCTCGTTCGACACGATGCCCCGGGCAACGGCGATCTCGGCCACGCGGTCGCCGTCGATGCCGCCGCCGTCGTCCTTCAGCAGGATGAGGATGTTGCGGAAGTCTTCATTGATCTCCAGGTGGATGTTGCCCTCTTCGGCCTTGCCGCGCCCCCGCCGGATCTCCGGCAGCTCGATGCCGTGGTCCACGGCGTTGCGGACCAGGTGGATCATGGCGTTGTGGCAGTGGTCCCAGATGTCGGGCCGGGCCTTGGCCGCGTTGGCCCCGATGTCGAAGTTGATGTTCTTGCCCAGGGAGTTCCCCAGGTCCTGGACGATGCGCAGGTAGCGCGACAGCACCATCTCGTGGCGGGCCATCATGATGAGATTGTCCATGTGGTCCGTCATGCCCGTGCGGAAGAAGTGGGAGACGTCGACCGTGACGCCGGCGGCGTGCATCATGTTGAGGGATTCCTGCACGAAGGCCTGGAAGGAGCGGACAATGCGGTCGTACACGTCCAGGTCGATGGTGATCTTCAGGTTGCGCGCCTGTTCCCGGGGCTTGCCGAAGTCCTTGCCCTGCAGCTCTTCCAACTGCACCCGCTGGCCGCCCATTTTCCCGAGCAGCAGGAGGTTGGTCGTCTCGATCTGCTCGATCTCCTTGTCCACGGAGACCCCGGCTTCGGAGCTGGTTTCCTTGATCCGTTCCAGGAAGCGGTTGAGCACGGAGGGCAGCCTGGCGATGACCTGGAAGGCGGCCTGGTCGAGGACCGTGTTGCCCTTGGACAGGTTGAGGGTCAGCTCCTCCATCTTGTGGCAGTAGCGGTTGCACTTGGAAAAGTCGAGGAAGCCGGTGACCCCTTTGATGGTGTGGACGATGCGGTTGATGGCGTGCAGGCTCTCGATGTAGGCCGGGATGTTGAGGTGGGTGACGAAGTTTACGTATTGCTGGATTTCGAAGGGGATGTTGAAGATGAAGGGGCGCAGGGCGGCGATGTGTTCGTCCAGCCCGGCCAGATGGGCTTCGGTCTCCCGGCAGAATTCCTGGATGATCTCGGTGTTTTCGTCAACCATTCCGTTCTCCAAGCGGGCGGGCCGGTTCATCGGGGCATATTGCCCTGAGAATACAGTGAAAACTGAAAATTTTCCACTATTTTCTTTCGACCGGGATGGAAAGTTCCGTTCTCGCCGGGGTCGAGAGGTTACACTGAAGCTGCAAAGAAATCCCCGGCCCCGGTTCTGGCCGGGCTTCGCCGGGAAGGGGAAGGAGGGCGGGGAAAAAAATGCGGAATGCGGTCGCTGTTTTCCTGCCGGTGCCGCGCCGCTTGTGGTGTAATCGTGCGCAGGTATGGCACGGGCCGGATCAGGAGGCGGGATGAACGTGGACGGGAATGACGCGACGGCCGGGCCGGGAGTGGACGAGACGGAAGACGCCCTGAGCCGGACGCTGACCATCGTTCAGCTGCGCAAGGGGCACCGCGCGGCCTCGGACGACGTGCTGCTGGCCTGGGCGGGAGGGCGGGCGGCGCCTGCGGCGGCGAAGGTGCTGGACCTGGGCACCGGCAAGGGGACGGTGGCCCTGTTGCTGGCCCGCCGCCTGCCCGGGGCCGAGATCTGGGGGGTGGAGGCCGAGGAGGCCAGCTGGCGGCTGGCCGTCCGCAACGCCGTCCGGAACGGGCTCGCCGAACGCTGCCACCCGCTGCTGGGCGACCTGCGGGATGTTTCCGTGCTGCGGGGGCTTGGCCCTTTCGATCTCGTCTGCGGTGCCCCGCCCTTCATGCCCCTGGGAACCGGCATCCTGCCCGGCGACCGGACGCGGGCCGCCGGGCGGTTCGAGATCCGCGGCGGGGTTGAGGCCTACGCCGAAACGGCCGCCCGGAACATGTCCCCGGCGGGCACGGTGGTCCTGCTTCTGCCCGGTGATGCGCGTGGGCGGGCCGTGGCGGCCCTGGCAGGCTGCGGGCTGTTTGTGCAGCGGGCCCTGGCCGTCCATCCCCGCCCTGGCCGTCCGCCCACCTACTGGATTTTCACCGCTGCGGCGGCCCCTTCGTCCCTGGCCGAGGAAAGGCTCTGCATGCGCGACGAATTGGGGGATGGGTGGTCGGCCGACTACCGGCAGATCCGGCGGGAACTGGACCTGTTCCAGGACTGAGCGCCGTCCAGGCGTTTCCGGCTGAGCTTCTTCTGCCCCTCGCGGAATAGGCGGTCGGCCTGGCGGATTTCCGACTCCGAGACCGCGCCTTCCCGCAGGGGAACGGCGCCGGGCAGGCTACCGGCCGCCATGGCCGCCCATCCGATGGCAACTGCAATTTTTATAACCCACTGCAATTTCATGCGATTGCCTTCCTCGTTCCGGATCTGCGCCTTCTTTCCGCAAGCGGTGGCGCCGTTCTCATTGTAATGCGGGCTGGACCCGCAACCCAATACCAAAGGAGAGAAGCTGCCGCGTTGCCCGGCGGGCCGCCGCGGATGGCCGCAAGTTCAGGGACGCCGGCCCTTCCGGTTCGCCTTTTTCGTTCCTGTCCGTATCTCTTGTGCTATCATCGGGACATTCATTCTGAACCCGGATCCGGCCCCTTCGGGCCGCCCTGTCGCAGGGGAAGCGGAAAGCCGCGGCGGCGTTCAGAAAATCCGGCTTGCGGAGGCGAGGATGGCCCGGCGGAATTTTCGAGAC
>CAYTBK010000145.1:0-9492 GCA_964436005.1 uncultured Acidobacteriota bacterium
TTCCCTTTCTTCGGCGGTCCTTTATGCCGGTTAAAAGGCCAAAGGCGAGTTTCCCTACGGGAAAAGGGGTTGCCGGTGCCTGGGCGGATCAGAAAGGTGCCAGGCTTTATCTAACAATAGGAAAAAGGTGCCGGGCACTACCTAAAGGCAGCATTTTCCATCAGACATACCGACTTTCACCGCAACTTGTTTCCCATCAGACAGTCATAACGCAAGCGTCCTAGCCCCATCCTCGTTCGTGGCCTTCGTGCGCCTCGTGTTACAAACACGTCTCCCCGCGCAGGTCGGGCCGGTCGCGGCCCGCCCCGCCCGGAGGGGCTCTTGCCGAAAGCGGTGGCTCGAAAACTCGCCACCGCACTCCATGACCGGAATCAGGTG
This sequence comes from uncultured Acidobacteriota bacterium, assembly GCA_964436005.1. GTDB lineage: Bacteria > Acidobacteriota > JAAYUB01 > JAAYUB01 > JAAYUB01 > JAGNHB01. The sequence continues at coordinate 379 of CAYTBK010000145.1, forward strand.
CGGCCGAGCAGCGACAGGACCGCGTGGATGAAGGTAAGCGGGTGCGGCGGGCAGCCGGGCACGTACAGGTCGGGCGGGTGGGCGTCGAAGAAACGCCGGTCCAGGCAGGGCGAGCCGGCGAAAACGCCGCCGGAGATGGCGCAACTGCCGGCCACGATGACGGCGCGCAGCTCGGGCGTGGCGTCCAGGGTGTCCTGCAGGGCGCCGGCCATGTTGGCGCTCACGGGCCCGGTGACGACGATGGCGTCGGCGTGGCGGGGGGAGGCGACGAACTCGATGCCGTAGCGCCCCATGTCGAAGTTCACGTTGCCGCAGGCGTTGAGTTCCATTTCGCAGCCGTTGCAGCCACCGGCGGAAACCTGGCGCAGTTTAAAAGAGCGCTTGAAGCGGGCCCGCAGGTCGGGCCGAGGCGCCACGGAAGGCCGGCTGCCCGGGCCGCGGACGACCAGGTCCTCCCTCTTGCCTGCCCCCAGCCGGTGCTCAGCGGTGAAGCGGATGGCCTGCGCCGGGCAGAGCCGCTCACAGGCGCCGCAGAACGTGCAGCGGCCGAGGTCGACAGACAGCGGCGCCAGCTGCAGGGCGGCCGCCGGGCACGCCTCGGTGCAGGCCCCGCACCCGGAGCACCGGCCCGGGTCGAGGGCCGGCAACCCCCGGAACGGCTCCGGCAAAGTGGCGCTCACCGGGTCCGGCACGTAAGGCCGGCCATGACGGTATTTCGCCTGCACCAAACGGTACATGATCCAACTCCTTACAGGTCAAATCCGCAATAGGACAGGTTGAAGCTCTTGTTGCAGAGCGGGAAGTCGGACACCCCGCACCCGCGCACGGCCAGGGCCAGCCCGAACCAGTTGTGGAAGGACGGGTCGACCACCTTGTGGCGGACCACCGTGCCGTCCGGGCCGGTGACGAGGGCGTGCACCGTCTCCCCGCGCCATCCCTCGGTCAGGGAAACCACCAGGGACGAGGGGGCCGGGGCGGGCACGTCTACGAAAAGGTCCCCGTCCAGCGGGGCCCGATCCAGCCAGGCGTCCAGCAGGGCGGCCGAACTGGCGATCTCCTGGGCGCGGATTCTCGCCCGGGCGCAGACGTCGCCCTCCGCCAGGGCCGCCAGGGGCAGCTGGGTCTGTTCGTAGATGCCGTGGGGGTGGGTGGCCCGCACGTCCACGAGTTGCCCGGAGGCCCGGCCGGCCGGGCCGACCAGGCCGATGCGCCGGGCGGTTTCCGGCAGCACAACGCCGGTGCGCTCCAGGCGGGACATGACGCTGGCAGAGGTGAAGATGAAGTCGGCCATGCAGGACGCCTCGTAGGCCACCGCGGACACGGTTTTCCGCAACGTGTCGCGCAGGGCGGCGCCGATGCCGAAGGCCACGCCGCCGGGCCGCAGCAGCCCGCGCCCGAAGCGGCTGCCGCAGAGGGCCAGGGAGGAATTGATGATACGCGTGCGCATGGCGCCGAAAAAGGCGTTGCCCGACAGGTGCGCCACGTCGTTGCACAGGGCGGCCAGGTCGCCCAGGTGGATGCCCATCCGCTCGAGTTCCAGCGCCACGCCGCGCACGGCCTGGGCCGCCGGGGGCGGCGTGACCCCGCCCAGCGCCTCCACGGCGGCGGCGCAGGCCCAGGCGTGGGCCACCACGCTGTCGCCGGCGATGGACTCGGCCAGCGCGAAGCGGTGCGGCCAGGGCCTGGCGGCGGAGCGGACCAGCAAGTCCTCCACGCCGCGGTGCTGGTAGCCCAGCCGGATCTCCAGGTGGTGCACGGTTTCGCCCGTGCACTGGAAACGGAAGTGCCCCGGCTCGATGACCCCGGCGTGCACGGGCCCCACGGCGACCTCGTGAACCTCCTCGCCGTCCATGGCGAAGAAGGGGTGGGGCAGGCCCGGCCCGGACATGCCCTCCGCCTCCCGGCTGGGGAAGCGCACGGCCTTGAGCCAGGGGTGGCCCAGGGGCCGCAGGCCGAAGTCCTCGGCGATCTCCCGCTCGAACAGGTGAGCGGCCGGGGTCGCCGGCGTAGCGGAGGGGAAGTCTCCTCCCGGCCCGACCCGGGTCGTGGCCAGGTGGAGAACGCCCCGCAGGTCGTCGGCCAGCACGGCCACGAGGCGGACGGCCTCTCCCTCCGCCAGGCCGAAGTAGGCGACGATGCGCTGCCCCTCGTCGACGGCTTCGGTGAGGCCGGCGCAGAGCTCCCCCGGGGAGACGGCCGGCAGCGCCGCCCAGTCGATTCTTTCCTGATTGCGCGAGGTTGCCCAGTTCATCGCCTTCACCCAGCGAGGTAGGCGGCGGCCCGCTGGAACAGGCCCGCCACGGGGGGCAAGCACCAGCACCCGACCACCGCCGCCGTCACGAGAAACAGAGTCTGAGGCCAGTAGTTGACCACCGGAATGGAATTCATGTGCAGTTCCCGCTCCGCCGTCCCGAAGGCCATGCGGCAGACGGTCCGCCCCATGCCGTACACCACGGCGGCCAGGAGCAGGAAGAAGACGGGGATCATCCACCACCACCCCCGCGCCCACATGGCCATGACCATGAACAGCTCGCTGAGGAAGGCGGGCGAAGGCGGGAAGGCGGCCAGGAACAGGAAACCGGCCAGCCACAGCCGCCCGCTGCCGGGGTCCGAGCGCAGCAGGCCCGTCACGTCCTGGATCTGCTTGGAGCGGTAGCGGTGGTGGATGTTGCCGGCGGTGAGGAAGCAGGACGCCTTGGCCAGGGAGTGGGCCGCCAGGTGGATCACCGCGGCCAGGTAGCCGATTCCCCCCAGGCCCGTGGCCAGGGCGGCCAGGCCCATGTTCTCCACCGACGAGTAGGCCAGCATGCGCTTGTAGTTCCGGCTGCGCATGACGAACACGGCGCAGACGAAGAGGGACAGCAGCCCCATGACCACGAGCAGGTGGGAGAAGACCTCCCCGTGCCCCCCGGCCCGGGCGACGCGCATGACCCGCAGCACGCCCAGGAAGGCGGTGTTGAGAAGGGCTCCCGACAGCATGGCCGAGATGGCCGACGGCGCCTCGGCATGGGCGTCGGGCAGCCAGGCGTGCACCGGGGCCAGCCCCACCTTGGTGCCGAAACCCACCAGGAGAAAAGGTACGGCCAGGGAAAGCCAGAAGCCGTTCATGCCCGGGGCGCAGCGCTCCAGGTCGCTGAAGAACAGCCCCACGCCAGGGGCCGAGCCCAACGAGAGCAGCAGGATTCCGACGAAGGCCAGGGCGATGCCGATGGAGTTGATGAACACGAACTTCCAGGTGGCTTCCAGGGCCGCGCGGTTGCCCTCGTAGTACAGGAAGGGCGCGCCGGCCAGGGTGGTGGCCTCCATGAACACCCAGAGCAGGCCCAGGTGCGTGGAGAGCAGCAGCCCGGTCATGGCGAAGAGGAACAGCAGCAGGAACGAGGCGTAGAAGGCGTGCCAGCGCCGGTTGAGCCCCGAATGCTCCAGGAAGACCCCCTGGTAGAACGAGGTGCCGAAGTTGAGGATGGAGAGGATGACCAGCAGCACCACGTTGAGCGGGTCCGTACGGAAGTACGGCGTCCACTGCTGGGAGTCGAAACAGAGGTACACGCTGCCAGCCAGGTGCAGCACGGCGTACAGGCCGATGATCAGCTTGTCCAGCTTCGGCGAGCGCACCGGCAGGAGCAGGGCGGAAGCGATGGGGGGGAAGAGCAGCAGTACGGCGATGACCACGGCCGGCCCCCTCAGTCCCGCAGGTGGACGAGGGCGTCGACGCGCGACTCGTCCCAGGTGGACTTGATCTTGGTGACAAAGAGCCCCAGCAGGAAGATGCCCATGAAGATGTCCAGCAGCACGCCGAGGTGCACCAGGATGGGCATCTCGCGCGCCACGGCCAGGGACAGCAGGAAAATGCCGTTTTCCAGCATCATGTAGCCGATGGCGTGGGTCACCAGCATGCGCCGCGTCACGATGATCAGCAGCGCCAGCAGGATGGTGGAAACGGCCACCCCGAAGTAGAGCGAACGCAAGGGCAGCACGCCGCGGGCCGAAGCCTCGCCCGCCAGCAGGAAACCCAGGGCGAAGACGATGCCGGCCAAAACCAGGGAGTGGAAGTGGGAGAGGGCCGCCCCCAGGTCGCGGTTGATAGCGTTGCGCCGGACCACCCGCAGGAGAAAGCCCGGGATGACCAGCGTCTTGAAGCCGAGGGTCTCCACCGCCAGGAACACGAAGCCCCAGAGGTGGGCTGGGTCGAACTCCATGAGCACCAGGGCGAAGAGGCAGGCCCCCTGCACCACCAGCACGCGGACGTAGGACTCGATCCGCCCCGTGGCCGCGGTGTACAGCATGGTCACACCAAACAGCAAAATCAGAAAATGAATCACGTCAACCCTCCGCCGGGGACGAAATCCGGGCCCCGGGGCCCGCGCCGCGGCCGGCCGTCATCCCAGCCCCCCGAATCGGCCGAGAAGCAGGATGGCCAGCACCACCAGGGCGTTGGCCGCCATGAGAAAAACGAAGGCCCCCACGTGGTCCATGCGGTAGCGGGCCGACATGGACTCCACGCAGCCGACCAGGACCGCCAGCAGGAAAAGGAAGCCGGCCAGGGCGGCCGCCGACCACCCGGCGGGCAGCCCGGCCGGCAGCACCATGGCCGCCATGAGGGCGCCCACCGTCACCATCTTCAGGGCCGCGCCGTACTGGATCAGGGCCAGGTCAGGGCCCGAGTGGTCCAGCACCATGACCTCGTGGATCATGGTCAGCTCCAGGTGGGTGTTGGGGTCGTCCACCGGCACGCGGCAGCCCTCGGTCAGCAGCAGGATGAAGAAGGAGAAGAGGCACAGGGCCAGGGCCACCTGGACCAGGCCGCCGGAGGCCGGGCCCGAGGGCAGGATGGCCGAGAACGAGGGCACCCCGCGCACGGCGCTGAGGGCCCCCAGCACCAGGAAGAAGGCCGGCTCCACCAGCACCGAGAAGGTGGCTTCGCGGGCCGCCCCCATGCCCTCGAAGCTGCTCCCCGTATCCAGGGCGGCGAGGACCGTCAGGAACTTCCCCAGACCGAGCAGGCAGGCGAAGGCGACGAAATCGCCCGGGAAGGAGAAGATCGCCCGCCCCGACGTCATGGGCACCATGCTGCCGGCCAGCAGCACGGCCGCCAACGAGGCGGAGGGGGCCAGGGCGAAGACCGCCGTCGTGGTCGGGCTGACCACCCTTCCCTTCCGCAGCAGGCGCAAGAAATCGTGGAACGGCTGGAGGAGGGGCGCCCCCTTGCGGCCCGCCCACAGGGCCTTGGTCCGGTTCAGAACCCCCACGAACAGGAAGGGCCCCGCCAGCATCAGGAGTATATTGCAGCCATATTCTACCATTCGCATCCCGCCGTAATGTCTATCGTTCGCGGCCGGCTCAAAGGACACCGCCGGCGGTCACCAAAAGGGTGACGACAAGGAACAGGAGCCCGTACAGGATGTAGCGCTGGGTGCTCCCGCTCTGGATCCAGGCGAAGCGCTCGAGGAAGCGCGTGTAGGCGTCCACCGCCGGGGCGATGCAACGACTCTCCGCCAGGTCCTCGACCCGCGTCCGGGCCTGGGCGCCGGTGGGGAACAGACCGGCCGGCGGACGGCACTTGACGCGCACGTACACGAAGGGCCGGGCCAGGTCAACGAAGGAACTGGCGAAGGAGGCGCCCGTATACTGCATGCGCGGCGTTCCGGCGTCGTAGCCGCAGTCCCAGGTCCGGGCCGCCCGGTGGGGCAGGCCGCGGCACAGCAGGGTCCGCAGCAGGAAAACCAGCAGGAAGAGCCCGCAGAACAGCAAGGCGACAATGGACAGGGTGGACAGGGCGGACAGGCCGGGAAGCGGTTCCCCCGGGCCCAGGTGGGCGAGTTGCCGGATCGGGAGCGACACGGCCTCCAGGACGAACTGGGGGAACAAGCCCAGGAGAAGGCAGAGACCGGCCCAGGTCAGCAGCGGAAGCCTTTGCAGGAACGACACTTCTTCGGCCTTTTCGGCCGCGGGGCTGCGCGGGGCGCCCAGGAACGCGATCCCGTAGAGCCGGGTGAAGGCCAGGGCGGCGACAATGCCGGTGAGCGACAGGAAGGCCACGGCCGGAACCAGCGCCAGGGTGGTGGCGAAGGTGCCGGCGGCGGCGGAGGCCAACAAGCTGAGGAAAGCCAGGAATTCCCCGGTGAAGCCGTTGAAGGGGGGCAGCCCGGCCGCCGCGATGCTGCCGGCCAGGAAGCAGTTCGACGTCACCGGCATGCGCCGGGCGAGGCCGCCCATCTTCTCGGAGTCGCGGGTTCCGGTGGCCCGGTACACGCTCCCGGCGCCGAAGAAAAGCAGGCTTTTGAAGATCGAGTGGTTGAGGATGTGCAGGAAGGCGCCGCCGAAGCCGAGAGCCGACGCGACCGGGTTGTGCAGGGCCAGGCCGATGGTCCCGGCGCCGCAGGCCAGGGTCATGATGCCCACGTTCTCCACGCTGGAGTAGGCCAGGGCCTTCTTGATGTCCCGCTGCAGGGCGGCGTGCGACACGCCGTAGACGGCGGAGACCGCCCCCAGGGCCAGCAGGGCGAAGCCGAAGCCGAGCGTGGCCCCGTCCGTCCACAGCAGCACCCGGACCAGTCCGAGCAGGCCCGTCTTGAGCATGAGGCCGGACATGAGGCCGGACACGTGGGACGGGGCGGCCGGGTGGGCCCGGGGCAGCCAGGCGTGGAGCGGGAAAAGCCCGGCCTTCATGCCGAAACCGGTCAGGAAGAGGAAGGACATGGCCGCCGAGAAGCCGTGGCGCCCGGCCAGGACGGCGGGGAAGGCGGCGAAGTCGAAGGAGCCGGCGCGCAGCGACGTGGCCGCGAAGGCGGCGATCAGGAAGGCCGCCCCCAGCTGCATGGAGACCAGGTAGTGCACGGCCGAGGAGACGACTTCGGGCTGATGGTCTTCGAACGCCACCAGGAAGAAGGATGCCATCGTCATGACTTCCCAGAGGAAGAAGAAGGCCGCCGCGTGGTGCACCGCCGCCAGCAGGGACATGCTGGCCAGCAGCAGGGCCAGGAAGAAGGGGTGCCCCGCCCCGGTCTTGCCTTCGCTGTGGTGGTCGGCCAGCAGGTAGCCCGAGCCGAAGACGGCGCCGGCGACGCCCCCGAGGGCCACGAGGCCGGAAAAGAAAGCCGCCGCGGGGTCCAGGGCGAAACGCACGCTCCCGATCGGGTCCGGCAGCGCAAGGATGACGCCGGGCAGGGACCGGCCCGCCAGCACCCAGGCCGCCGTCGCGATCTGCAGCGCCCCCCCGGCCAGGGCCCAGGGGATGAAGGCGCGCATCCGGACCCGGCCGGGCAGGAAGGCCGAGACGACCCCGCCCAGCAGGACGAGCCCCACTCCACAGAAAAACAGGTTCATGACTGCCTCATTTTCCGGAAAGTCCCTGCTTGATGCTGACTTTCCTTCCGGGCGCCAAACGCAGCTGCCCGTCCACCACGACCTTTTCCCCCTGGCGGACGCCGTCTTCCAGGATGGTTTCGTTCCGCCATTCCGGGCCGGGTTTCACCGTCCGGGGCTCCACCGTCATGTCGGGTTTGACGACGTACACGTAGGCGCCCTGCTGGCCGGTCTGGATGGCCGAAGTGGGGACCGTCACGGCATTTTCCCGCTGGGCGAGAGTCAGCACCACGTTGACATATTGCCCCGGCCAGAGCCGGCTCTCCGCGTTTTCGAAAACGCCCTTCAGCTTGATCGTGCCCGTCGTGCGGTCCACGGAGTTGTCGATGAATGTCACGTTCCCTTCGAGGGGTTCGCCCTGCCCCGGAATTTCCGCGGACATTTTCAGGACGCCGCCCTTCCAGGCGGCCAGAAGCTCCTGAAGCCGCTGTTCCGGCACGTTGCAGGAAACGTAGATGGGCGTCATCTGGTTGATGGTGAGCAGGGCCGTGTCGTTCGACTTGACGACATTCCCCTTGTGCAGGAGGATGTTGCCGGCCCGGCCGGCCATGGGGGACCGCAGGGTGCAGTACCCCAGCTGGATCTTGATGCTCTCGAGGCTGGCCCGGTCGGTCTTGACCACTTCCCGGGCCAGGTCGAGGGAGGCCGCGTCGGCGGCGAAGGCGGCCTGCAGGGTCTCGCACTGCGTGCGCAGCTGGTCGACGGTCTGCCGGGAAGCGGCCCCCTTGGCCAGGAGTTCCTCGTAGCGCTTGAGGTCGCGCTCCGCGTTGGCCAACTGGGCCTTGTTCCGCCCCATGTTCGCCTCGACCTGGCGGACCTGGGCGATGTCCTTCTCCATGTTGGCGGTGGCCTGGGCGAGGGACGCCAGGTAGGGGCGGGGGTCGATCTGGAAGAGGACCTGGCCAGCGCCGACGATGTCCCCGTCCTGGATGGGCACGTCGATCAGTTCCCCGCCCACCATGGTCTTGACCGTCACGGACTTCATGGTCTCCACGGTGCCGATGAGCTTCAGTTGGATCGGCACGGTCTTGGAAACCGCCACGCCGGAGAGCACCGGCACCGCTTCGCCACCGGACACCGGACGCCGTTCGCCGTTCCCCTTCCCGCCGCAGCCGGCGGCCGCCAGCAGGCAGAACAAGGCGGCCAGCCCCGCCATCGTCTTCGGGCGACAGTATGCCATGAGACCCCGGATCGGCTACTTCGCCGCGTGCTTGGCCACGGCGTCCACGCCGAGCAGAAACGCCTTGAAGTTGAGCTCTTCGGTCCCCTTGGGCACCCGGTTCCGGATGGCGTTCTTCAGGGCGTCGACGGACACGATCTTCGTCACGCCCTGGATGATGCCCAGGGAGATGATATTGACCACCATTTCCCGGCCGATCTCCTTGCGCGCCAGCTCGGTGATGGGAATGCCGATCATGGTCCACTCGCCGCTGTAGTGAGGCTCCACGGCTTCCGCGTCGTAGATCACGATGCCGCCCGGGCGGATGCTCTTGGCGTACTTGTCGTAGGATTCCTGGGTCAGCGCCAGCAGGAGGTCCGGGTTGACCGCCTTCGGATAGCTGACCGGCTGCGTGCCGATGATCACCTCGGACTTGCTGGACCCGCCGCGGGCTTCGGGGCCGTACGACTGCGACTGGACCGCATACAGCTTATCGTAGATCGCGGCGGCCTCGCCCAGGATGACCCCAGCCAGAACCAGCCCCTGGCCGCCCGAACCGGCCAGCCGGATTTCATATCGCTCTTGCATTG
>CAYTBK010000146.1:0-9488 GCA_964436005.1 uncultured Acidobacteriota bacterium
CACTGGGGGCACACCCCGGACGTCTCGAAGATCTTGTTGATGTCTTCCTTGGTGCTTTCGATGGTTCCGCCGGAGGGGGGCTGAACGGGGACGGATCCGCTGTCCATGAGCACGGTTTTGACCGGCGCGCCGGTCGGCGCCGACCCGGTGTCCATCAGCACCGTTCTGGCCGGGGCGGCCTCCACCACCTGGGTGGCGATCACCGTTCCGCCTTCGGTCAGGGGGGGAGCCGCCATCGGTGAGCCGCAGGTGGTGCAGAAGCGGGATTCGTCGGCTACCTGGCTGTTGCATTTTGCGCAGAGTCTCATCGGTTCTCCTCCAGACCTGAATGTGCTCACCAATCTACCACAGCGGCCTTTGTTTGGAAACCCTTTTCCGGCGTCCGGGGACGTGCTATACTCGCCCGGCGCGCCTGCCCGCAGCGTCGGACGATGCCCAGGAGATGATGCCGTGACCCAAGAAACCGCACGGAACGATTCGGTATTCTGCTGGAACGCCGTTGGGATCTGGGGGGACAACTCCTGCGAGCGGCTTTCCGCCGAGGGTCACTGCCGGAACTGCGACGTCTTCTCCCGGGAAGGGCGCCGGATGCTGGACAGGCCCTATCCCCAGGATTACCCTCTGGACACGGCCAAACTGCTTTCGGGCCGGAAAGATACCGGCAAAGCGCCCGACCTGGCCTGCGTCCTTTTCCGCCTCGGCGGGGAGTGGTTCGTCTTGCCGGCCTCCTTCTGCCGATCCGTCTGCGCGGCCAAGTCCCACCACAACCTGCCCGGGCGTACCAACCGCGTCTTCCGCGGCCTGGTCAACGTGGACGGCGAACTCCTCCCGCTAACCCGGGGGGAGGCGCTGCTCGGCATCGAATGGAAGGAGTCGGGCGAAAGGGCCAAGGAAGAGCGGATGGTCGTCCTGGAAAAGAAAGGCGTGAAGAGCGCCGTGTCGGTCGCGGAGGTGTTCGGCGTCATCGGGATCGCCACCGGCGAGATCGCCCCCCCGCCGGACACGCTGTCGCGGAGCGCCGGCGGCGCCGTGAAGGGCCTCGTGCCGACTCCTTTCGGAAAGGCCGGGCTGCTGGACGGCGAGGCCCTCCTGGCGTCCATCGACAGGAGCTTGCGGTCATGAGCGGCGGGTACGTCGACGAATCGCTGCTGGAGCTTTTCCGCATCGAGCTGGAAACGCACTCCCGGGTGCTGGAAACGGGGCTCCTGGGGGTGGAGGCCGACCCGGCCCCCGCCCGGGTGGAGCCGCTCATGCGGGCCGCCCACTCCATCAAGGGGGCCGCCCGCATCGTCGGGCTCTCGGAGGCGGTGGAACTGGCCCACGTCATGGAGGACGTGCTCACGGCCGCCCAGAAGCAGGCCATCCGCCTGTCGGCGCCGCAGATCGACGAGCTTCTCCGGGCCAACGACTTCTACAAGAAGCTCTCCGCCCTGCCGGTGGCCTCCATCGCCGCCGCGCTGCGGGACGGGAAGGCCCAGCTGGAGGAACTGACCGCGGCCGTGAAGGCCATTCCCCTGACGGGCGGCGCGGAGCCGCCCCCGCCCCCGCCCGGGAAGGCCCCGGAGAAGGCGGCCCCGGAACCGGTCCGGGAGGCCGCCGCGGAATCGGCAGACTCGCGCGACCCCGGCTTCGTGCGGGTGCAGTCCGAAAACCTGAGCAACCTCATGGGCCTTTCCGGCGAGTGCCTCGTGCACGCCCGCTCCGCGCGCCCCCTGTCGGAGGGGCTGCGCCGGGTCAAGGCCCTGCAGAACCAGCTGGAGGACTGGGTGGCCTTCCGCATGGGGAGCCGCTTCTCGAGCCGGGAACGGGCCGGCGTGGACCCGGTGACGGAGGTGGCCCAGGAGTTTGCGCCGCTCCAGGAACTGATGCACGCCTACATCCAGGAGTCGGACGCCTATTTCCGCTACCTTGAAAAATTGACAGAGAAACTGTACTCGCAGGTGATCCGCTGCCGCATGCGCCCCTTTTCCGAGGGGTTGTTCGGCTTCGAACGGATGATCCGGGATTTGTGCCGGGCGCTGGGGAAGAAGATCGTTTTCCGCGTGGAAGGGGCCTCGACGCCCGTCGACCGCGACATCATGGAGAAGCTCGAGGCGCCCCTGACCCACTTGCTGCGCAACGCCGCGGACCACGGCATCGAGGCGCCCGACGTCCGGCGGGCCAAGGGCAAGCCGGAGGAAGGGACCATCCGCCTGGAGGCGGTGCACCGGGCCGGCCTGCTGGAGGTGACCCTGACCGACGACGGCAAGGGCATCGACCCCGAGTCGATCCGGCGGAAGGTGGTGGAGAGGGGGTATGCCACGGAGTCCATGGCCTCGGGGATGAGCCGGGCCGAGTTGCTGGAGTTCCTTTTTCTGCCCGGCTTCTCCACGGCCTCCAGCGTCACGGAGTATTCCGGGCGCGGCGTCGGGCTGGACGTGGTGCACGCCATGGTGCACAGCGTGCGGGGGATGGTGCGGGTGGAATCCGCCCCCGAGGAGGGCACGGTCTTCCGGCTCATGCTCCCGCTGGCCCTGTCCGTCATGCGGGCCCTGCTGGTGGACGTCGGCGGCGAGTCCTACGCCGTCCCCCTGGTCCGCGTGGACCGGCTGCTGCGGGTGGAGCAGGACTCGTTGCGCGCGGTGGAGGGCCGCCTGTACTGCGAGGACAACGGCGAGGCCCTGGGGCTCGTGGACGCCCGGCAGGTTCTGCAGATGCCCATCCCCGAGGACAAGGTCGAGAAGGTGCTGCCGGTCATCGTCCTCAGCGACCGGCTGTGCCGCTACGGCATCGTCGTCGGGGGCTTCCTCGGCGAACGCGAGCTCGTGGTCCTGCCCCTGGACTCGCGGCTGGGGAAGGTGACCAACATCTCGGCCGGGGCGGTGATGGAGGACGGCAGCCCGCTGCTGATCCTGGACGTGGACGACGTGGTCCGCACCATGGACAACCTCATCGGCCAGGGCCGCGTCCTCCGGGCGGTCAGCCAGACGGGCAAGGGGGAGGGGGCGACCCGGCGGATCCTGGTGGTGGACGATTCCCTCACCGTCCGGGAAGTCGAACGGAAACTGCTGGAAAACCGGGGGTACGAGGTGGCGGTGGCGGTGGACGGCATGGACGGCCTGAACGCCATGCAGGAGCGGCGCTACGACCTGGTCATCACCGACGTCGACATGCCGCGCATGGACGGGATCGAGCTGGTCCGGCGGATCCGCCAGGACGCCGACCGGAAGGGCACGCCCGTCATGATCGTTTCCTACAAGGACCGGGAGGAGGACAAGCTGCGCGGCCTGCAGGCGGGCGCCGACTACTACCTCACCAAGAGCTCCTTTCACGACGACCGGCTCATCGAGGCCGTGCGGGACCTCATCGGCGAAGCCTGACCCGGCGATTCTCCGCGACCGGGCCGCCACCACAAATCTCACTAATCATTCATCATTAGCGAGATTAGTGGTTTGTCCGACGTTTCGTTTCGATCTTGGACTTTTGTGTGCTTTGTGGTTATCCTCTAACACAAAGTTCACTAAGGTCACCAAGGGGAGACCGCGTCTTTTGCCTGTCGGGCATGCCTGTCCGTAGCCCGCGCTTGACAATTTTCTTGATATGATGAGGGAAGCGGCGGGAGACTTGGGGTAAGACAAGACACTTCTGACCCGGGTTCGCTTTGCGCCATGGCGCCTTGGCGTTGAAATCTGTTGTGGCCCCGTGGCCGCGGCGCGGGCGAAGCCCGCGACGGCCGGTCACTCGACGAAGTCGTGGTTGATGGGCACGTCGCGGTCGACGCCGAAGGCGGTGTCCGAGAGCCGCAGCGAAGGCGGCGCCTGCTTCCGCTTGTACTCCGAGATGCGCAGCAGCCGGAGCGCCTTGTGCACCGTGGCCGCTTCGAAACCGCGCCCGACGATCTGCCCGGCGCTCAGCCCGTCTTCCAGCTTGTGCGCCAGGATGCGGTCCAGGACCGGGTAGGGGGGGAGTTCGTCCTGGTCGGTCTGCCCGGGGCGCAGCTCGGCGGACGGCGCCTTCGTCAGGATCCTCCCCGGGATCAGTTCCCCGTCCCGGTTGATCCAGCGGGCGAGTTCGTAGACCTGGGTCTTGTACAGGTCCCCGATGACGCCCAACCCCCCGCACATGTCCCCGTAGAGCGTGCAGTAGCCCATGGCGCATTCCGACTTGTTCCCCGTGTTCAGCACCAGCCCGCGGCCGCTGTTCGACAGGGTCATGAGCACCGTGCCGCGGATCCGGGCCTGGAGGTTCTCTTCGGCCAGCCCCTCCACGGGCCGACCGGTGGACTGGCCGATGTCGCGCCGGTATTCTTCGACCAGGTGCCCGATGGGCACGGTTTCCAGCGGGATGCCCAGCGCGGCCGCCAGTTGCGCGGCGTCTTCCAGGGAACTCCCCGGATTGCAGGCGCTGGGCATGGCCACGCCGGTAACGTTTTCCGGGCCCAGGGCGCGGCAGGCCAGGACGGCCACCACGGCCGAGTCCAGGCCTCCGCTGAGGCCGACCAGGGCCCGGCCGGCGCCGCATTCCCGGCAGTAGTCGCGGATGCCCATGACCAGGGCGTCGTGGACGAGGCTCTGGAACGATGTTTCCCGCGGCGGCTGATTCCGTTCTGTATCGGCGAGATCGAAAGACCGCACGTCCTCCGCGAAGGAGTCCAGTTCGGCCAGGATCCCGCCGGAGGGGGCGCAGGCCAGGCTGTGGCCTTCGAAGAGGAGGCCGTCCCGGCCGCCGACCTGGTTGACCGAGAGGAGGAAGGCGCCGGAGGAGGCGGCGCGTTTCCGGATCGCGTCGGGGCGGGCATTCGCCGAAGCGGTCGTGAAAGGGGTGGAACACAGGTGGACGATGACGAGGGGCCCGTCGCCCGGCCGGCGGGCCGGGGGGGCTTTTGTCGCGCCGGTGGTGACTTCGATGCGGAAACCGTTTCGCGGAAAAGAAAGTCGGTCCTGGACCGGCGGGTTTTCCCCGTCGGGCAGGAGCCCCGAGCCGTCCAGCAGGACGGCCGCCGAACTGCGCATGCGCCCGCCCGTTTCCGGGCCGCTCCAGGCCGGGCCGCCCAGGACGACCGCCATGCCCCCGGCCTCGGCGGCCAACGTTTCCAGCCGGCGCCGGCTTTCCTCGTAGAGGCCCCGCTCCCGGGCCAGGTCCCGGAGGGGATAGCCGCACAGGGCCAGCTCGGGGAAGACCAGCAGGTCCGTTCCGCCCTCCCGGCACCGGGCGACGGTTTCGCGGAGGCGTTCGAAATTGGCCGGGACGTTCCCGATCCGGAAGGAAAGCTGGGCGATGGTAACGTTCATGGTGCACCTTCGGGGGGCGGCGGCCCCGGTCACGAGGAGATCCGGTCCCACAGGCCCCGGAAATACTCGTTGCGTTTTCGCAGGATGCGGAACTGCAGGGCGGCGTAGGCGTAGGCGCCGGCCGTGAAGACCGGCAGCCACAGGGCCCAGCCGACGCTGTTGCGGATTTTCTTGAAAGCGGACCAGTTCCGGTGGATTTCGTTCCGGGCGGCGATGTCCCGCATGTAGCCGAGGTACACGCTCATGGCGTCGTTGAAGACGTCGGCCATGCGGGCCCGGTTGCCGAAGATCTTCCCCTCTCCCCGCCGGAGCGATTCGAAGAAGGTTTCGGGGGTGTCGCCGGCGGCCTCGGTCCAGATCTTGCCGACCCGCAGGAGGGAGTGCGCGTCGGAACCGGCGACCAGGACGTTCTCCCCCTTGCGGTACCCGGCGATCCCCCGGCAGACCGTGTCGTTGACCTGGTACGGCATGCAGCCGTTGATGCCCTCGTAGAAGGGGAACTCGTCGACGAGGCGGCGCAGCAGTTCCTCGCCTTTCTCGCCCCGGGGGAAGGCGTAGAACGGGTGGTTCCAAACGTGGAACAGGTTCCGTTCGCGCAGGTAGGCCAGCAGGTCGGGGAGTGAGCGGCGCCGGCGGCGCTGGATTTCCGCGTGGTCCTCTGGCTGCATGTGGTAGACGCCGATGTGCAGGCAGTAGGAGTACTCCGCCAGGCGGATGGACACCTCTTCCGATATGAAGAAGGACCGGTCGTCGGGGTGCTTGCCGATGTA
Source organism: uncultured Acidobacteriota bacterium (assembly GCA_964436005.1). Lineage (GTDB taxonomy): Bacteria > Acidobacteriota > JAAYUB01 > JAAYUB01 > JAAYUB01 > JAGNHB01. The sequence goes on from CAYTBK010000146.1 coordinate 6,041, forward strand.
TTCCAGGCAGCCCGAGATGCTGTTGTGGTCGGAGATGGTGGTGAAGTCCATGCCCCGCTCGAGGGATTTCGCCTTGATCCGGTCGGGCGTGCTGTAGGAGTCCATGGGCTCCAACAGTTTGACGTGGTTTGTTTTACCGCTGTGATAAGAGTGTACGTGCAGGTCGCATTTCGCCATATTGTTTTCCTTGCTGGGTTCTTCAAACCCGGCGGCTGTGCTATTGTATAAGGAACGTTGGGGATTTCAATCGGAAATGCCTTTTCCGCCGATGTGCGAAAATTCAGCCCCTGGAGCAGGCCTTGTTTGGTAACACGGGAAAATACCGCATGATAGAAAGGATCGGGTCGGGGCCCATCAGCTCGGTCTTCAAGGGTTTCGACACGGATGCGGGCCGCTACGTGGCCGTCAAGTACCTGAACGAGCGGTTCTCCCAGGACGGCGAGGCCCGCCGGCTCTTCGTGAAGACGGCGACCCATTCCCTGAAGCTGCAGCACGCCAACCTCGTGCGGGTGCTCAGTGCCCACGACGATGATTCCGGCGCCTACGCCGTCATGGAGTACGTGGACGGGGTCGACCTGCAGTACTTCCTCTCGGCGAACGTCCGCTTTTCCCAGGCCCAGGCGGTCAACCTGCTCCACTGCATCTGCGAGGGACTGGACTACGCGCACGGCCAGGGCGTGCTGCACCTGGGGATGAAGCCCTCCAACATCCTGATTTCCAAGACGGGGGTCGTGAAACTGTCGGATTTCGGCATGTCGGCGGTGGTCTCCGCGCTGCTGGGCTCCACCGGGGAGCTGCCCCGGGAGATGGTGGCCTACAAGGCGCCCGAGCAGCGTTCGGACGTCGAACCGGACGTGCGGGCGGACATCTACTCCGCCGCCCTGGTCACGCTGGAGATGCAGGCGGGCGGCCTGGCCATGGGGAGCACTCTCCAGGACGCGCGCGCGCAGAGGAGGCGGATCGAGGAGGCCCTGGCCCAGTGCCCCGAGCCGCTGGCCTCCATCCTGGCGCCGGCGCTGGCCCTGGCCAAGCAGAACCGTTGCCGGACGGTCTCGATGCTGCTGTCGTCCAGCCGGAATGCCTGCGCGGACTACCAGAACGACGAGCTGCGCTTCCTGAACTCGGAGATTTCCCCCGGCAACATCCCCTCGCTGGAGGAGCCCTACGCGGCCCGCGTCATCCGCAAGCACCTCCGGGAGGGCCTGCTGGAGGCGGCCGAGTGCCTGCTGGCCAAGTACGTCGAGGAACATCCCGACCACCCTTCCGTGCCCGCCCTGCAGGCCGAGATGGAGAGCTGCACGCGCCGGCGGCGCTGCGTCGACCTCCTGAAGATCGGCATGGAGATGACGGCCAAGGAGGACTACGACCTCGCCCTGGCCGCCTTCAACGAGGTGCTGCAGAACGACCCCGACAACATCGAGGCCATCTCGGGGGTCCAGAAGATCCGCCACCTGCAGAAGGACCGGGTGTTCCGGGAGAACATCAAGCCCCTGCTGGCCCAGGCGGCCGCCCACAGCGAGGCGGGGCGTTTCGTGGACGCCATCGTGACCTACCGGAAGGTGCTGCAGCTCGACCCGGACGTCATGGAGGTCCGCCGCCTGATCGAGGACAACGAGAAGAAGCTCTCGCGGGAAGTGCTCGCCCTCTCCCTGCACGAGGAGATTCGCCACGCCGCGCGCGTCGACGACTTCGCCGGGGCGTTCGGTGCCTTGCTGGCGATGGAGACGCAGTGCCCGGACGACCCGGCGCTCGGGGAGCTCTTCGCCCAGGTCTGGCGGCAGTTCCTGGACTCCTTCGCCTCCGTGGCCGCCCTGCCTGCCCGCAAATCCCGGCCCCTGGAATATGAACGGTGGTTCCAGCAGCTCGGGTCCATGGCTTCTTTTTCCGGGGTCCTCAACCTGCCGACCCGCCGCAACGAGCGGAACCAGTTCCTCCTGGAGGCCCGCAAGCTCGTGGGCGAACTGCTGGACAAGCAGCTCCTCGCCCCGGCCCGGACCGCCCTGGCGGCCCTGAACGCCCTCTTCCCCGGGCAGGCCTTCTTCACGGAAGCGAACGAAAAGGTGGAGCAGCAGTTGAAGGCCGAGGCCGAGGCCCAGGAGCGCCAGCAGGCCGACGCGCAGCGCCTGGAGACGGGCATCCAGCGCATCCGGACGCTGCTGGCGGAAGAAGACCCGGAATCGGTCCAGGCCTTGTGGAGCGAGCTGAGCAAGTCCTATCCGGCGGACAAGACGCTGGCCTCCCTCTGGAAGGACGTGGAGGCCCTCGTCCGCCGGGCCGAGGAGGAGCGGCAGCTTTACGCCAACATCGACCGCCTGAAGTCCATCCTGGAGGCGGAGGACATGGAGAAGGCGCGGAAGCTGGTGGAGGTGGTGGAGAACACCCATCCCCGCTCCGCCCAGCTGCAGGTGATGAAGAACATGCTGGCCGAGCGGGAGAGCATCGTCTCCCGCGCCCAGGTCCTGCGCCAGTTCTGCGACGAGGCCGAGCAGTTGCGGGCCACGGGGTACCTGGACGAGGCCATGCAGCTGGTCCGGAAGACCATCGCCGCCTATCCGGAAGCCAACGAGCTCTACACGCTGCTCCAGCGCATCACCAACGAGAAGGCGGCCAGCGACGCGGCCAACGAGATCGCCCAGGGCCTGGGCCAGGTGACGGCCCTCCTGGAGAAGCGGCAGCTCCTGAAGGCCGGGCGGCTGATCTTCAGTCTCAACCAGCGCTTTCCCGATAACGCCGCCGCCCGCGAGGGTCTGCGGGTCTACCGGGACCACCGGACCGAGTTCGTCGGCAACGCCGTCCGTTCGGCACTGGCCTTCTCGGCCAACCGGCTGTTCGAAGACGCCCGGCGCATCCTGAACAAGGCCAAGGAGGAGTGCCCGGACGCCCTGGAGATTCACGACGCCCTGCACCAGATCGACGTGGACGAGCTGGTTTCCGGGCGGCTGGCCGAGTCCCGCACGCTGCTGGACGACCAGAAGTTCGACCTGGCCATCGCCCTGCTGGAGGAGTGCTCCTCCCAGCACCCCGAAAAGGCCGAGCTGGCCGCGCGCCTGGACGAGGCCACCCGGTTGCGGAACACCTACATCGGACAGTCGGTTCGCAGCGCCAACGCCCTCATCAAGGCGGGCGATCCCGGGAAGGCCATCACCTCGCTTCGCAGCGCGGCCCAGAACGTGCCGAACTCGGAGGAGATTTCCCTCAAGCTGGAGGAAGTCGAGCGGTCCATGGAAGAGGAAGGCAAGCGTAAGAAGGAGGAGGCGGCGGCCCTCCGCTCCATGACGCGCGACGTCGACAAGGCCCTGTCCGCGGCCCGGCGGCTCGCCGACCGCGGCAACTGCATCGAGGCCCTCCGCCTGCTCGAGAACACTCGCCAGAAGTACCCCCAGTCGGCGGACAGCCTGGAAGCCCTGTACCGGCACATCCAGGAACAGATGGACCTGCAGGCCGGCTC
>CAYTBK010000147.1:0-9450 GCA_964436005.1 uncultured Acidobacteriota bacterium
TCGTAGGGCCAGGTGCGGTAGAAATCGGCCCGGTAGTCCGGGTAGACGCAGTACAGGGCGACGCGCAGCAGGCAGAGCAGGCAGAAGCCGCCGAAGGCGAGGCCGGCCCAGAAGGACGCCCGGCGCGTTTCCGGGTCGATCTGGCCCAGCAGCAGCCAGGCGCAGCGCAGGCAGACGAGGAACAGGGCGGCCGAAAAGGCGACCTGCCGCCCGACCAGGACGGGGCGCACGTAGGTGAAGAAGGCGTGGGCCAGGGCGAAAGCGGCCAGCAGGACGCCGTTCGGGATCGGCGTGCTCCGCCGGCCGAGGAAGCGTTCCAGCCCCATTAGCCCGAGGATGCCGCCCCCGATGACCAGCAGGTTGCTCACGTTCAGGGAGAGCCACCCGGGGACGTGGCCGCGGAGGACGATGAAAAACAGCCCGGCGACCTGACAGACGAAATCAGCGGCCAGGAACTCGATGCCTTTGTACCGGTTGCGATGGTAGCGCCACAAGAGGACGAGGACCAGGGCGCAGACGACCTCCATGGCCAGGGTCATGAACATGATGGTCTTCAGGTCCAGGACGATCAGGGTGCACCTCGGAACCGCTGTTTATCGTTCGCCCTCCACACCGGAACCGGCCGACCCGTCAATCCTGCCGGCCGTCCTCCCCCGCAAGGAAACGGATCTCCCGCTCATTTCCGCCCGCGTGCCGGAACTGAACGGCGATGGCCCCTTCCGGCACGGCGCCCAGACGCTCCGCCCACTCCACCAACGCCACGGCCTCGGGGGAGAAGACCTCTTCCAGGCCGATGCCCTCCACGTCTTCGACGGTTTCCAGGCGGTACAGGTCGACGTGGTTCACCTTCACCCGCCCTTCATAGACGTTCACCAGGGTGAAGGAGGGGCTCCGCACGTCGCGGGGGTCGCAGCCCAGCGCCCGGCAGACCCCGCGGACGAACACCGTCTTGCCCGCGCCCAGGTCCCCCTGCAGCAGCACGACGTCGCCCGGGGCCAGCCCCCGGGCCGTGCGCCCCCCCAGCCGCAGGGTCTGCGCCTCCCCTCGGGTGGTGAAAGTCTGGCCTTGCAATTCCGGAAGAAGGGGCACCGGGCTATTCATCTCCTTCCTTGCGGAGCTTCCGGATGGCCATGCCGATACTCCGGATGATGTCCCCCGCCATGAGCGACTCCTCGGTCACCTTGCGGGCCGCCAGGTCGCCGGCCAGGCCGTGGATGTAGGCCGCCGCGCGGCAGGCCATGCCCCAGGCCTCGGAGTTGCGGTGGTTGATGCGGGCGCAGATGGCGCCCAACATGCCGGCCAGCACGTCGCCGGACCCGGCGGTGGCCATGCCCGGATTGCCCGTCCGGTTGATCCAGACCTGCCCGTCCGGATCGGCGCAGATGGTCCGGTACCCCTTGAGGATGAGGTGAACGCCGTGCTTCCGGGCGAACTCCCCGGCCAGGCGCTCCCGGCTCTCCTGGACATCGCCGGTGGAACAGCCCAGGAGCCGGGCCATTTCCCCGGGATGGGGCGTCAGGACCAGGGGGACGTCCACCTTGGCCAACCGGTCCAGGTTGCGGGCGATGCAGGTCAGGGCATCCGCGTCCAGGATGGCCGGCACCTCCAGGCGAGGCAACAGGCCGGTGAGAAACGCCTCGGCGTCCGGGCCCGTGCCGAGCCCGGGCCCGACCACCAGCAGGTCGCGGCTGGAAAGGAGCGAAAGCACGCGCTCCAGGGTATCGCCCGCCTTGAAACCGCCGGGGCCGGTGGCCTCCGTCATGAGTTCCGGGCAGTCGGCCCCCACCAGGTTCAGGCACTCGTCGGGAACGGCCGCCGTCACCAAACCGACGCCCGTGCGCAGGGCGGCCCGTCCGGCCAGGCGGACGGCGCCGGTCTTGCCCTGGGCCCCGCCGACGATGAGCACGTGCCCGTAGTTGCCCTTGTGGGTGTCCTTTTTCCGGGGGATCATCATGCACTCGAAGTCGTCGGGCGTGATGGTGTTCAGGTGGTGCTCGGGCACGTCCACCAGCCGCTCGGGCGTGCCGATGGAGACGCAGTACAGGTCCCCCACGTAGGAGTGGGCCTCGCCCAGCAGGAGCCCGGGCTTCGGCGCCGTGAAGGTCACGGTGATGTCGGCGAAGACGGCGTTTTCCACCGGCTTGTACTCGTCGGCGAAGAGGCCGGAGGGGATGTCCACCGCCACGATGTTGGCCGGCGCCCGGTTCATGGCCTGGATGATGGCGCCCATACGGCCTTCGGCCGGCTCCTTGAGCCCCGTGCCCAGGAGAGCGTCCACGATGAGGTGATAGGCGTCGAACAGCCCGGTCTCTTCCTCCAGGTCCTCGCCCTCGCCGCCGATCTCGAAGATGGGGATGTCGCCGTACCGGCGCAGGATCTCGAAGTTGGTCCGGGCGTCCCCCTTGAGCGACTTCTCAGGCACCGCCAGGTAGACGTGCGGCATGGTGCCCCGCATGTACAGCTGCCGGGCGACCACGAAGCCGTCCCCGCCGTTGTTGCCGGGGCCGCAGACGACAGCCACGTGCAGGTTGCTGCAATGCTCGAAGTGCTCCTCGATCAACTGGACGACATGGAAGCCCGCGTTCTCCATGAGAATGCCGGAAGGGATCCCGAACTCTTCCGTAGTCTTGTGGTCGACTTCGCGCATCTGTTTGGCCGTAAGTATTTTCATGATTCATCCTCCTGGCTGGTGGCTCATCCCCTCACGCACAGCTCGTCAAGAGCGTGAAAGAAAGATTCAATTTCATCTATGGTATTGTAATAATGCGGCGAAACGCGGATCGCCCCGCCGCGCACCGAAACCTGGACACCCCTCTTCTGCAGGGATTCCATCAACCGCAGCGGGTCGCCGCCGGGCAGGTCGAAAGCGGTGATCCCGCCCCGCGGCCCGTCCGCGGGCCCGCGCACGGCCAGGCCCCGCCGGCGGCAGTTCTCCCGGACCGCCGTCGTGAGTGCGCCCACCTGCTCGGCCATCCTGCCGGCGCCGGTCTGCTCCAGCATCTCCAGGGACGCCTGCAGCGCGCGGATCCCCCACATGCTCAGGTTCCCCGTTTCGAAGCGCAGCGCCCCCGCGCGGAATTCCAGATTCATCCGGTCGAAATCCTCCCACCCGGACACGCCCGCCCAGCCCACCAGGGGCGGGTCGATCCGCTCGGCGAGGTCCCGCCGGCAGTACAGGAAGCCCAGGCCTTCGCCGGACAGCAGCCACTTGTGAGCGCCGCAGGCGAGGAAGTCCACGCCGGCGCGCGTGACGTCCAGGGGGAAGGCGCCGAAGCTCTGGATGGCGTCCACGCAGAAAATCACCCCGCGCGCCCGGCAGGCGGAACCGACCTCCGCCAGGGGGACGGCGAAGCCGTTGTGGAACTGCACCGAACTCACCGACACCACGCGGGTCCGACCGTCCACCCGGCGCAGGATGTCGTCCACGCCGAACGCCCCGCCCCGCAGGGGCACGAAGCGCGCCTCCACGCCGTGCCGGGCCAGGGCCAGCCAGGGGTACACGTTGGCCGGGAACTCGCCGGCGGGGACCACGACGTTGTCGCCGGCCTTCCAGTCCAGCCCCCGGGCCAGGACCGACAGGCCCTCGGAGGTGTTCCGGGTGAAGGCGATCTCCTCCCGGTCGGCGCCGACGAGCCGGGCGAGCGCGTCCCGCACGGACTCCATGCGCAGGGCGTCCTGTTCCCAGTGCTTTTCCCCCATGGTCGAGAGGTCGTCGCCCAGCGCCCGGGCGGCGGCGTGCACCGGCGCAGGGAGAGGCCCCACCGCCGCGTGGTTGAAATAGATCCACTCCCGGGTCACCGGAAAGGTGGCCCGTCTCTCCTCTTCCGTTGTGAACATGGTTTGCACGATCCCACTCCGCCTTGCGCATATCCGAAGCTAACTGTCGCCGTATTATAGCATTGATTTTTACCCTTTGACAAAGGGCGATCCCTGGTGTAAAAGGGTGGGTTTTCTTTAAGCGAGATTCAAATACCTGGAGAACGAAGAGGTCATGCAAGAACAAATCAGCGCCATAATGGAGAATCAGGCCCTCTCCTTCAATCAAAAGATCGACGCCATCGAACGCATTCTCATCCTCGACGCTCTGGAAAAGAACGGTTGGGTCAAACTCAAGGCCGCCAGGCAACTCAAGGCCACCTACCGGATCTTCAACTACAAGTGCTCCAAGTACGGCCTCGACAAGCGTGCCGGCGACAGTGTCCGGCAGCGCCTGGAAGACGCCGCCGCCAACAACTGATCACTGCAGCCGGTAAAACGGGTTGGGAAGCTTGAAGGTCTTCTCGGCGAACCCGCCGGCCAGATCGCATTCCTGGCTGCTGACATTCACGATGATCACATAGCCGTCGGCCTCGATGCTCTTCCTCGCGCCGGCCTTGTACTGGGCGAGGGAGAGCGGAGTGGCGTCAGGTTTCATGACGAGCCCCGTCCAATCGCCGACCCCCCGGGCCAATAGGGTTTCCTTCGTTTCCTTCTCCAGGGACCGGGGCCGGGACGACACGAGAAACACGTCCACCCCGCATTTCCGGGCCGCCTTGAAAAAGGCGAGGGCTTCCGGGATGACTTTGCCTTTCTTCTCCCGGATCCATGTCGGCCAATGCCCGGGGAAATCGGTGAACCTGCTCTTGTGGAGCTCGTCCCAATTGGAGAGCAGGGTCTCGTCCACCTCCATGACCACCGCCAGGCGTTCCGGCCCATGCTTTCCCGGTTTCTCCGCCCGGGCTTTTTCCGCTTCCCCCTCGTCGGGAACAACCGTCGGGCCGGTGCCGCTGCCGCTTTCCCCGCCCTCGTCTTCCTTCCGCTCCCTGGCCGCGGCCGCCGGGCCGGCGGCTTTCCGCTCCGCCGCCCGCATCTGGACGTACTCCGTCGCCTGCTGGTAGATCAGGCGAAGGTCGCTCTCGTACCGGTGGGAGTCGTGGTAGGCCACCAGGACGTCGAAGCGGGTGTAGTTGGCCTTCCGCGGCGAACCCTCGCCGCCGGGCGTTTCCGCCGGAACGGACGTCCAGGCCAACCCCAGCAGGATCAGCACCACCGCCCCGGCCGTCCAGCGGCCCGGCCCGGTTTCGGCCGGGTCGCGCAAACCGTCAAGTCGTTTCCCTTCCGTCATCGATACCCCCAAATGAATCCGGGCGGCGAGGCCGGCCGCTCGGCCGGCCGGACTCCTCGCCCGATGCAGACACTTCCACGCCGTATTCCGCGGATGGTTCGAACGCGGCGGCCGGTCTCACCCCCAGTGCGCCATGTTCAGGGAGGACTGGGAAACCAGCAGCGTATGGAACGGCAGGACCCGGACGGAAAACCCGAACTTGCCGGTCTTCAGGCAGCGGATCTCGCCCTTGAAGAGAGCGGTCCCGTTGGCCGAGGGCCCCGCGTACTTCAACGGTTCGACCTGGCGGTCGGTGAACTCGTCCTCGGCGTCCATGGGGCCGTAATAGACGTCCACTTCCACGTCATCCGCCACCAGCCCGCCCAGGTCCACTTCGGTCGTGACCTGGATGGACGACCCGATAGGGTAGTCCCCGTTGCGGTTGTACGACACGTCCACGACGCGGACCCTTCCCCAGTGCTCGCGCATGTTGCGCTTCCACTCCGCCAGGGCCCGGGACCGGGCGCATTGCTCCGAGGAGAGCACCTGCCACTGCAGCGCGGCGTCCACGTAGAATTTCTCCATGTACTCTTCCACCATGCGGTGGGTGTTGAACATCGGGATGAGGTTCTTCATGGCGGTCTTCATCAGCCGGATCCAGCCACGGGGCAGGTTGTCCTTCCCCCTCTCGTAGAACAGGGGCACCACTTCCCTTTCCAGAAGGGTGTAGATGGCCTCGCTCTCCACCTCGTCCTGGTAGTCGGTGTCGACGTACTCCTCGCCGCGGCCGATGGCCCACCCGTTTTCGCCGTTGTACCCCTCGTCCCACCAGCCGTCCAGGACGCTGAGGTTGATGCCGCCGTTGGGCGTGACCTTCATGCCGCTGGTGCCGCAGGCCTCCATGGGCCGGCGCGGGTTGTTGAGCCACATGTCGACGCCCTGCACGAGGTAGCGGGCCACGTTCATGTCGTAGTCCTCGAGGAACACCACCCGGTGCCGGAACTCCTCCCGCTTGATGAGGTGGATGATGTGCCGGATGATCTCCTTGCCCGGCGTATCCTTGGGGTGGGCCTTGCCGGCGATGATGATCTGCACGGGCTGGTTGGCCCGGTTGAGGATGGCGGCCAGCCGCTCGGGATCGCGGAAGATCAGGTTCCCGCGCTTGTAGGTGGCGAAACGCCGCGCGAAGCCGATGGTCAGGGCCTCGGGGTTGAGCACCTCGCTGGCCAGGGCGATCTCCTTCTTCGAGGCGCCCCGGCGGGTCAGCTGGAAGCGCAGCCGGCGGCGGGCGAAGTCCACCAGGCGTTCCCGTCGCCGCTCGTGGGTCCGCCACAGCTCAGAGTCCGGAATGCGCTCGACGCGTTCCCAGACCCGCTGGTTGTCGGGGTCCACCGCCCAGTTCGGACCGAGGTAGCGCTGGTAGAGGGTGGACATCTCGTAGGAGATCCAGCTCGGGATGTGCACCCCGTTGGTGATGTGGGCGATCGGGATGTCCTGGCTGGGCAGCTGGGGCCACATGCCGCTCCACATCTTGCGGGAAACCACGCCGTGGAGCTTGCTGACGCCGTTGTTGTGGGCCGACAGCTGCAGGGCCAGGACCGGCATGAAAAAGGAATCGGAGCCGTCCGGGCCGCGCAGGGAGCCCATGTTGTACAGGTCGTGGAAGGAAATCCCCAGCTGGCGGGAGTAGGAGGAGAAATACTTTTCCATCAGGTAGCGCGGGAACATGTCGTTACCGGCCGGTACGGGCGTGTGCGTCGTGAAGACGTTGCTGGCGAAGACCGCCTCCCGGGCCTCGTCGAAGCTGATGCCGTGCTCCTCCATGAGCAGCCGGATTCGCTCGAGGCTGGCGAAGGCGGAATGCCCCTCGTTCATGTGGAAGACCGAGGGCTGGATGCCCAGTTCGCGCAGCGCCCGGACCCCGCCGATGCCCAGCAGGATCTCCTGCCGGATGCGCATTTCCAGGTCGCCGCCGTAGAGCTCGGCGGTCAGGTCGCGCATCTCGTGGGAGTTGTCCGGCACGTTGGTGTCCAGCAGGAACAGGGGCACGCGCCCCACCTGGACCTTCCAGATCTTGGCCCGCACGTTGACCCCGGCCAGTTCCACCGTGATGGAGGCTTCCTCGCCCTTCTCGTTGCGCACCGGCAGGACCGGCATGTTGAAGAAGTCGTTGGCGGGGTAGTATTCCTGCTGCCAGCCGTCGTTGTTGAGGTACTGCTGGAAGTAGCCCTTCTGGTAGAGCAGGCCCACCGCGGTCAGGGGCAGGCACAGGTCGCTGGCCGACTTCAGGTGGTCCCCCGAGAGGATGCCCAGGCCGCCGGAATAGACGGCCAGGCACTCCGTCAGGCCGTACTCGAACGAAAAGTAAGCGATCTGGAAGTCGGTGGGGCTGTCCAGGTTGTAGTCGTACTTCTGGTTGACGTCCATGTAGCGGTTGAAGATCTCCTCCACCCGGTCCATCTGGGAGAGGAAGCCTTCGTCGGTCAGGATCTCGTTGATCTTCTCCTGGCTGAGCATGCCCAGGAACAGCGCCGGGTTGTGGCGGCACTCCTCCCACATCTCCGGGTCAATGCGGTGGAACAGGAGCACCGCCTCCTGGTTCCAGCTGAACCAGACGTTGTAAGCTATTTTTTTCAGCGCGTTGAGTCGGAACGGCAGGTTCGGCACGACTCGGAAACGGCGGATGATCTTCTTCATGAGTCCCCCCGGGATGGTTTCTGGAGCTGGCATTATACCGGAACACCCGCCCGCCTTGCACGATATTTGCGCCGGGCCCCGTCCGGCCGCCGCACGGCGACGGAAACGACAGAATTGTTGACAGGCTCCCCTCGTCCTCCTATATTGGAAACAGAACCGTCCGAAAACCCGATGCCGCCGCGAATCCGCCCGAACGGCCGGCGCGCACCGCCAAATCCAGCCGAGGCGAGGTGAACATGCCGCTTCAGGAACACTTTCTCGAACTGCTGAGGAGAGCCACCGCCGACCTCCCCCCCGACGTGGAGGCGGCCCTGCGGTCCGCCCGCGAGGCCGAAGAGGAGGGCAGCCGCGCGCGGAACGCCATGGACTCCATCCTGGAGAACGTCGTCATGGCGCGGGAAGCGTCCACGCCGATCTGCCAGGACACCGGCACCATCATCTTCTACATCGACTACCCGGAAAACGGCTCGGAGCGCGCGCTGCGCCAGGCCGCCCAGGAAGCCGCCGCCGAGGCCACGCGCCGCAGCTGGCTGCGGTCCAACGCCGTGGACATCGTTTCGGGCAAGAACAGCGGCAACAACATCGGCGTCAACCACCCCTATTTCCACTTCCAGCAGTGGGAAAGGCCCGAGACCCGCGTCCGGGTGATGCTCAAGGGCGGCGGCTGCGAAAACGTCGGGGCCCAGTACCGCCTGCCGGACATGGCCATCCAGGCCGGGCGGGACCTGAAGGGGGTGCGGCGCTGCATCCTGGACGCCGCCCTCAAGGCCCAGGGCTACGGCTGCTCGCCGGGCATCCTGGGCGTGGGCATCGGCGGCGACCGGTGCGTCTCGTACCTGCTGTCCAAGGAACAGTTCTTCCGCCGGCTCGGCACGCGGAACCCCGAGCCGGCCCTGGCGGCCATGGAAGAGGAACTGGAGGGGTCGCTGAACACCCTCGGGATCGGCCCCCTGGGCTTCGGCGGGCGGACCACCGTCCTGGGCGTCCTCATCGGCGCCCAGCACCGGCACCCGGCCAGCTATTTCGTTTCCATCTCCTACATGTGCTGGGCGTTCCGTCGCAAGACGCTCGTCCTGCAGCCCGGAGGCGAGGTGACCTATGAAGATTGAACTGACGACCCCCATCGGCGAGGAGGACATCCGCAGGCTGCACGTGGGCGACGAGGTGTCGCTCTCCGGCATCGTGGTCACCGCCAGGGACATGGCCCACAAGCTCATGGTGGAGGAGAAGCCGGACTTCATCCGCCCCTACCTGGAGGGCGGCGTCATCTACCACTGCGGCCCCATCGTGGGCAAGGACGAGCGGGGCGACTGGCGCTTCGTCTCGGCCGGGCCCACCACATCCAACCGGGAGGAGCCCTACCAGGCCCAGGTGATCGAGGAATACGGCGTCCGGGGCGTCATCGGCAAGGGCGGCATGCGGGAGAAGACCATGGCCGGGCTGGTGAAGTGCGGCGCCGTCTACCTGCACGCCATCGGCGGGGCCGGCACCCTCATCGCCCGGCGGGCCGGCCGGGTCGTCACCGTGTTCAAGCTCGAGGAGTTCGGCGCGCCGGAAGCCTTCTGGGTGGTGGAGGTGGCGGGCTTCCCGCTCGTCGTGACCATGGACTCCCACGGCGGCAGCCTGCACGAGCAGATTCTCGAGGAATCGACCCGGAACCTGCAGAAGAT
>CAYTBK010000148.1:0-9406 GCA_964436005.1 uncultured Acidobacteriota bacterium
GCACGGCGCTGGGCGGCTGGCGCATCGTCAAGACCATGGGCATGAAGATGACGAAACTGCGGCCGGTGGGCGGGTTCTGTGCCGAGACGGCCGGGGCCGCCACCCTCGTGATCGCCACCATGTCGGGCATCCCCGTTTCCACCACGCACACCATCGCCGGGGGCATCATCGGCGTCGGGGCGACCACCAAGTTGTCGGGCATCAAATGGGGGGTGGCCGTGCGCATCATCTGGGCGTGGGTCCTGACCATCCCCTGCTCGGCCCTGGTGGGGGCGGGTACCTTCTACGTGATCTCCCGCCTGTTCAGTTTCTGAGGCGTCAGCACGGGCAGACGAGGGCCTTCACCCTGTTCGCGTAGCTGGCAATTGCGGGACGCGAGCCGCAAGCCTTTCATTTGTTGTCGTATATGAAAACTTCCGTCATGATGGGATCGCTTTCCTGGATCTGGGCGATCTTGGAAATGTAAGACGCCGTCAGCCGGGTGTCCTTGGGCAGGAGCTTCGTCCCGCTTCCCGAGAAGATGTCGGCGGCGAGAACCATCCCGGGTTCGAGGCTGCCGATGGCGATCTGGCGCTTCCCGTCCATCCAGTTTTCGGCGAACTCGACGCGCAGGTACTCGTCGGCGAACTGGACCATGACCGGGTCCAGGAAGGTGCCCTGGGCGTCGTGCAAGGCCTGGATGACCTCCTCGACGTCCTTCTGCTTGACCAGGTTTTCGCCGATGAAGTTGAGCAGGCGGAGGAAGCGGGCGGCGCGGGGGATCTCGACGCTCATCAGGCGGTCCGGGTAGCCGTCGCCCCCGTAGTTCTCCATCTGGCTGCGGAGAATGAGGGCGACCTTTTCGAGCCCGGGCACTTCCTCGAGGATCCGCTGGCCGAGAATGGGGAATTCGGAGAGGGTGTTCCGCTCGCCGGGGGTGAGTTCGTTCGTCGCCTTGAGCAGAATCGAGTCCGGCAGCAGGATTTTGCCGAGTTCGCGCAGTTGCGCGGACGTTTCGAACTCCTGGATGCCCTCCTCGTCGAGGTTCAGTTTCCGTCCCGCCCAGGAGGCGGCCCGGACGGCGTGCTGGGCCCGCAGGGAGGCCCCGGGTACGCGCAGGGCGAGCAGTTTGGACAACACGCCCACGATGGCGTTTGCCCCGCCGCCCGATGCACCCTCCTGGTGCTGCAGCGTCTCGTTTTTTCGGTGGACGTCGGCCATCGCCTTCTTCAGACGGGCGTTTTCCAGATGGGGTTTGAGGGCCCAGGCGATCTTGTCCGGGGTGGATGGCTTGACGAGGATGCCGTCGGCCATCTGGCACGCGGAGTCCGAGAGGGCGGGGACCCTGTCGGCGGGCACCGTCAGCACGAGCGTCGTGTCGGAAAGTTCGGGGTGGACCGCCAGACACTTCAGGAAGTTCCGGTAGGCATCGACGGGGAGTTCCGCGTCACAGACGATGACGTCGGGGATCTTGCTCTCGGCCAGTTGAAAACCGGCCTCCGCGTCGTGGGCCGTGAGGACGGAACAGTCGAGGTTTTTCTTCAGGGCGATGCTGAAGGCGATCAGGGCAGACGGTTCATCGTCGATCACGAGCACGACAGGGTTCATTTCACTTCCTTCCCTTCGTATTTGATCAGGATGCTGATGCGGCGGTTGGCGGCGTCGTACGGGTCCTGGGGGTTGCGCAGCTTCGTGTCGGCGTAGCCCCGGATCTCCTCGATCTGCTCCGGTTTTACCCCGTAGCGGATCATCAGCCGCCGGGCCGTGTTGGCGCGGTCCGCGCTGAGCTCGAAGTTGGTGTACCCTTCCAGGTTGGAGTACTGGCGGCTGTCGGTGTGGCCCTCGATGATCACCTTGTTTGGCAGGTCCTTCACCTGGTTGGCAATGGCGGCGATGACTTCCGCCTTGTCCTTCTGCACGGTGGAGGTGCCGACGTCGAAGAAGACGGAGTTGGACGTTTCCACCAGTTCCAGGCGCAGGCCCTCGTTGACGATCTGGATGTTGACCTGGCCGGCGATCTTGGCCAGTTCCGGGCTCTTGGTCATGGTGTCCTTGATGAGTTCGGCGGCCTTCTCCAGTCTGGCCCGTTCCTGCTTCTGGTGTTGCTTGGCGGCGGACTCCTTATCGATGGGCGGTTTGATCGGTTCGCTGCCGCCGCTGCCTTCCCCGACGTCGAAGGAACCCTTGGTCGTCTCGAACACGCCGGGGTCCTTGAAATAGGCGGCGATGCTCTTCTTGACGGCCTTGCTCTGCCCGACGATCCACAGCACGATGAACAGGGCCATCATGGCCGTGACGAAGTCCGCGTAGGCCACTTTCCAGGCGCCGCCGTGGTGCCCTCCGTGGCCGCCCTTCTTCTTGACGATGCGAACCGGAATGTCCTTTTCCGCCATGGTTGGTCACCTATTTGCCGGCCCGGGCCGCCTTCATCGTCTCTTCCATTTCCTTGAAGGAGGGCCGTACTTCGCCGGGCACGACGCGGCGGGAGAACTCCACGACGATCTGGGGCGGGTACCCCTTGGCGATGGCCAGGATCCCGGCTTTCATGCACTCGTAGTACGCGCTTTCGGAGGCCGACAAATTTTCCAGGTTGGAGGCGATGGGCTGCACGAAACCGTAGGACAGCAGGATGCCCAGGAAGGTTCCGACCAGGGCCGCGGCGACCTTGTGCCCGATCTCGGAGGGGGGACCGTCGATGGCGCCCATGGTGATGACGATGCCCAGGACGGCGGCGACGATACCGACGCCGGGCAGGGCGTCGCCGATTTTCTGGATCTGGCCGGACACCTGGGCGCTCGCCTTGTGGTGGCCTTCCAGGTCGGCGTCCAGCAGGGATTCCATTTCGTGGGGCGGCACGCCCCCCGACAGGAGCATGCGCAGGGTGTCGCACAGGAAGGCCATGGCGTGGTGGTTGTTCAGCAGGAAGGTGTTCTGGCTGAAGATCTCGCTCTTCGATGGGTCTTCCACGTGCCCTTCCAGACTGATGAGGCCGTTCCGGCGGGCGACGTTGGAGAGGGAGTAGATGGTCATCAGGAGGTTCTGGTATTCCTTCGGACCGTAGGGGTCTCCCTTCAAGGTCGCCAGGGCGCTGGCGATAACCCGTTTCAGGAGCGATATCGGCGCGGAAATGACCAGCGAGCCCAGGGCGGCGCCGCCGATGATGATGAATTCCACCCATTGCATGAGGGTGGCGATGGGGCCGCCCTCCATGACAAAACCCCCGATGACCCCGACGACGACGATGATGGCTCCGACGATTACTAGCATGGCAACCTGTTCGACCAAAAAATCTAAGAAAAAATATAGCGTGGAAAACCGGAAATGAAAAGAGACTTTTCACGCATTTTGACGTGTGTTCGGCCGGGTGAAAACTAGGATTCGGCCCGGTGGGCGGTTGGTTCCGCCGATAGGGTTTTCAACAGCCCGCCCAGGCCCCGGAAAAGGTCGGAAACGCTGGTACAGGGGAGGTGGGCTTTCAGCAGGCCGGTGGGGGAGAAGGAACTGCCGGGGAGGTCCCGGATGAGTTGGAAAATCGCCTGGGGATCCACTCTGGATTCCGGGGTGAATTGAATCCGGAACTCGTCCTGCCGGCGGTGGACGGAGGGGATGTTCATCTGCTGGGCCATGATCTTGATGCGGGCGAACTCGAACAGCCAGCCCACCATCTCCGGGCAGGGGCCGTACCGGTCCTTCATTTCGGACAGGAGGTCGTCCACGTCCCGTTCGTCGGAGAGCGAGGCGATCCGCTTGTACATCTGCAGCCGGGCCCCCTCGTGGGGGACGTAGTCCTCGGGGATGCGCAGCTTGACCTGGAGCTGGATGTCCAGCGTTTCCGGCGCCACGTAGGCCTCGCCCCGGATCTCCTTGACGGCTTCCTCCATGAGGCGGCAATAGGTTTCGAAACCCACGGTGAGCATGTGCCCGTGCTGCTCCGCCCCCAGGACGTTGCCGGCGCCCCGGATTTCCAGGTCGAGGGCCGCCAGGCGGAAGCCCGAGCCCAGCTCGGTGAAGTCCCGGATGGCGGCCAGCCGCTTGCGCGACACGTCGGACAGCGCGTCGAGGGCCGGCACGAGCAGCAGCGCGTAGGCCCGCCGGCTGGAGCGGCCCACCCGTCCCCGGAGCTGGTACAGCTGGGCCAGGCCGAACATGTGGGCCTTGTCGACGATGAGGGTGTTGACGAGGGGGATGTCCAGCCCGTTTTCGATGATGGTGGTGCTGACGAGCACGTCGAACTTGTGGAGCATGAAGTCCAGGATGACGGTTTCGAGTTCCTTCTCCGACATCTGCCCGTGGGCGACGCGGATCCGGGCGTCCGGCACGAGCGTCTGGATGTGGGCGGCCCGCCGGTAGATCGTCTCGACCCGGTTGTGGACGAAGTATACCTGGCCTTCCCGGCCGAGTTCGCGCCGGATGGCGTCCTCCACCGCGGCGTCGGAACTCTTCAAGACCTGGGTCTGGATGGAGAGCCGGTCCTTGGGCGGGGTCTCGATCACCGACACGTCCCGGATGCCCGCCAGGGTCATGTACAGCGTCCGGGGGATGGGCGTGGCCGAGAGCGTCAGCACGTCCACCTCGGCGCGCATGGCCTTGATCCGCTCCTTGTGGGTCACGCCGAAACGTTGCTCCTCGTCGACGATGAGGAGCCCCAGGTCGCGGAACACCACGTCCTTCGACAACAGGCGATGCGTCCCGATGACGATGTCGACTTTCCCGCTGGAGGTGTCCTGGACGGTGGCCTTGATCTGGGCGGGCTTGCGGAAGCGGCTCAGCAGCTCGATGGTGAAGGGGAAGGAGGCGAAACGGCTGAGGAAGGTGTTGTAGTGCTGGAAGGCCAGGACGGTGGTGGGGGCGAGCACGGCGACCTGCTTGCCCGCCGAAACGGCCTTGAAGGCGGCCCGCATGGCTACCTCCGTTTTGCCGAAGCCCACGTCCCCGCACAGCAGGCGGTCCATGGGGCGGTCCGACTCCATGTCGACCTTGATTTCCCGGATCGCCCGCACCTGGTCGCCCGTGGGTTCGTGCTCGAACATGTCCTCGAATTCCCGCATCCAGGCGTCGTCCCGGGGGAAGGGGAAGCCGCCCGCCACCGATCGCCGGGCGTACAGTCGAATCAGTTCGTCGGCCATGTCGCGCAGGGCTTTCTTCACCTTCTCGCGGTTCTTTTTCCAGGCCACCCCGCCCAGCCGATCCAGCTCCGGCGTCACCCCTTCGGCGCCGGAGTATTTCTGGATGAGGTCCATGCGCTCCACGGGGACGTAGACCTTGGCCTTCTCGGCGTACTCCAGGAGGGCGAATTCCTGTTCGACCCCGGCGGCGACGAATTTTTCCAGGGAGCGGAAAATGCCCACGCCGTGGTCCAGGTGAACCACCGCGTCCCCCGGTTTCAGGTCCCGGAAGTCCGAGAAAAAGGCGGATTTGGGCGCCTTGCGGGGCGCTTCCGACGGTGCGGTGGCCTTGGGGAAAATGTCGTGCGTCCCGAAGACGGCCAGGGACAGGGAGGGGAATCGCCAGCCGCGGTCCAGCGGGCCCGTGGCGATGACGATGCCTCGGCCGGCGCCCAGTTGCAGGTCCTCCCAGCGGAAGGACGGTTTCCAGGCGTGGGGGATCTCGTACTCGTCCAGCAGGTGGTGAATCCGGGCGCACCGCCCTTCCGAGGAGAGAACGAAGAGCACGTGCTCCCGGGTGGCGAGGAGATAGCGCGCCAGGCCGGCGAAGTCGCCCAGGAAGGAGGAGGTCGGCGTACCCGGGAGCAGCAGGTGTTCCTCCTTGCTTTCTTCGGTGAAATCGCGGAAGAAGGCCCGGCTCATGTTCCCGCAGCCGGCCAGGACGGCGGCGGGCGCGTGGAAGTTGGCCTCCGGCGGCAGGGTTGGAATTCCGCCGGCCAGGGCCGCCTCGGCGTCGCGGGCGTGGCGGGTGAAGACGTCGTCCAGGGCCGCGTCGATTCGCGCGCCAACGTCCAGCACCAGGAAGGCGTCGCCCAGGTAGTCGGTGAGGAAGCCTTCCGGCCGTTGCGCCAGGGGCAGCAGGAATTCATGCCCGGGAAAGGGTTCTCCCTGGCGCAGGAGGTCGGCCAGTTCCTGGGAGCGGCTGCCGGCCGGGGTGTCGGCAAAGAACCCTTCCAGGGCCGGGGCCAGGGCGGCGGCCGTCTTGTCCCGCAGCGGGTAGAGGGTCATCGGCGGGATGGTGACCGCCTCCACCGAGCCCAGCGACCGTTGGGTGTCGGGGTCGAAATACCGGACCGTTTCCAGGTAGTCGCCGAAGAAATCCAGGCGGAAGGGGTGGGCGGCCCCCGGGGGAAAGATGTCCACCACCCCGCCCCGGACGGAGAACTCCCCCTTTTCCGTGACCGGGTCTTCGTGGGAAAAGCCGGCTGCGGCCAACTGGGCCCGGATGGCCGGGATGGAGTAGTCGCGCCTGACGCGGAAATCCAGCAGGGTCCCGATGAAGTCGTCCGGTCGCGGCAGTCGTTCGAGCAGGGCCGAGGCGGTGGTGACCACGACGCGGACCTTCCCCTCGAGGACCTGCCACAGCGTTTCGCAGCGTTCCTCGAGGACGCCGGGATGCGGGGAAAGGCCCCGGGCCGGCTCCACGTCGAGGGGGGGGAAGACCCGCACCCCGTCCCCGGCCCGGCCGGCCGCGCCCAGGTGCCAGGCCAGTTCCGCGGCGAAGGCGTGGCGGTGGGCGCCGGCGGGCAGCACGACGAGGACGGGCGCCCGGCTTTTCGCGGAGAGGACGGCCGACACCAGGGGGCGGGCCGTTTCCGGTACGCCTTCGATGGCGAAAGCGGTCCCCGGGCAGGGGAGCCTTTCCGGGACCCGCCGGGCCAGGTCTTCCCAGGGGTTCATGCGCGGCCCCCCGGCCCGCCGGCGGACCCCGCCAGCGGTTCGGCGGCGGGCCCGGGGCGGCGCCCCTGGTGGTAGACCGCCGCCCCATGGAAGAACCGTTTCTGGATGATGTCGGTGAAGCCGGCCTGCGTCAGGATGTCCCGGAAGGCGGAGGGATTCGGGAAGCCCTGCACGGATTCGGGCAGGTAGCGGTAGGCGAAGCCGTGACCGGAAACGAGACGCCCCAGGCGGGGGGCGATCCCGTGGAACCAGAGCCGGAAGGCCGGCGCGATGAGCGGGTTTTCCAGGCGCGACAGCTCCAGGATCCCCACCACGCCGCCAGGGCGGGTCACCCGGTGCATTTCGGCCAGTCCGTGGGGCACATCGGTGAAATTCCGGACGCCGAACGCGCACAGGACCGCGGAGAAGGTCGCCTCCCGGAACGGCAGGCACAGGGCGTCGGCGGCCAGGAAGTGCGGCCCCGCGAGGGCGCCTTTCCGCTCACTCTTCCTCACCGCCCGCTCCAGCATGGGCCAGGAGAAATCGCAGCCGTAGACGTTGCCCAGTTTCGTGGCGGCCAGGCTGAAATCCCCCGTTCCGCAGCAGAGGTCGAGGATTCTCACCGGCCGGGGGAGGGGGGCCTGCTGCAGCAACCGGATGGAGGCCTTTCGCCAGGAGGTGTCGATGCCGGCGCTGAGGATGCGGTTGAGCAGGTCGTAGCGCGGGGCGATCCGGTCGAACAGGTTCCGGATGCGGGCCGCGGACGGCTTGGGCTGGGGGGAGTCTGTGGACATCCTGAAAACGCCTGGTAACGGGTCACGGGGATCGGCGCCGCCCGGCCGGGAAACGGGGCGGTCGCCGGTCAGAACTGTTCGGAGTGCTTGCAGAGAAGGTAGAAGCGGTCGACCAGCGGGGCGAGGTACTCCACCGCTTTCTGCATGTCCTGGTCGGTCCAGTCCGCTCCGGCTTCTTCCGGCGTGGCTCCCTTCCGGCTGATCTCCACGGCCCCGTAGGTTTTCGTGCCCCCGCGGACCAGGGGGACGCACAGCATTTTCTGGATCGGCAGGGCCTTCGGGTTGTTCTTCTTGAAATCCTCGAACAGCCGGAAATGCGTCGTGAAGGCGAAACGGTTGTCGTAGGCCGGCTGCATGGCCTGCATCGCCTTGGTCACGAAGGCCCGGGTGTACGACGCGGGGATGAGTCCTGCCTTTTCCAGGTAGGTCGGGCTGAGGAAGCGGACGTTGTCCCGCGCGTCCAGGAGGAGAATGGCCACCTCGTCTTCCCGGACGCCGCACAGCTTCGCCAGCTCGCGGTGCATGGCGTTCACGGCGCTGACGAACATCGGCGCCAGCTCCGAGGCGGCCAGGCGGGGGTTCAGTTCGTCGAGTATGGCGGCTAGCTGTTTCATGGCTCAACCTACTGCAAGACGATGTTTTCCGAGCCGCGCTTGCGGACGTGCACCTTCTGGTCGGGATAGCGGATGCTGATGGACCCGGAACCGGAATAGACGAATTCCCGCTCGCCGGTGGTGGCATTGGTGTAGGTCACCGTCACGCTGTAGTCGTAGTTGCCCTTGTCCAGCTGCATCCGGCTGCCGGCCGTCGAGGAGAAGCTGCGCTGGTTGGCGCCGATGGAGACCGACACGCTGGCGTTCATGCCCGGCAGGCGAAGGGCGCTCCCGTCGATGCTGACGTTGCAGATGCTCGTCTCCACGGGCGGGGCCACCGTGGCCGGCGGGTTGGGCTGCACGGGCGTGACCGGGGTCTGGTAGGCGGGGGCGCTGTTGCCGCCGTACCGCTGGGGGTTGGCCGGCGTCGTGCCGGTGGCGGGGGTGCGGCCGGTCTGGCCGGTGGCCGGGGTGGTTCCGGGCACGGTGCCGAAGGGTTGCGTCGCGGTGGCGGTCGACGTGTCTCCGCTGGTCGGGGGCAGCGGGTTGTCGGGCATGGTGGCGGAGGGCGTCGTCGACGTCGCCGTGGAGGCCGAGGGCGTCGTGCTGCCGGTCGAACCGCTGCCGGAGCTGGAGGACGAGGAGGTCGTGTCGGTGGTCCCCTTGTCGCGCAGGACGAAGTACCACAGGGAGAACCCGCCGCCGCCCAGCAGGAGGATGAGGCAGACGATGAGGATGGCCGCGGGGGCCTTCGATTTTGCTTTGGGCGGTTTGACAGAGGCCTGCCCGTAGACCGGGCCGCTCACCGCCGGCGCGGGCGGATAGGGGGTGGTCGGTGGCGGAGGCGGCATGTATGGTGGCGTTGACGCCGGTACCTGCTGGGTTTGGGCCGAATAGCCGGCCGGGGGGGCCATGGGTGGTTGGCCCGGCGTCACCATCACCGTGGCGGTGCCGGTGGGGGGGGTGCCGTAGTTGGAGCCGGTGACGGGGGGGACGCCGATCCCCGCCCCGCCGGGCGTTACGGCCACGGTGGCGCTCTTGCACGAGGGGCAGAAATCCTGCCCGGCGACGACTTCCTGGCCGCAGGACTTGCAGAACAGTCCGGTCTGGTGGTAGCCGCACTCGTCGCAGATGTGGCTGCCCTTCTTGAAGGGCGTGAAGCACTGGGGGCACACCCCGGACGTCTCGAAGATCTTGTTGATGTCTTCCTTGGTGC
>CAYTBK010000149.1:0-9288 GCA_964436005.1 uncultured Acidobacteriota bacterium
GTGGTCCGGGCCCGGGTGCAGACCCACCTCGACCTGAAGCGCAAGACGGACTTCCTGTCCAGCCTCTCCACCATCGACGGCTTGACCGGCATCCACAACCGTCGGCACTTCGACCAGTGTTTCGACACCGAGTGGAAGCGCGCCTGCCGCGTGCAGACGCCGCTGGCGCTGCTCATGATCGACATCGACTTTTTCAAAGCCTTCAACGACCACCACGGGCACCTGGCCGGAGACCAGTGCCTGAAACAGGTGGCCGAAGCCCTGGACTCCGCCATGAAGCGGTCCGCCGACAGCGTTTTCCGCTACGGGGGCGAGGAATTCGCCGCCATCCTCCCGCAGACCGATGCGCGGGGCGCCGAGGTGGTGGCCGACGCCATGACCCGGGCCATCGAGAAACTCGCCATCCCCCACCCCCACTCCTCTGTCTCGCCCCGGGTGACCGTCTCCATCGGCGGCGCCTCGGTGGTTCCATCCACGGCCAACTCCGCTTCGCAGCTCATCGAGCGCGCCGACCAGCAGCTGTACGCGGCCAAGGAAACGGGACGGAACCGGCGCGAGATCGTCAACGTTTCCGATTTTTAGCCAGACCAAACGTTTTTACCCTGGGAGCAATCGTGAAAAAGGACACCGCCAAAGACTTCGAGTCGGCCCTGGCCTCGCTCGAGCAGAAAGTCAAACTACTGGAGTCGGGGGACCTGCCCCTGGAGGAGTCTCTCCGGGTCTTCGAGGAGGGCATGGCGGTGGCGGCCTTCTGCCGCTCCAAGCTCGGCGAAGCCGAACAGAAGGTGGAAATCCTGCTCAAGGGGAAAGACGGGTCGGTCCGGGCCGAGCCTTTCGTTCCCGACGGCGTCAGCGAAACGGCGGACGGCCGTTCGCCCGCCCTCCTGGCCGACGACGAAGTGCCTTTCTGACGGCCGGGCCATGGCGGACAGATTCCTCGACACCTTGCATTCCATGCGGGAGACCGCCGACCAGTGGCTGGACCGCCTGCTGCCCTCCCCCACCGTCGAACCCGCCACAGTCCACCGGGCCATGCGCCACAGCGTGTTCGCCGGCGGGAAAAGGCTGCGGGCCATCCTGTACGCCGCCTCGGCCGAGGCGCTCGGCTGCGACAGGCCCGAACGCTGGGCCGGCGCCGGCGCCATGGAGATGATCCACACCTACTCCCTCATCCACGACGACCTCCCGGCCATGGACGACGACGACTTCCGCCGGGGCGTCCCCACCTGCCACAAGGTCTTCGGCGAAGCCGCCGCCATCCTCGCCGGCGATGCGCTGCTGACGCTGGCCTTCGAGGTGCTGGCCTCGTGGCCGTCCGACCCGGCCTCGGCCGGGGCCCGCTGCCGGGTCGTGCAGGAGGCGGCCCAGGCCGCCGGCACCCCCTCGGGGATGGTCGCCGGGCAAGTGCTCGACATGGAAGCCCCCGGCCGGGAGCAGACAGAAGCGCTGCTCAAGGAAATCCACAAGCGCAAGACCGGCGCCTTGATCCGGGGATGCGTGCGCTGCGGGGCCATCCTGGCCGGCGCCAGCGCCGCCGAACTGGACGCGCTGACCCGTTATGCGGAATGGCTGGGGCTGTCTTTCCAGATCACCGACGACATCCTGGACGCCACCTCCACGCTGGAGGCCATGGGGAAAACACCGGGCAAGGACGCCCGGCAGGGCAAGCTCACCTACCCCGCCCTGCACGGGCTCGACCGGTCCCGCGCCCTGGCGGAGGAAAGCACGGCGCAGGCACTGCAGGCCCTCAACGCTCTCCCCTGCCCCGGACGAGCAGCGTTCCTGGGGGACCTCGCCCGGCACCTTTCCCGCCGCCAGTCCTGATTTATTCCGGAAGCCCGTTCTGCTCCTCCGCCAGGGCGACGGAGATTTCGGGATAGAGCTGCTGCAGGCAGTCAGGGCAGATGCCGTGGGAAAACTTCGCTTCCGAATGCTGCGAGACGTATTCCTCCACCTGGCTCCAGTAGCCCTTGTCGTCGCGCACTTTCTTGCAGCTGGCGCAGATGGGCAGCAGGCCGGAGAGCTTCTTCACCTCCGACAGCGCCTGCCCGAGCCTGGCCACGGCCGAGCGGAGCTCTTCCTCGGCGTTCTTTCGCTTGGTGACGTCCCGCAGGATGATGATCGAGGCGGTGAATTTGTCGCTGACATCCAGCATGTCGGACCGTTTCACATCGAAGAAGCACGCCGTGCCGCCGACGTCCGCCCGGCACTCGGCGGTGTCGCTCTCCCGCCCGGCGAGCATATCCAGTGTCGGCACGAGCCAGGGGATGATCTCCGTCACAGAACAGCCGACGCAGGCGGTGTCGAGCACGCGCTTGCCGTAGGGCAAGCTGTCGCCCGGCCCGCCCCCGGCCTGGTAGTAGTGCCCCCCCGGCACGTGGGCGGGATCGATCAGCCGCGCCGCGGCCAGGTTCAGGTTGACGATCCGGCCCGCCGGGTCGAGGATCACCACGGGATCGGAAAGGCTTTCGAACGCCGTCAGGTAGACGTTCTTCTCGTTGGTCATCGTCCGGTTGGCCGCCTGGAGTTCCGCCATTGCCTCTGCCGCGCCGGTGTTCGCCCACTCCTGGCAGAAGGCCACCTCGATCCGGTCGAAACAGCGATGGATGAACTGTTGCTCCGCCGGGCCGGTTCCCTTTTCGGTCAGCAGGTCGAGGTAGCTCTGGCGGTAGTACTTCATGAGGCCCAGGAACATGCCGAGGGTGATCCCCCGCCGGCGGTGGCGCTGGGCCTCGATGACCCCGAAAGCGGATACAGGATCCGAGGAGAAATCTTCGTCCGGGCCGAACTCAGGTATTTCGTCGAAAATCCGGATCGCCCCGCACAGGGAAGCCGTCAACCCCGAAATGGAGAGCCGCCAGGCCTCCTGCAAGGTGGATGTGTACTTCGTATAGTCGAACTTCTTGGCATAAAAGAGGATCCGCTGCATGAGCCAATCCTCGTCCGCCTCGAGCAGGGAACACAGACGTTCCCTTTGCACTCCGCTGAAGCTGCTGGTATCCGGCGTTTTCTGTTTCGCCATGCCCCTTTTTCCCCGGCCTTGCCCGCGGCCCTTCCTCCGGCTTCCCGGGCGAAGCGGCGCCGCCTAGATCTGCGCGGCGCGACCGCCGATCACCTCCAGCAACTGGCGCACATAGGCCCGCATGGCCTCCGCCTGGGCGTTCAGTTCCTCGGCCGAGGCCGCGGATTCCTCGGACCCCGAGGCGTTCTGCTGCACCATATCGTTGATGCTGGCCATGGCCTGGTTGATGTGGGCCACCCCCTGCGACTGTTCGTCCGAGGCAGCCGAGATCTCCGACACCAGCCCCAGCAGTTGCCCGGCCTTTTCCCGCACCTTGGCGAATCCGGCTTCCGTCCGGGCCGTGTCGGCGTTCAGCTTCTGGGTGCTCTGCACGCTGTTCTCGATGAGCGTCGACGTGGTGCGGGCGGCTTCGGCGGCCCGTCGCGCCAGGCTGCGGACCTCGTCGGCCACCACGGCGAAACCGGCGCCCGCCTCGCCGGCCCGGGCGGCCTCCACCGCGGCGTTCAGCGCCAGCAGGTTGGTCTGGAAGGCGATCTCGTCGATGGTCTTGACGATCTTCTGCGTCTCCCGCCCGGCGTTCGTGATCTCGTCCATGGAATTCTTCAGCCGGTTCATGTCGTCGCTGGCCGACTGGATCTGGTCGGTCGTCTCCATGACGATACCCCGGGCCGCCTTGGCGTTGTCCGAGTTGCGGGCGGTCATGCGGGACATCTCGTCTAGGGAGGCGCCGGTCTCCTCCACCGAGGCGGCGGCCTGGGACGACATCTCCGACATTGCCTGGCTCGACCGGGCCACCTCGCCGGCGGCGGCCGTCACCTGCACCGCCCCGTCGTCCAGCCCCCTGGCCACGTCGAGCAGGGGATTGACGGTCCGGGTGGTCAGCAAGTACACCGCGAAGAAGACCACCAGCAAGCCGAGGAACCCGATCATGGCGCCGATGTTGCGAATCCAGCGGGCGTTTTCCAGCACCTTGCTCATGGGGGCGACGATGCCCAGGCTCCAGGAGACGCCGGCCTTGTCCACGGCGATGGGGGTGAGGATGACCATGCTGTCTTCGGTGGTGACCCCGGGGATGGTCGTGATCTCCTTGAATTCCTTGCCGTTCTTCACCGCGTCCACCGCGGCCTGGTTCTTCCAGGCCTCGCCCAGCGACTTCCCGACCATTTCGGCCTTGGGATAGGCCACCAGCACCCCGTTGTGCGCCACCAGGAAGGCCGACCCGGAGCCGTAGGGGTGGATCTTGCCGATCAGGTCGCGGAAACTGTCCATGGAAAAGTCGGCGCCGGCCACGCCCACAGCTTTCCCGCCCACCAGGATGGGCGAGCAGGCGCTGACCACCGTGACCTCCTTCCCCTGGATCGGGTAGGTGAACGGTTCCATGAGGACCGGTTTGGCGGAACGCAGGGCCCGCATGTAGTAGTCGGAAGCCGGGGCGGGCTTGTCGTAGTCCACGCAGGGTTCCAGCTTCATCTCGACGACGTGGTTCCAGTAGGCGACGAAGCGGCCGACGCCGTCGCAGCCGGGCTGGCCGATGAACTCGGCGTCCCGTCCGTCGAGGGCGTTGGGTTCCCAGACGTTCCAGACGCCCAGGAACGATGCGTTGGCGTCCAGGTACTGTCGCAGCGTCTGGAGGAGCGCCGCCCGTTCCGTCGGCACGGCCGGGTTCTTCGCCGAAGCCATGCAGGTGGCGATGTTTCCCGCCAGGTCCAGCGCCCCGTCGAGTTCGCTCTTGACGATGCCGCCGTAGCGCATGGACATTTCCCGGCACTTGTCGGAGGCCTCGGTTTCCGTGGTGGAGAACGCGGCGTAGGTGATGTACCCGAGCGCCACGGTGAAGGAGAGGAAAACGGTCCCGCAGACCGCCGTCAACATGCGTCCTTTCATTCCCATGTTTTGCAGCATGCTATCGCTCCTCCCCGCGTTCAGTGCGACACCGTCAGGGTCAGCATGCCGTAGAAGGTGGTCGCGTAGGTCCCGTAGCTGTAGTTCTTGATGGCGTACTTCCCGTCGTCGCTGAGGGGGAAGCACACGCCGATCTTGGGCTCCAGCACCAGGATCGAACCGATCTTGATGGGCAGGGCGGCCGTGAAGTCGGCGTTGTAGAAGTTGGTGAACTCCTTGCCCTGCTCGTTGAAGCCCATGTAGCCGTTGTTGATGACGAAGCCCACGTTGGCGGTCAGGTTGAGGCTGGCCAGCGGCGTCAGCGTCTGCTCCCGGCTGAGCGAGGCCATGATGTAGGCCCCCTTCCCGGCGTTCACGTCGAAGTAGGCCGTCACCGTCGGCGTCACCGGCAATCCGCCCAGCGAGGCGGAAACGAACAGTTCGTCGCTGTCCACCCCGTCGAACATGCCGAAGTGGTTCCACCCGCCGCTCAGGGAAAGGTTGCCCAGGTCCTTCGAGTACGTCAGGGTCACGTCGATCTCGTTCAGCTTCTCCTGACTGTAGTCGTAGTTGGTCCACAGGTTGGCGTTGAAACCGCGGTAGGTGACGCTGCCCTGCGTCTGCTGGACGAACCCGGGGCTGAAGCGCATGCCGCGCCAGACGTAGAGCGAGGCCGTGGTGGTCGAAGCGCTGAAATTCCAGTCCCCTGCGGGCAGGGAAACCGCCGCGCCGCACAGAACGATCCCGACCATGGCGAAGCGGACCAGCTTGGACAGAAGATTGGCCATTGACTACCTCCATGATATTGAAAGCTAGACGAATGCGCGACAGAGAACCAGTTTTCTCCACACTAAGGGGAATTGCGGCCAAAGTCAATGCATTTGACTGACGGGGTGGCAATTATTGCCTTGTTGATTTTTCCGGGATGATTGTAGAAGCCGGGCAGAGCATGGAAACTGCTCCTTTCGAGCCCAGGCCGCTTTGTGCACTTGCTGACTTTGTGTCACACCGGGCCGACCTCCGGAGGAGATTGGAACCGGGTTCCACATGGACAGCCGTTCTGTATCAGGCGCCGGCTTCCACCAGGGTCATGGCGTCGGGGTCGATGTGCCGGATCGCGGCCTCCTGCACGTCCTCCGCCGTCACCGCGGCGACCAGGCCGGCGTAGCGGTCGATGTAGTCGAAACCCAGGCCGTAGAGGTGCGCCGCCACCAGGAAGGAGGCCACCTGGGACAGGGTCTCGAACTTGAACACGAAGCTCCCGGTGAGGTAGTCCCTGGCGGCGGACAGTTCCTCCGCCGAGACCGGCTCGTTGCGAATGCGGCGGATCTCCTGCATCATCCCCTCGAGCGCGGCGTCGCGCTTGTCCGGCGACGTGCCGATGTAGGCCGTGAAGGAGCCCTCGTCCGGGCCGGCGGAAGAGGCGATCCCCGCCCAGGTGGTGTAGGCCAGCCCCATCTCGTCGCGCAGGCGGCGGGGGATGCGCGAGGTGAAGCCGGGCCCGCCGCCCAGGATCACGTCCATGACCAGGAGCTTGTAGTAGTCCGGGTCGGCCCGGCGGATGCCCAGGTGCCCGAGGTACAGGTGCCGCTGCTCGCGCTGGGCCACCGTCACCCGGCTGGCCCGCGGGCGGGTCTGCCGCTTGAGGCCCAGGGGTTGGCGGACGAGCGCCTCTCCCTCCGGCGCGTTGGCCCAGACCCGCCGGACCTGTTCGATCATGGCCTCCGGCTCGAAGTCGCCCACCAGCACCAGGAGGGTGTTGGCCGCCGTGTACCAGCGCCGGTGGAACTCCATGAGGTGGTCCCGGTCGATGGCGGCCACGGTGTCACGGTAGCCCGCCAGCGGGTGGGCCAGCGGCGTGCCCTCGAAGATGATTCGCGCGTACTCCCGCGACCCCAGGTAGTCGGGGCGGTCCTCCATGGAGGCGATGCGGTTGAGGACCTGCGCCCGGACGTGCTCCACCCGGTCCGCGGGGAAGCACGACTCGAAGATCATCTCGCGGAGAAGCTCCTGGGCCTGCGGGAAGTCCTGGCCGAGCACCTTGAGGGTGATGCCGGCGCCCTCCCGGGAAGCGAAGCTCTCCATGACGCCGCCGCGGTCGTCGAAAAAGGCGGCCAGTTCCTCGTGGTTGTGCCGGGGCGTGCCCTCGTCCAGCAGGTGGCCCAGCATGTAGCCCCGCCCCTGGAGCCCGGCGGGGTCCTCGCGCCCGCCCGCCAGGACGGCGGCCGAGGCGTAGATGGCCGGAATCCGGTGGATGGGGCACAACAGGACGCGCACCCCGTTGTCCAGCCGGTATTCGCGGAGGTCGAGCCGGACCCGGGGTCCGTTGGCGGCGGGAACCGGACAGACCGGCGCCTTTCCGCACACGGCCTGCCGGCAGGGCGGGCGGGCCCAGCGCGAAACCGCCGCCGGCAAATTCTCATTGCAATTCATTATTTCTTCCTGGAAAGAATGCGCATCCGTCCCGCCGGGCCACCCGCGATACTCGCGGCGGATGCCCCCTTCCGGGAAGTCGGCCGCCGCTTCGGCTTCCGGTTCCTCCTGTTCTTCCTCGTGGGCCAGGTCGAAGGAAACGGCGTTCTTCCCCACTTCCATGCGGCCGACGACGCAGTGCCGGCCGCCGAAAATCCGGGCCGCCGCGGCCTGGATCTCCCCCGGGCCGATCTTCGCGGCGTGGTCCATGAAGTCGGTGTAGAGGCGGTACGAACCCAGGCATTCGTAGACGCCCAGGTTCACCGCCAGGTTGACGATGTCTTCGCCGTCGAAGATGAAGTCGGCGGTCATCTGCCGCCGGGCGCGGGCCAGCTCCTGCTCGGTCACGCCGCCTTCGGCGACCTTGCGCAGTTCTTCGAACACGGCCTCCTCGACCGCCTCGAAGGCAACGCCGGCCTTGAGCTGGGCGCTGATGCCCACCGGGGCGGCGTCCATCATGTCCTCGAAGTGGAAGGAAACGCCGGAGACGGTCTGGTCGTCCTCCACCAGCCGCTTGTGGATCCGGCTGGTCTTCCCCTCGGACAGGATGTACTGCAGGAGGTTGACGGCGATGTTGCCCTCGGCGGACACCGACGGCCCCTGGAAGAGCATCATCAGGCGCGCGACGTTGGACGGCCGCTCGGCCGTGAACCGGACGAGGCCCTCGGGCGGGGGGTCGCCGGCCGGGGTCGGGCGGCGGACCGGGCGGGCGGCCAAGGCGCCGAAGCGCTCGCCCACGGCGTCGAAGACGTCCTGGGCCGCCACGTCCCCCGTGACCACCACCAGGGCGTTGGCCGGGTGATAGTGCCGACGGTACCAGGAAGCCACCTGGGCGCGGGTCACCCCCTCGAGGTCTTCCTTCCAGCCGATGATGGGGTTGCGGTAGGGATGGCGCCGGTACAGCAGCGTCGCGACGTTGCGCCGGAGGTGCTCCCAGGGGCTGTCCTCGCCCATGGAAAGCTCCTCCAGGACCACCTGCTTTTCCATGGAGAACTCGCGGCGGTCCAGGAGGATGTCGTGCATCCGGTCGGCCTCGATGTCCAGGGCGGCCTGCCAGCGGTCGGAAGCGAAAGCGAAGTAGTAGCCGGTGTAATCGTAGGAGGTGAAGGCGTTGTCATGCCCGCCCAGGCGAAGGGTCACCTCGTCGATGGCGCCTTTCGGGAACCGCTTCGCCCCCTTGAACATCAGGTGCTCCAGGAAATGCGAGACCCCGGTCAGGCCGGGCGGTTCGTCCCGCGCCCCCACCTTGTACCAGACGGTGGAGCAGACGATGGGCAGGGCGTGGTCCTCCGACACGAGGACGCCGAGACCGTTCGGCAGGGTGCAGCTTTTCACGTCCGGCACTTTGACCACAGGCAGATCGTTCATCGGCATGGTTTCCTCGTTGTTCCGGCCGGCCCCCCGGCCGGTCTACTGCTTCTTCTCTTCGAACGCCTGGTTCCGCAGCATCTTCTGCATGTCGTAGGGCGCCGGGTCGCCGCCCAGGTACTTGTGGAACCAGTCCAGGTGCGCGTTGTAGTAAAAAGGCATGCTCTTCGTGCCGTGCGGCCAGTGGCCGTCGTTGGAGAAGACGATGAGCCGGCTCGGCACGCCCATCTTCTGCAGGTCGGTGAAGAAGCTCAGGCTCTGGGTGTAGGGCACCCGGTAGTCCCGCTCCCCGGTGATCACCAGGCAGGGGGTCTTGAAGTTCTTGACGAACTGGGCGGGGCTTTGCGTCCGGTAGAGCTCCGATTCCCACGGCGCCCCGCCGAGATCCCACTCGGGGAACCACAGCTCCTCGGTGGCGCCGTGCATGGCCGGCAGGTCGTACACGCCCATCATGGCGGCCAGGGCCTTGAAGCGGGTGTTGTGGCCTTCGAGCCACATCATGGCGTAGCCGCCCCAGCTCCAGCCCATGGCGCCCATCCGCTCCG
>CAYTBK010000150.1:0-9272 GCA_964436005.1 uncultured Acidobacteriota bacterium
CGACCCACCGGGTGTGGACCAGCCCTTCCTTGGCCAGGCGGGAGAGCATGGGGTAGAGCGTCCCCTCCTTCATGTCGAACTCGTCATTCCCGGCGAGCGTGCGGGCCAGCGAGTATCCGTAGTGGCTTTTCTTGTTCAGGGCGCAGAGGACCGCCAGTTCCAGGACGCCTTTCCGCAATTGGGTGATCTTGTTTTCCATTTTTCACCTACTACCATGTCATGCAACCTATACGGTCCGCCGGCGGGGTTTGTTCCCCGTCCCCGAAATTTTCCAAAAAAATGACCGCCCCACCGCATTTCCTTATCAAATAGAATTATCCATCCCCAAAGGAATCCCCGCCGATGGCCCGGGCAGCGTCGTTCCATGCCGGAAGGCGGCGATTTGGCGCCCGGCCGCAAAGGTGGTATCATGTCGGTTCGTTTGAGGAAAACCAGCGCCGCCGCGAGGAAGAGGACGATGGAAGTAAAGGGGATCGTGGATCTGAGCCGACCGATCGGGATGGACATGCCGCTCTGGCCGGGAACGCCGCCCCCGGTCCTCACCGTGCGGAAGACGCACGAGAAGGGCGGCTACGAGGAGCGGGAGTTCACCATCACCAGCCATATCGGAACGCACGTCGACGCCCCGGTGCACATGCTCCCGGGCGCCCCCCGGCTGGGCGACCTCCCCCTGGACCGTTTTGCCGGGTCGGCCTGCGTGGTGGACTGGCGGAACGCCCCGCGCGTGGTGACGGCGGAAACGCTTTTCGCCAGCCCGGGCTGGCGGGCGGACCGGGAGTTCGTCCTGTTCTGGACCGGTTGGGGAGACAGATGGGGGACCCCGGCGTACGAGGACGGGCACCCCGTCCTGCACCGGGACGCCGCCGAGGCGCTGGTCCGCCTGCGCCTGAAAGGCCTGGGCATCGACGCGTTCTCCTTCGACCCCACCTTTTCCCACGACTGCCCGATACACAAGGTCCTGTTGG
Source organism: uncultured Acidobacteriota bacterium (assembly GCA_964436005.1). GTDB lineage: Bacteria > Acidobacteriota > JAAYUB01 > JAAYUB01 > JAAYUB01 > JAGNHB01. The sequence continues at coordinate 966 of CAYTBK010000150.1, forward strand.
GGGGAGGAGTGCTGCTGGTGGAGAACCTGGCGGGCCTGGACAGGCTGTTCGGCCGCGATTTCCTCTTCACCGCCTTTCCCCTGTCCATACCGGAGGCGGACGGCTGCCCGGTCCGAGCGGCTGCCCTGCTGCGCTGAAGAAATCGCCTCGCCGGGGCGCCGAGAACAGGCGCCCGATGGTCGGCGTTCACATTGGAAATTACCCCAGGGAGGAACACATGTCCTTGCGCACCTTCGGAATAGTTGTGATTGTCCTGGCGGCGACGGCCTGCTCGTTGGGCATGGGGAACTGGTACGTCGTCGGGGAAGGCGGATTCCTGTTCAGCTCCAGCGGCGAGTATTTCGACGTCGACCCGCACATCACCTCCGTCACGCCGATGTACGGCCCGGGCTACTCGGCCCGGGGAGACTTCGGGACGTCCGCGGCCTACGGCGCCGGGGTGGGCTGCCGCCCGTTCCCCCTCCTGCGGACCGATTTCCGGGTGACCGACTACCCCTCCATCGAATTCGAGGGCCAGACCAACTTCCTGCCGTCGTCCGCCCCCGACGAGCCGACGACCGGCAAGACCCACGCCACGTCCCTGCTCTTCGGGGCCTACGTCGACCCCTCCGACCTGCCGGGGGCCGGCTGGATTTCCCGGTTCAGCCCCTACGCCGGGATGGGGTTCGGCGCCAGCATCAACCGGCAGAAGCCCATGACGATGTACTACCCGGCGCTGACCCTGCCCCACTACTTCACCACGCCGGGAGGCACGAACGTGTCGGTGGCCTGGAAGGCCTGCGCCGGTTTCTCATTCAAGCTGATGCCGTTCTGCCGCCTGGAACTGGAATACCGCTACACCGACCTGGGCGAGACGCGCACGGACCAGGGCGACGGCATCCGCTACCGCCCCAGCACCCAGGAGACGAAGATCGTGCCCATCGGGGCCACCTACGCCAAGCTGCGTTTTCACGGCCTGTTCGTCGGTGCCCGTTTCTCCTTCTAGAACCGGTAGATGAACGAGGTCTGGAAGCGCCAGGCGTCGCCGGGCAGCTTCAGCTTGTAGCCGGTGTGCCACCTGGTGACCTCGAATCCGACCGTGATCGCTTCGTTGATCTGGTAAATGACGTTGCTGTAGTAGGATTCGTTCAGGGTGCGGTCGCCCGCGTTCAGGTCGTCGTCGTTGGGGTCGTCGATGGCCCCGCCGATATGGAACCGCCACTTGTCGAAGGGGCCGAAGCCAAGGGTGACCCAGCCGCCGGTGGTGGCGATGGGGCGGAAGGTCGTCATGTTGATGCCCTGCCCGATGCCCCCGAGAAAGGTCTCCACGTCGGCCCCGCGGAAGATTTCCGCTTTGAAGACGACGGTGTGGCCGAGGGGAAGGTATAGATCGACGTTGCCAGACCAGGTGGTGGCCCTCACATTCGCGCCGGAAGCGTTGAGATCGATCTCGTTGCGGCCCCAGTGGCCGGAAACGCCCAGGGTGGCCTTGTTCTTGCCCCAGGTGGGGAAGGTCAGGCCCACCCGGCCCTGGAAGGTCGGCACCACCGAGTCCTCCCCCGTGTCTCCGGGGCTGTAGACGCTGGAAGCCCCCATGGTCCGGCTCATGGCGCCCTGGAAAACGAGCCGGGTGTCATTGCCCAGCTTGAACCCTTTGCGCACCTGGACCTGGGGGTGGCGGTAACCGATGTTGCCGCACCACCAGGACGGGGCGTAGTTGATCTGGGTGGGGAAGATCGGTGAGATGACGTCCCAGGTCTGCCCGGCCAGCAGGGCGAAGTCATGGTCGGGCCACTCGATCTGCATGTAGCCGTGCCGCAGCATGGGCACCGGCTTGTTGTCGGTGCCGCCGCCGGCGAAATCCATTTCGATCTTGGCCGTGGTTTTGGCCTTCCCGATGTCGGGCCCGGAGAAATCCAGGCCCACCCGGGTCTCGTTGACGTTGATGTTCGTTTCGGCGTCGTCGACATTGGTGCTTTCCGACTCCACCCAGCGGGCGAAATTGCCGGTGTTGACCCGGGACGTGTCGGTGGCGGCGTCCAGTTTGACATAGCCGTAGACGTTGAGCTTGTACTTGCTCTTCACATTCGGGAGTTCCGGTTTGGGCGCGGCGGGAGCCGGGGAAGGCGCGGCCTGGGCCTGCTTTCCCGCGACGGGTGCGGCGGCCGGTGCAACGTTGGGAGCAGCGGCCGGAGCGGGCGCAGGCTGGGCGGAGAGGGCCCTGACCGCCTCTTTCAGTTCGGCCAGCGCCTGGCGCACGTCGTCCAGTTCGGAGCGGAGTTGCTTGACCTCCTGACGGAGCTGGGAGTTCTCCTTTTCGAGACTCTCCTGGGAACTTGTTTCCGCCTGTGCGCACAAGAACCAGGAAAAGCATGGCAGGGTCGCGAGGAGAAGCAATATCCGAAGTCTCTTCATGGCAACCTCCCAGGTTTGATTTCATCGATGCAAACAGCGAAAGGGGAAGAAGCTCAGCTGTCCCACCGCCCCAGGCAGAGGCACGCGTTCTGGCCCCCGAAGCCGAAGGAGTTGGAGAGGGCGACCCGGTGGGCCACTTCCCGTCGCCGGTTGGGCACATAGTCCAGGTTGCACTTCGGATCGGGATACTCGTAATTGATCGTGGGCAGGAGAATGCCCCGCTGCAGGCCCATCAGGGTCAAGGCGCTCTCGATGGCCCCGGCGGCGGCGATGGTGTGCCCGATCATGGACTTGTTGGAACTGACCGGGATGGCGGCCGCCCGTTCGCCGAAAACGGTGCGGATGGCCCGGGATTCGGTGGCGTCGTTGAGCTGGGTGGACGTCCCGTGTGCGTTGATGTACTCGATGTCGTCGCAGGTCAACCCGGCGTCGGCGATGGCGCCGCGCATGGCCAGGACGGCGCCTTCGCCGGAGGGGTGCACGTCGGTGATCCGGTAGGCGTCGGCCGAATCTCCGTACCCCAGCACTTCGCCGAGAATCCGGGCCCCCCGGGCCTGCGCGTGGGGCAGGCTCTCCAGGAACAGCGCACCGGCCCCCTCCGACATGACGAAACCGCTGCGTTTGCGGTCGAAAGGGCGGGAGGCCGTTTCGGGGGAAGTGTACTTTTCCGCCATGGCGTGCAGCAGGACAAAACCTGGAAAGCCGACCATGTCCAGCACCGCCTCGCATCCGCCCGCCAGCGCGCTTTCACAGCATCCCTCCCGGATGAGGCGGAACGCCTCGCCGATGCCCTGGGCACCCGCCGCGCAGGCCGAGCAGACCGTCAGGTTGGGGCCGTGCAGTCCGAAAATCCGGGCGATGGCCGCGGAGGTCATGTCGGGCTTGCGCCGGCAGATCTGCAGCGGGTCGAAACCCGAGACGCCGAGGATGTCGGGCATGCTCCAGGTGTTCGGGGGCGTGTGGAAACGCTGCATTTGCAGCAGGGTTTCCATGGACGGGTTGTCCCCGTGGGCACCGATGACGACCGCCGTCCGGTCGGTTTGGGGAACCGTCTCCAGCCGGGCCTGCCGGCAAGCCTCGGCGGCGGCACGCTCCATGAGGCGCGCCGCCCGGGACAGGCAGCCCTCCGGGCGGGCCTCGGCGATTCCGCCGGCGCAGGGTTCCCCGTCGGGGACCTGCCCCCCGACCGAGCAGGGCAGGCCAGAAGGATCGAAGCGGTCGATGGTCCGAATTCCCGACCGTCCTTCGCAAGCGTTGGCGAAGGTCTCGGCGGCACTGCCGCCCAGCGGCGAGACGATGCCGATGCCCGTCACCACGACCCGACGATTTGCGCTGTTTTCCGGCTGGCCCATCGCTCCCGTCTCCGATCAGGTTGGCAACCCGTTGCTCAGGCCTCGAAAAGCCCGTGTTCCTTCTGGTATTCCTTCAACTGCTGCTGGATGAGGTCGTCCCCGTGCACATACTTGGCCGGGGCGCCGCAGGCCCCGCAAACGACGTGCGTGCCGTCCTCCGTTTTCCAGGCTTTGGCCGAACAGGCAGGGCAGGCTTCCGGCAAGGTGTCGAGGCTGCCCAGGATGGCTTCCGTCATGGACCCGATGGTGATCAACTGCGGCACTTCATCGACCCCGATGCCGTTGGACAGGTCGGGGAGCTTGTCTTCCGGGTAGCGCGACTTCAGCAGGACGATGGCCTTTTCGGTCAAACGGCCCTCCTCGTCGATGGCCGAACCCTCCCCGAAAAGTTCCTCCACGTGCTCCAGGAAAAAATGGCGGGCCGTCTTGATGCCGAACGTCTGCTCGACCCGGTAGTTGATATCCAGGAAATCGAGAGATTCGGCGCCCAGGTCGTTCACAAAGGAACTGTCCTCGGTGATGGTTTCGGGATTCGCCCGCAAAGTTTCCTGGCAAATCCGCTTCAATTCGGCAACGACTCTCTCTCTCGTGATGAGACGATCCATACTGCACCTCATGTCTGTTGATCTACGGAATTATTGTAACCCTTTTTCAGCGTTTCCACTCGAATATTATCGTTTCAGAATACGACGCCCAGCCGGTTCGAGAGGCCCCGGTCCACGACGATGGTCTGCCCCCGGATGCCTCGGGACTCGGGGCCACAAAGGAAACAAACGACATCGGCGATCTCCTCGGGCGCGACGCAACAGGAGTCCGGCAGGCGGTCCAGCCCTTCCCAGACCAGGCGGAGGGTCTTGAAGGAATCGGTCTTGACGAGACCGCCGCAGACGGCGTTGACCGCGATGTCACGTTCGGCGAGGGATTCCGCCAGGTGCCGGACGGCGGATTCCATGGCCCCCTTCATGGCCCCCAGGGGATAGGAAGGCGAATAGAAGCGGCTGCCCAAGCTGGAGATGAAAACGATTTTCCCGCCCGGCCCCATGAGCTTGAGCGCTTCCCGCACCAGCAGGATGTTGCCGGTGAAATTGGTTTCCACCAACTGACGAAGATCGACCTCCAGCAGCTTCTCCAGCGGCTTGAACGGGGCCCTGGCCGCGTTCAGGACGAGCACGTCCACCTGGCCGCGCCACGCCTTGACTTCCGCCATCATCTTCCGGATATCGTCCGCCACGGCGATGTCGGCCCGCTGCACAAGGGTCTGCACGCCCTTGGCCCGCAGTTCCTCGCACGTCTCCTGGGCGCGGGCGACCGATTGGCGCCCTTCCCCGCGGTGGTGGACGACCACGTTCGCCCCCTCGGCCGCCAGGCAGAGGGCGACCGCCTTTCCGATCCCCCTGGCCGAACCGGTGACCAGGGCCACCTTGTCGTTCAGATCCATTGGCTCCCTCTCGCCGCGGTTCAGCCCATCGGCACGGGACGGCGCCCGATGCCGAAACAGGTGAAGCCTTTCTCCCGGAGTTCCTCGGCGTTGAAAATGTTCCGCCCGTCGAACAGGACCGGTTCCTTCAGCAGGGTCCGGATCCGATCGAAATCGGGGAAACGGTACTCGTTCCACTCCGTCACGACCACCAGGGCGTCGGCGCCTTCCAGGGCCTCGTAGCAGGACCTGGCAAACGTCACCCGGTCACCGAGGATACCCTCGGCGTTCTTCATGGCTTCGGGGTCGTGGACAGCCACCGTCGCCCCGGCAGCCAGAAGCTGCTCGACGAGCACCAGGGCCGGCGCCTCGCGCATGTCGTCGGTCTTGGGCTTGAAGGAAAGCCCCCAGACGGCGATGCGTCTGCCGCGGATGCCCTCGCCGAAGTGCTGCAGGACTTTCTTGCCGAGAATTTGCTTCTGTTCGTCGTTGACATCCTCCACCGCGTCCAGGATGGCCATGCGGCAGCCGTGCGCGCGGGCGGTCTTGATGATGGCCTTGACGTCCTTGGGGAAGCAGGAGCCGCCGTAGCCGGCCCCGGCGAAAAGGAATCGCTTGCCGATGCGGGAATCGGAACCGATGCCCAGGCGGATGGAGTCGATGTCGGCGCCCACGCTCTCGCAGAAGCGGGCGAACTCGTTCATGAAGCTGATGCGTGTGGCCAGCATGGCGTTGGCGGCGTACTTCGTGGTCTCGGCAGAACGAATATCCATGATGATGATCGGGTTGCCGGTACGGACGAAGGGTGCGTAGAGGGCTTTCATCAACTCGGCGGTCCGCACGTTGTCGGTGCCGATGACGATGCGCTCCGGCATCATGCAGTCGTCCACCGCCGTCCCTTCCTTGAGGAACTCGGGGTTCGAAACGACGTCGAAGTCGTGCCGGGTCAGGCCGGCCAGGGTTTCCCGCACCTTGTCGGCCGTTCCCACCGGGACCGTGCTCTTGTTGACGACGACCTTGTAGCCTTTCATGAGCGTTCCGATGGTGGAGGCGACATTCAGCACGTGGGTGAGGTCGGCCGACCCGTCCTCGTTGGGCGGGGTGCCCACGGCGATGAAGAGCATGGAGGCCGATTCCACGGCGAGAGTGGGGTCCGAGGTGAACGTGAGCCGCCCCGCTTCCACGTTCCGCTTGATCATGGGTTCCAGGCCCGGTTCGTAGATGGGGCATTCGCCGTTGTTGAGCCTTTTCACCTTTTCCGTGTCGATGTCGACGCATACGACCGTATTTCCCGTCTCAGCGAAGCAGGTTCCCGTGACCAGCCCGACATAACCCGTTCCAAAAACACCGATGTTCATGATTTTAACCTCCGATGAGCAAAGTGTGCATTATGGCCCAACGGGCCATCAAAATAAACGGATTTCTGCAAGGCGGGCGGTCCCCGCCCCTTCTGGCCGGAAGCGGGGCGGGCACGGGTCAGAAGAGCGAAAGGAAAATGGAGTTGCTGAGGAGCATGCCCGGGGGCGTCAGGCGGCAGCTCTCCCCGTCGAACTCCGCCAGCCCGTCGGCGGCGGCTTCCCGCAAACGGGCCGCCCAGAGTTCGGGGAACGGTTCCTGGAAGCGGCGGGCGTAGTCTTCCAGCCGGAAACCCCGGTCGAGGCGCAGCCGCAGGAAGGTCCATTCCCGGCGCCGGTCGGCCGGGTCTTCGTCCGGAGGGTCGGCAGGCGGAGCAGCCCCCCGCTGCAGGCAGTCGATGTAGCGGTCCAGGTCGGCGGAGTTCCGGGTGCGCCGGAGGCCGTCGAAGCCGTGGGCGGAAAGGCCGAAACCGTAGTAGGGAACGAACTCCCAATACTTCAGGTTGTGGCGGGAGGCGAATCCGGGGCGGGCAAAGTTGGAAATCTCGTAGGGCTCCAACCCGCTGGACCGTATCGTTTCCCTGGCCTCGAGAAAGAAGTCGGCCACCTCGTCCTCGGCGGGGAAACGATGGCGCCCGGGAGCGGCGGCGCACTCGCGGCCGAGGCGGGAATGTTCCCCCACTTCCAGCAGGTACAGCGAAAGGTGCTCGATGCCCAGGGTCAGCACATAGTCCAGGCTGACGCGAAAGTCCCGAATGCCCTCGCCCGGCAGGCCGGCGATGAGGTCGGCCGCCAGGTTGCGGCACCCGGCCCGCCGCAGCCGCCCGGCCGCGGTTGTGACGAGACGGGCCCCGCCCCGGCGCCCCATGGCCGCCAGCGTGGCCTCCCGGACCGTCTGCACGCCCAGGGTCACCCGGTTGATGCCCAAACCCATCCACGCTTCGGCCTTGGCGGGGGTGACGTCTTCCGGGTTCGCCTCCAGCGAAATCTCGGCCCCCCCGGCCAGGCGGAAGACCCCCTGGATGGTCTCCACGAGCCGGCCCACGTCGGCCGGGTCCAGGATGGAGGGCGAACCTCCGCCAAAGTAAAGGGTGTCCGGTGGAGAAACCGCTGCCCGCGGGGAAGCCGCCCGGCCGGCTAGGCGGATCTCGCCCTCCAGCGCCTGCAGGTAGTCCCCGGCCCGGTGGAGGGCGTCCGTGGTGGGAAAAGAGCAGTAGGCGCACTTCCGGCGGCAGAAGGGCAGATGGACGTAAATCCCGGCCGGTTCGGCGTTTGTTTGCGCAATCGTGTTCATGAACCTGTCAATGGTGTCGTTCCGCAACCGCGGGCGGCTACGCCCCCCGGCCGTTTCAGCGGTCCCGGCGGATCCGTTTCCGCAAGCGCCGCTCGGTGATCTCGGGCCCCTTGCCCACCGGGAGGTCGGCCAGGGCGAGATCCACCTGGTGGCGCTGGGAGTCGACGCGGGCGACCCGCACCTTCACCGGGTCCCCCAGCCGGAACACCCTCCCTCCGGCCTGCCCGCGGAAGAGGTAGCGCTCCTCGTCGAATTCGTAGAAGTCGTCCGACAGGGCGGAAAGGTTGACGAAACCCTCCACGAAGTGCTCGGTCAACTCGACGAAGAAGCCGTTCGTCTTCATCCCGGAGACGCTCCCCTCGAATTCCTCCCCCAGGTGGGCCTGCATGAATTCGGCCTTCCTCCAGGCCACGCACTCGCGCTCGGCCTCCATGGCCTCCCGCTCCCGCTCCGAGGACTGGACGGCGATGTGGGGCATGTCCGCCGGCCCCCAGG
>CAYTBK010000151.1:0-2832 GCA_964436005.1 uncultured Acidobacteriota bacterium
GTGCCCTTCGCCCTCGTCGTCAAGGTGATGGATGCCCTTCACGGAGGCGGTTTCACCAACATCCAGGTGGTCACGCGGCCGCTTCCGCCCAGGAGCCCCGGCGCGGCGCGCTGAGGGCCCGGAGGTCGCATGAGAGGAGACAGCGGCACCGGCTACTACCAGACCATGGTGGACCAGGGGAACGCCCGGCGGACGGCGGCCTTTTCCGTGGCCCTGCACCTGCTGGCGGTCCTGGCCCTGCTGCTGTGGCCCTACCTGCAGGCCTTTTGGGCCGGGAAAGCGTCTGCCTCCCGGGTCCTGGACGCGGGGGCGGGCGGCGGCGGGGGCGGGCTCGGGGACTCCATCGGGGTCCAGTTGACCGGGGGGCTGCCGGAAGGGGACGAGTACACCAAGCCGCCCCTCAAGCCCCTCGAGCCGCCGGCGCCGGCGCCGGCCCAAGCTGGGACCGCGGCCGGGGCCAAGGCGCCCGAGGCGGAGGACGGCCAGCCGGCGCCGCCGGTCCGGGAAACCGTGGCGCCCCCCCGACCGGACGATTTCCTGGTGGAGGCGCCGGCGGCGAAGAAACCGGCCCGGGAAACGAAAAAGAAGGTTGAGGAAAAACCGAAGCCGAAGCCGGCGGAAAAGCCGCCGGCCCGCCAGGCGGCCGTTCCCGACAAGGCCAAGGCGAAGGCGGCGGCAGCCGCGCCGCGGGTGGCCGTCCCCGAAGGGACGGCGACGCCCGAGGGCGTGCGCAAGGCCAAGGGCGGCTTCGGGGGCGACGACGTCACCCGGTCGGGCGTCGGCACCGGTGCGGCCGCCGGCCCGCCGGGCGGGGGCGGCGTCGGCGGGGGCAGCGGCGGCGGGGCCGGCGGGGGCAGCGGCATCTCGGTGGGGCCGGGCCGGGGGTTCGGCAGCGGTCCGGGCGATTCCTGGTACGCCCTGGTGGAGAAACGGATCGGCGACAACTGGCTGGCCAACCTGGGCTCCGACTTCAAGGGGGTCCACCACGTGGCGGTGGAGATCGTGATCCGCAAGGACGGGACGGTGGAGACCTACCGCATCCTCGAGGAGGAGACCAAGGCCTCGCCCGCCTTCATCCGTTCGGCCATGGGGGCGGTGGAGCGGTCGCGGCGGCTGATCCCGTTCCCGCCCACCATCCGGAGCGAACGCCTGACCCTGACCGTGGCTTTCGATTTCCCCTTTCGAAATTGACCCTTGTCCGGATACAGGATAGAATTGCCCAGGACCGAGTCGGCCATGCCCCGTCACGGGCGACAACAAATCACGGTGCGGAAGGGTAAGATGAAAAAGACAGGTGCTTTGCTATGCTTTGTCGTGGCGATGTTCGCTTTCTGCCAGGCCCAGGACCCGGGTTCTTCCGTCGTGCTGCGGCCGAAACCGGCCAAGGAGACCGTCCTGGCCATCCCGGACTTCCAGGGCGGCGCCGGCGCGGCCGAGCAGGTGAAAACGCTCGACGCGGTGATCTGGTCCGACCTGGATTACGCCGGGTACTTCCGCCTGGTGCCAAAGTCCTTCTACCCGGCCAGGCCGGTGGCGGGGAAGGGCGACATCGCCTTCCCGGAATGGCAGCAGGCCACGGCCGGCGTGGACTTCATCGTGGCCGGCAACGCGCGCCTGGAGGCCGGGGTGCTCGTGGTGGAGTGCCGCGTCTTCGACGCCAAGACCGAGGAGCAGATCTTCGGGAAACAGTACAAGTCCCAGCCGTCCTACGCCCGCAGCATCGGCCACCTCATCGCCGACAAGATCGTCGCCCTGCTGACCGCCGGCGCTTCCCGCGGGATCGCCTCCACGCGCATCGTCTGCGAGCGCAAGACCAAGGCCGGCAAGGAAATCGTCGTGATGGACTACGACGGCTACGGCCAGGAGGCCCTCACCGCGGACGGCACGCTCAACCTCACGCCGACCTGGCACCCCGACGGCGACCGGGTCTGCTTCACCACCTACAAGGGAGGCAACCCGCAACTCTGTTTCCTGTCCTCGTCCACGCGAAGGGAGGCGATCTTCCCCATCGCCGGCGGCATGCTGACCACCCCGGCGATCTCTTTCGGCGGGGCGGAGATCGCCTTTGCCGGCCGCCTGGACAACGATTCGGACACCGACATCTACGTCTCCTCGCTGGACGGCGGCAACCCCCGCAACCTGACCCACAACCAGGGCATCGACGTCTGCCCCTCCTGGAGCCCCACCGGCAAGCAGCTGGTTTTCGTGTCCAGCCGCACCGGCTCCCCCCAGCTCTACATGTGCGACGCGTTCGGCGCGGGCGTCGAGCACGTCCCCACGGAGGGCGGTTACGCCACCTCGCCCGAGTGGTCGCCCGACGGGCGCTACATCGCCTTTTCCTGGAAGCCGGGCCGGGGCTCCAACTTCGACATCTACGTCATGGAAGTGGGGTCCCGCAAGCTGTTCCAGGTCACCCACGGGGCGGGCAACAACGACAACCCGTCCTGGGCCCCGGACAGCCGGCACATCGTTTTCCAGTCCGACCGGAACGGGGGGCAGGACATCTTCACCATGTTCCTGGACGGGGAGAACGTCCGGCAGATCACCCGCGGCGGGGGCTGCTCGAACCCGGCCTGGTCGGGTTACCCGGCGAAGCAGTAGCAGTGAAGGATTACATAAAGATTTTTCCTGCAATGGTTTGCGTCGAAATTGCGAAACACGGACCACCTGATGCGTTATGTATTATCGACAGGACATCGCGGAGGATGACATGAGCCAAGGGATGAAGAAAATGCTATGCCTGGGAATCGTCACGGCGCTGCTGGCCCTGGCCGCCGCCGGATGCCGCGAAAAGCGGCCGTTGCCCTATCCTCCCGGACAGGGGCCGGGGGA
>CAYTBK010000151.1:2932-9140 GCA_964436005.1 uncultured Acidobacteriota bacterium
CTGGAAGAGCAGATCGCCCAGATCTTCCGGACCGAGGTCAAGGACGTGTTCTTCGACTTCGACCGGGCCGACCTGCGGGACGAGGACCGGGAGACGCTCAAGGGGAATGCCAAGGTCTTCCTCGAGAAGATCCCCAACGCCAGGATCGTCATCGAGGGGCATTGCGACGAACGCGGCAGCGAGGAGTACAACCTCGCCCTGGGCGATCGGCGCGCCACGGTGGTGCGGGACTACCTGCTCAGCCTGGGGGTTCCCGCGGAACGGGTGAAAACGATTTCCTTCGGCAAGGAGCGCCCCCTGGATCCGGCGCAGACCGAGGACGCCTTCGCCAAGAACCGCCGGGCCCACTTCATGCTGGGGAAATTCAAGGAGGACAAATAGACATGCGGAAAACAGTGGCAGTTCTGGCCGCCGCCCTCGTTCTGGGCGCCGTGGCGTTCGCGGCCAACCAGGACCTGATCCGGATCCAGCAGGACCTTCTGAACATCCAGACCTCCCTGCGGATGCTGCAGAAGAGCGTGGACGAGAATTCAGGCGCGGTCAAGACCCTTTTCGACCAGCTGACCTCCCAGATCGGCAAGATGACGGCGGGCGTGGAGGAGATGCGCAACGCCCAGGCGGAGCAGCTCAAGTCCGGCTCCGACAACATCGAGGACGTGCTCAACGAGATCCGCCAGCTGGCTTCCAAGGTGGAGGACCTGGAGATGAAGGTGTCCAGCCTGTACAAGAAGGTGGACACCGCCCAGACCCAGATCGCCCAGATGGCCGAAGCCGCGGCCCAGCCGCCGTCGGCCACCGACGGCAAGGCGTCCTCCCTGCCCGAGGACAAGCTTTTTTCCCTGGCCTACAACGACTACGCCCAGGGCAACTACGACCTGGCCATGCAGGGCTTCCAGGATTTCCTGAAGAACTACCCCGAGTCGGCGGTGGCCGACAAGGCGCAGTACTGCATCGGCGACTGCCTGTACAACCAGAGCAAGTGGAGCGACGCCATCACCGCCTTCAACCAGGTGCTCTCCCTGTACCCCAAGAGCGAGTGGGCCGCCGCCGCCTACCTGAAGAGCGGCCTGGCCTACCTCAACAACGGGGAGAAGACGCCGGCCTTCACCCAGCTGCGCAGCGTCATCCTCAAGTTCCCCGACTCCACGGAAGCCAACATCGCCAGGGAAAAACTCAAGGAACACGGCGTTGCGCCCCCGGTACGGCGGAAGGCCGGCACACCCTCGAAATAAGGAGAGAAACATGAAAGGACTGAACAAGGTCATGCTGATCGGCAGGCTCGGGAAAGACCCGGAGCTGCGCTATACGCAGGGGGGGCAGGCTGTGGCGAAGTTCTCCCTGGCCACCGACGATTTCTGGACCGACCGGAACGGGGAAAAGCAGAACCGCACCGAATGGCACAACATCGTCATCTGGGGCAAGATGGCCGAAAGCTGCGCCAACATCCTCAAGAAGGGGCGCCTGGCCTACGTGGAGGGGCGCATCCAGACCCGCCAGTACGAGGGCCAGGATGGGGGCAAGCGCTTCATCACGGAAATCGTGGCCAACGACTGGAGCGTCCTGGAGTCCCGCGCGGCGGGAATGCCCGGCGGAAACGTCGCGGAACCGGGGGGCGGCTACCATGTCGAGTACAACGAGCCGCCCGTGTCCCGGGACTCTTCTTCCACCCAGGACGGCCCCATCACCGAGGACGACGTGCCGTTCTAGATTCCTCGGCCAGCCAGGGGATCACTCAGCCCGGAGAGCTCTCCGGGCTATTTTTTTCATGGCCCGGCTCGCCCGCCGCCGGCGTCTTCCCCCCTCCCGCTTTCCGGGCGGAGGACTTCGCTGGCGCCTGCCCCGGCGGGCGTCTTTCCGTGCCGGTCCTGCAGCCGGCGGGCGGCTTCCGTCAACCGCAGCAGCAGATGGTCCAGGCCGGTTTCGCACACCTCCACCGGCAGGCCGAAGTGCCCGCCGCAGGCGCGCAGGGCCTCCTCGGGCACCGGGGCGGCGCCCGTGTCCAGGTAAACGAAGCGGGTGTGCATGTCGCGCATCATGAGGCGGGTCGTTTCCTCGTCCAGGCCCGGCAGTTTCAACAGGATCGTCCGCCACCGCTTCACCCATTCCGGGAACAGGAGGAAAGCCCTTTCCTTGCGGAGGGTCCTGTGACGTTCCTTGCCCAGCAGGAGTTCCCCGCAGTTCAGGCCCGTCGTGCGGAGGACGCCCTCCTCCTCCCCCAGTTCCGACATGAAGGCGGAACAGTCGCCGTAGACCAGCAGGACGAGGTTGCCCTGCCGCCGTTCCTGCCGCACCATCCGCCGCAGGCGGGCGTGCAGCTTCTCCGGGCGCATGTGCAGGGAGGAGTCCAGGAAGCGGACGGGAAAGGCGAGCCGGCCCCGGTCCGCCAGGGCCGAAAGTTCGGGCCGGAACACCGAGCAGGAAATGACGGTCAAGGGCGGGTCGGCCATGGCCTAACCGTTGCCGAATTCTTCCACGGCCTGCCGGATGGCCCGCAGGTTCTCGAGCGGTGTGCCCAGCTCGACGTCGGTTCCCGTGGCGAAGGGGACGAAGCGCGGGTCGTCGCGGTTCTCGTCCAGCGCTTGCCGGCAGCTCCGGCGGATTTCGTCGGGCGGGACGGTGTGGAGGGCGGGGCCGTCCAGCCCCGCCAGCAGCACCGTCTCGGGGCGGATGCGCCGGCGCGCTTCGGGGATGCTGTCGCGGACGTCCAGGGCCAGGCCGGCGGTGGCCGGCAGGCTGTCCACCTGTTCGACGATGCGGAAGAAGGACGACCCCGTGTGGTGGCAGACGACGGGCCCGCCGACCTGCGCCAGGGCCTGCCGGAGAGCGGGCATGGCGAACTCCGTGACCAGCCGGGGCACCGTGATGTCCTTGCTCAGGAAGGCCATGGGCATGGCGAGGATGTCGGCCCCGTCCGCGAACAGCTTTTCGCACAGGCGCACGAAGAAGGCGGTGGTGAGGTCGAGCATCCGCCGGGTGCCCGCTTCGTTGGTGAGCACGGTGAGGAGCCAGTTTTCCAGGCCCATGATGACGATGGGCAGGTCCAGCGGGTTGAGCACGACGCCGACGATGATGGCGTCCCGGCCGTGGGCTTCGGCCAGCCGGCGGATGGACTCGCGGAAGAAGACGAGGCGGGGGTGCGTGTCGAGGTCCGGGACGGCCAGGGAGCCGATTTCCTCCACCGAGGAGATGGCCGGCTGCCGCAGGTTGGGCACGTAGCTGTCGCTGTAGCGCAGGGTGCCGCCGAAGGCTTCCCCGAAGCCCGCCAGCAGGAAGGGGCCGAAGAGGAAGTCCGGTTCCAGGGCCTCCCGGACGGCGCTCTGCCCGGCGACGTAGCAAGCGGCCTCGTTGTAGTGGCGCTCGAGGGGGAAACCGGTCAGGCGGGCGCCGTACAGGCTCGTCAGGGCGCCGAATGGCCGGCGGTCCACCGGGTTTCCCTGGAGGAGGTTCAGCACTCTTTCCCGGCTGTTCATGGGATCACCATCCTTTGGCCCGTTGCCAGAGTTCGTCGAAAAGCGCCGCGGCGGAGAACGCGCTGGGCGCCGTGCCGTCGCCCCCGATTTGGGCGGCCAGTTCGGGCCGCAGACGGAACACGGCCCCCCCGACGGCCAGCATGACCCGGCCCTCCAGGCCCCGGGCGTTGATCTCCTGCCGGACCTTGCGGATGTTTTCCGCCGTGGTGAAGATCATGGCCGACACGCCGATCACCCGGGCCCCGATTTCCAGCGCCTTGTCCACGATGAGGGGCGCCTCCACGTCGATGCCGAGGTCGCAGACGTCCCAATTGTTGATCTTCAGGAAGGCGGAAACGATCTTCCGGCCAAGGGGGTGGCAGTCGCCTTCGATGTTGGTGAGGACGACGGGACCCTTCCGGACGATTGGCGGCGATCCGGGAAGGTCCTGGGAGGAATGGAACGACTGGTGCAGGCGCAACGCCTCGTCCACCACCAGGGAGGCGACGTAGGACTGGGCCAGCGAGGCTTCCTGGCGCTTCAGCTTTTCGCCGAGCGCGGCCAGGATCGGTTCCAGCGCGTCGAAGATCAGGGCCCCGTAGCCGTTTTCCACGGCGATGGCGCTGACGAGGCGCTTTCCGGTCAGCAGGTCGGCCTGCATGATGGATTTCTCGAGAAGACTGATTTTCTCCGGATCGACCATGGCGCCTGCCTGGAAAAGAATCCTGCCGTTTCGCCTTTTTCGTTCAGGAAGATGCGGGAAAGATGACTTCAGAGTAACAGCAAACACCAAATCCGTCAACAGGGGAGTGCGCGGCCGCCCGATCTGTGATATGATCCCGCTTTTTGAAGGCAAGGAGAGTCGGACTGCATGCGCATCATCCAGACCGCCGGCGATGGACAGCTTCCGGAACGGGCCACCGAACATTCGGCCGGGGCCGACCTTTTCGCCGCCCGGCCCTGCGTGCTCGCCCCGGGCGAGAGGCAGGCGGTGCCCACCGGCGTCCGCCTGGCCATCCCCGCCGGGCACGTGGGCCTGATCTGGCCGCGCAGCGGCCTGGCCCTGCGCCACGGCATCGACACCCTGGCCGGCGTGGTGGACAGCGACTACCGCGGGGAGGTCAAGGTGGTCCTCGTGAACCACGGGGCGGAACCCGTCGTGATATCGCCCGGGGACCGCGTGGCCCAGATTCTCGTCCAGCCGGTGGAAAAGGTGCGCTTCGAGCGGGTGGAGGCGCTCCCCGACAGCGAGCGCGGGGACGGCGGCTTCGGCTCGACGGGAAAGTGACGTCGCCCAGGGAACGGCTGGGCGCAGCGCCGCAGCGAAGCGGCCGGGAGGAAACAACATGGCGGAAAAACAGGGGAAAAAGGAAGGCGCCACTGCCGGCGCCGCATGGGGGACGGCGCTGGCGGCCTGGGTCGTCCCCGGGCTGGGGCATTGGATTCAGGGCAAGAAAAAACGGGCCGCGCTGTTCTTCGGCTGCGTGGCGGCCCTGTTCTGGACGGGGGTCCTGCTGGGCGGGCACTTCACCGCGCAGGGCGACCCCTCCGAGAGTTTCGCCCTCTTCAAATTCATTTCGCACCTGGCGACGGGCTTCCACTACGCCATCGCCGCCGCCGTCGGCGTGAACGCCGACTCCTGGGCCATGAAGGCGCTCTTCAGCAACGAGATCGGGGCGACCTGCCTGTACATGGCGGGCATCCTCAACCTGCTGTGCATTCTCGACGCCGTGGCCATCCGGCGGGGGAGGAAAGACTGACATGATCCCACTGCTCATAGGAATCCTGGTGGCGCTCGTCATCTCTTCCGTCCTGGCCATGGTGGAGCGCAACGACGTCGCTTCCCGGAAGAAGTATTTCCTCAAGATGTTCTGCTGGTGCGCCCTGGGGATGATCGTGGCCGGCTGGCTCATGCGGCTGCTGCCGCGCTGAACCCGGGCCCGGCCGCCGAGCCGGCGGCCGGCGGCGATTTCATTTCGCGGAGGTCCCATGCCCATCCCCGAGACCAGGCGAAGCGATGCACAGGCCCGCGGCGCGCGGGCAGGCCGTTCCGTCCGCCTGGCGGCCGGCGCCCTGCTGGCCGCGCTGCTGGCGGCGGCCGTCCTGGCCGGCGGGGGCGTGCCGCTCCAGGTGCAGGAGACCGAGGACCTGCGGCTCGTCACCTACACCTCCCTGCACAGCTACATCGTGCCCCACCTCGAGAAGTGCTTCGCCAACTCCTACGATTTCTACAAGCTCTTCTTCGGCTTCCACAGCAAGGAAAAGATCAGCATCCTGCTCGAGGACTTCGGCGACTACGGCCACGGCGGGGCGGACTCCGTGCCGCGCAACCACGTCAGCGTCGGCTTGGCCCCCTTCACCACCACCTACGAGACCATGCCCTCCAACGAGCGCATGAACTGGCTGATGAACCACGAACTGGTCCACGTGGTCATCTGCGACAAGCCGGCGGGCCAGGACCTCCTCTTCCGGAAACTCTTCCTGGGCAAGGTGGCCCCCCGGCCGGAGACGCCGGAGTCCATGCTGTGGACCTTCCTCACCAACCCCCGCCGGTACTCCCCCCGCTGGTACCACGAGGGGATCGCCGTGTTCATGGAGACGTGGACGTCCGGCGGGCTCGGCCGCGCCCTGGGCGGCTACGACGAGATGGTCTTCCGCACGCTGTGCCTGGAGAACCGCCGCATCTTCGACCCCGTGGGGCTCGAGTCCGAGGGCACGGCCATCGATTTCCAGGTGGGGGTCAACTCGTACCTCTACGG
>CAYTBK010000152.1:0-8975 GCA_964436005.1 uncultured Acidobacteriota bacterium
AAGAGAAAGTAACCGGATTCCGGGCAGAAGGCAAGAAAAATCCCCGGCGCCGCCGACCCGGCGTCAGGTGAATTCCGTTTCGGACCGGCGGGGGAAGTGGTATCATCTACCTGCTTTGAGGAGTTCACCATGAAACGTTTCATAACAGGAATTCTGCTTCTTTTCGCGGCGGCGGCCATCCTGCTGTACTCGGATTTGAACAAGCGGAAAACCGCCCCGGCGGCGCAGAAGAAGAGAATTGCCATTTTCCAGTTCGCCGACCATGCGGCCATGGACGAGGCCACCGGCGGCCTGCTGGAGGCGCTCCGGGAGAACCGCTTCTTTCCCGGCAAGAACCTGGAGACAGCTTTCTTCAACGCCCACAGTAGTTTCGTCGATGCGGGGTCCATCGCCAAGACCCTCGCCGGAGGGGATTACGACCTGGTGATCACCCTCTCCACGCCGGCCCTGCAGGCTTTCGCCAAGGCCAACCGCGACGGTCGGGTCCCCCACGTGTTCTGCCTGGTGACCGACCCGTACTCGGCCGGGGTCGGCCTGAAGAAGGGCGACCCCGCCCGGCCGCCGCACATCACGGGCGTGGCTACTGCCGAACCCGTGACGGCGCTGTTCGACAGGGTCAAGGAAATACGCCCGGACATCAAAACCGTCGGCACCGTCTGGAACCAGTCCGAACTCTGTTCCCAGTCCAACGTGAAGGAGGCGCGGGAAGCCTGCCGGCGGATGGGCGTCACCCTGCAGGAAGTCCCGGTGGCCGACGCAAACGAGGTGTCGGAAGCCTGCCGCGCGCTGGTGGCCTCGGGCGTGGAGGCCGTCTGGATCGGCGGCGACAACACGGTCTTCTCGGCCATCCCGTCCGTCGTCTCGATCTGCGCCGGGGCGCGGATTCCGCTCTTCGCCCACACGCCCGCCAGCATCCAGGACGGCTTCACGCTCTGCCTCGGCGCCGACTACCACGCGGTGGGGAAGATCGCGGGCACTATCACCGCCCGTATCCTGTCGGGAAAGGACCCGGCCCGGGAACCCGTCGTGGAGGCGGCGCCGCCCCAACTGGCGGTCAACCTGGTGGCAGCCGGGGCCCTGGGGCCCCGATGGAAAATTCCCGCGTCGGTGCAGGATGCCGCCGACGTCGTCATGGACGGCAGCGGCCTGCACATCAAGCGGCCTCCGGTGGGCAAGCTGTGGCAAATCCAGGTTGTGACCTACAACGAGACAACCATGACGGAGGATTCGGTCCGGGGCATCCGCCAGGGGTTCGCCAACACCGGGCTGCAGGAGGGCCGGGATTACACCATCGCCTTGGCCTGCGCGCAGGGGAGCATGGAGTCCCTGCCGGGTCTGTTCGACGCGGGCGTCAACGCCGGCGTCGACCTGTTCATGACCGTTTCGACCCCCACCCTGCAGGCGGCCCTGCAGCGGGCCGGCGACCTGCCTGTGGTCTTCACCACCGTGGCCGACCCCGTCGCCGCCGGCGCCGGGAAGTCGAACAGCGACCACCAGGCCAACGTGACCGGCATCTACACGCAGGGCGCTTACCAGGACATGGTGGCGATGCTGAAGGCCCGTTTCCCCTCCATCCGGACGGTGGGCACTCTGTTCTCCCCCGCCGAGGCCAGTTCCGTGTCGAACCTGGAACTGTTGAAGAAGGTCTGCCAGGAGGCGGGGCTCCAGTGCGTCGCCGTGCCGGTGAACTCCCCCTCGGAAATCCCCGAAGCCGCCACGGCCCTCTGTTCCCGGGGCGTCAACGCCGTCCTGCAGATCGTCGACAACCAGGTTCTGGGCGGTTTCGCCGCCCTCGGCGAAGCCGTCAAGCGGGCCGGGATCCCGCTCCTGTGCTTCAACCGGGAAGGCGTCCAGAAAGGCGCCGCCATCGGTTTCTGCCGGGACTACTTCGACGCCGGGATGCAGGCTTCCGTCCTGGCCGCCCGCATCATGCGCGGCGAACTGCCTTCGCAGATGCCCTTCATCCCGCCCAACACCTACAAGATCATCGTTTCCGCGAGGAACGCCCGCACCCTTGGCCTGGCGCTCCCGGACGACGTTCTGAAAAAAGCCGACGAGGTCATTCCCTGATGGAAATCACGTCTCGAAAGTGCGCCGACGGTATCGTCATGACCCTGGCCGGGAGGCTGGACGCCTCCTGGAGTGACATGGTGGAGAAAGCCCTGCAGAAAGCTGTCCACGACGGCCAGCATCGGCTCTACCTCGACATGGCCGGCATCCTCTTCATCAGCTCGGCCGGGATTCGAGTCATACTATCCGTATTTAAACAGATATGCAAGATCGGGGGCAAGCTGGCCGTGGTCCGGCCCTCGGAGCCGGCGCTGTCGGTGCTGCGGATGGCGGGGCTCTCCTCGCTGGTGGACGAGAAGGGCGCGCCGGCCCTGGGGGAGGACGCCCCGGCCGGGCCCGAGAAGAAACCGTCCCGGGAACTGGAACGGGCCGGCGCCCGTTTCGAGGTGTACCCGCTGGACGACGGGAAGCCCTTTTCCGCCTGGCTGTGGGGCAATCCGCCGGCCGGGCATTTCCAGGCCCTGGCCGGGGGGCGGCCGGTCCGGCTGAGCCTGCCGCCGGATTCCGTGTCGGTGGGCATGGGCGCCCTCGGCGAGGACGAAGAGGCGGCCCGGGAGCGGTACGGGGAATTCCTGGCGGTGGGGAACGTCGCCATCCACGACCCCGCACCCTACGCCGAAGCGCCGGACTACCTGATCGGCTCCAACGGCCGCGACATCCCCTTCCTTTTCGCCTACGGCCTGACGGCTTCCGGGCGGTTCACCCACCTGGTGCGTTTCGAGACGCTGGCGGCGGAGGACGACCTGGCCTGGTCCGACCTGACGGCCGCCTGCCTCGATGTCCTCGAGTGCGACACCATGGTCATGGCCGCGGCGGCGGAAGCCGCGGCGTTCATCGGCGCCACGGTGAAGCGGGCCAAGAACGCCCCGCCGGTGCTCGACCTGTCCTTCCCGGCTATCCGCGACCAGCTGTCCTTCACCTCCGAACCGGCTTTCCAGGAGACTTCGGCCCTGGTGGCCGGCTTCGCCTCCCGGCGGCCCCGCTCCGACCTGGCAACCTACCTGCGGCCCGTGGGCGGGGAGGGGAGCGCCCAGGGGCACTTCCACGCGGCCGTATTTCCCTACCGGCCGATCCGGAAGCACTTCATCGCCTTGGAGGAGACGATCCACCGGCTCTTCGAGGACCAGGGCGTACGGGCGGTTCTCCACCTCATCCACGACGGGCGGCCCGCCTCGGGTTCCGGCGGCACCCGCGTCCGGCGCGGGGCGTGTTGGATCGCGCCCGTCGATGCCATCGAAAGGGGGGAAGGGCAATGAGTCTTCTCGTCGGCGCCCTGACCATGGGGTTCATCCTCAGCCTGCTGGCCCTCGGTTCCTACATCAGCTTCCGCATGCTGAAAGCCGCCGACATCACCGTGGACGGCAGCGTGGCGCTGGGCGGGGCGGTCACCGCCTGTTTCATCGTGGCGGGGCACTCGCCCGTCTCGGCCACCCTGGCCGGGGCGGCCGCCGGCGGGGCCGCCGGCCTCGTCACGGGGCTGCTGAGCACGAAATTCCGCATCAACGCCCTGCTGGCCGGCATCCTGACCATGACGGCCCTGTACTCGGTCAACCTGCGCATCATGGGCAAGAGCAACATCTCGCTGCACGAAACCGACAGCCTCGGCGCCTGGTGCGAACGGGTGGGCACGAACCTCTTCTACACCAAGGACGTCGTGATTTCGGGCTGGACGGTGGCGGCCCGCGACCTGACCTTTCTGCTGCTCTCCTTCCTGATCGCCGCCCTGGCCGCGACGGTGCTGTGGGTTTTCTTCCGGACCCGCCTGGGCACACTGTTCCGGGCTTCCGGCGACAACCCCCAGATGGCCCGGGCCCAGGGCGGGAACGTGGAGTTTCTTTACGTGCTCGGCATCGCCCTGTCCAACGCATTCGCCGGGCTGTGCGGCGCCCTGCTGGTCCAGTACCAGGGTTTCGCCGACGTCCAGATGGGCATCGGCATGGTGGTCATCGGCCTGGCCAGCGTCATCATCGGCGAGACCTTCTCCGACGCCAAGAAAATCGGCCTGGCCCTGGCCGGGGCGCTGCTGGGTTCCGTCCTCTTCCGCCTCATCGTGGCGGTGATCCTCCGCTGGGGGCTGAACCCGAACGACCTGAAGCTGATGACGGCGGTGTTCGTCTTCGCCGCCCTGTTCCTCCCGTCGCTGTTCCGGGATGCGGGCCGGAAGCTCTCCCGGCTGCGCGGCCGGGGCGCGGCGGAAGCGCCGGGCGACGCCGCCGGCGCCGCGGGGAGGTGAGCCGTGAAAAACGAAACGACCGCCACGCTGCGGGTGAAGGACATCCGCAAAACCTTCAACCCCGGCGAGGTCAACGAGGTCAAGGCCCTCCAGGGAATCTCCCTCGACGTGCAGGAAGGCGAGTTCGTCATGCTGCTCGGGGGCAACGGCTCGGGCAAGTCCACCCTGCTCAACGCGGTGGCCGGGTCCTTCTTTCCGGACGCGGGCCGAATTCTCGTGGACGGGAAAGACGTCACCCGCTGGGCCGAACACCGCCGGGCGGCCCTGGTAGGCCGGGTGTTCCAGAACCCCTTCAGTGGCACCGCTCCGGACATGACCATCGCGGAGAATTTCGCCCTGGCTTCCCGCCGCGGGCTGGGGGGGCGGCTCGGCTGGTCCCTGTCCCGGAAGCTGCGCCGGGACGTCCGGGAGCGCGTGGCCGCGCTCCGCATGGGCCTGGAGGACCGGCTCAACAACGCCATCGGCTCCCTCTCCGGCGGGCAGCGGCAGGCCCTGACCCTGCTCATGGCCACCTGGAACCGCCCGCGCCTGCTCCTGCTGGACGAGCACACGGCGGCCCTGGACCCCAAGTCCGCCGAGCAGGTCATCCGGCTGACCATGGACATCGTGGCCCGCGACGCCATCACCACGCTCATGGTCACCCACTCCATGGCCCAGGCCGTCAACCTGGGCAACCGCCTGGTGATGCTGCACAAGGGGCGCTTGATCCACGACGACGCCGGCGCCGACAAACGCCGGTTGAAGGTGGAGGACCTGCTCGAGCGCTTCGACGAGGTGCGCCGCCGCGAACTACTGGACGAAACAGCCGCGGCCCTCCTGCGCGAGCAGTACGTTTGACCCCAAGGAGGTGCGTTCTTGAACAGTGTGGCCCTAGTTCTTTTGTCCGTGCTTCTGCTGGTCGGGGCCCTCGTCCTGGCTCTGGTCATCGTCCTGGCCAAAAAGAAGTTCCCCGGGTTCTCGCGGGGCTCCGGCGAAATGGCCGCCCGCATGGGCGTCGACGAACAAGCCTTCGCGTCGGGCAAGCCCGTCCAGGTTTGGGTGGAGGGCCAGGTGTGCACCGTGCGCTACACGCGGCCGGGAAAAAACCAGCCCCCGGGCGTTGTCATGGCGTTCCCGGAGATCCGCCTGCCGCGCCTGACCATCCTGCGCGAAGGATTCTGGCAGCGGTTTTCCAAGCGCATCGGCCTCACCGCCGAACTGGCCACGGGCGACTCCTCCTTCGACGACAAGTTCTTCCTGCTCACCGAGGAAGGCACGTTCTACAAGTCGTTTTTCCAGGATTCCGGCCGGCGGGCGGGGGTGCGGGACCTGTTCGGCGCCGACCCCACGCTGCGCAAGGTCGTGGCCTCCGCGGCGGGCCTGGTGCTGACGTTCCAGGCGCGGCAGCGGATGCTGCCCACGCTGGCGCCCGTGAGGGCAGCCGAAATGCTGGCCGGTTTTCGCCGGTACGACGGGCACGCCTACGATCACCTGGCCGACGAGCACTCCTCCCTGCTCGGCGGCATGTTCCTGCGGGTGCTGGCCTATTCCATCCTGGTCGGGGCCGTGCTGGTCGGAGGCCTGGTGTCCCTGATCGCCGGCAGCATCGTCTACCGCCTGACGGACTCCTCGCTGCTGCTGACGGGCCTGACCTGGGGCATTTTGCCCCTGCTGACCGTCTGGCTGGCCTCCTTCTACGGTCTCCGGGGCCACTCCTGGTCGCACTGCGCCTTCTTCCCCCTCTTCTTCGCCTCCCTGGTGGCCTTCCCCCTGGCCGGCATGGGCAGCGCGACGTTTTTGAACGGCTATCTCGACGACAGCCGGCCCTCCACCCACCATGTCGTGGTCCTGAACAAGTATTACCGGAAGAACAAGAACAGCAGAACCTACTACGTGACCTTCACGGGTTGGAAATCGGAACAACCCAGCTTGACTTTTTCCGTACCTCTGTCACTGTACGAGTCGGTGGACCAGGGGTCCGATCTGGTGGTCCTGTCCCACCCGGGATACTTCCACGCGGAGTGGGTGGAGTCCATCCAGCGGGGGGCGGTCCCGCTGGAATGAATTGTGCTTGACACCTGCGAACCGTGGTGCTATGAAAAGGTTTCGTCAGCAAAGCGAGCGGTGAAACCGGCGGTAAAGGAGTGTTGCACGGATGTTTCTGATGTCGGGGACGACCGAAGCATTGAGCCTCAACTACTCCGCGGCGGTGGTGGTGGCTCTTTTCGTCATCTACCACCTGTTCATGAAGGCCGTGTTCTACAAGCCCCTCTTCCGCACCCTGAAGGAGCGGGACGCCTCCACGGAGGGCAAGCTCCTCGCCGCGTCGAAAACCGAGGCCCAGTGCGGCCGGAAACTCGAGGAGCTGGAGAGCTCCCTGCGCGGCGCCCGCGCCGAGGCCGGCGCGCGGCTCGGCGCCGTCCGGAAAGAAACCGAGAGGAAGATGGCGGCCCGGCTCGAGCTGTTGCAGGCGGAAGTGCAGAAAGACCTGGAGTCGGCCCGCGGCGAAATCCAGGCCGCCGCCTCCAGCGCTCGGGACCAGGTGGCCGCCGAAATGGGCGCTTTTTCCCGTTCCGCTGCGGAACGCATTCTCGGAAGGGAACTTCGCGCATGAAAAAACCGACCGGAACCGCCACTCTCGTCCGTTTTGCCGCCGTTGGCACCTTTTTCCTCGTCTCCCTCACCCCCTGCCTGGCTTCGGGCGGAATCAAGAGCGCCTTCAGCGAAGAGGTGATCTTCGCCGGCAAGATCTTCAACGCTCTCGTCCTTTTCGGCGGGCTCTTCTTCCTTCTCCGCAAGCCCATGAAGGCCTTTTTCGCCAACCGCACGGCCGAAATCCGCAAACGCCTGGCGGACGCGGAAAAAGCCCGGGCAGACGCGGAACGCAAGCTCTCGGAAGTGGAGAAGCGGCTGGAAACCCTGGCGCAGGAGCTGGCCCGGATCCGCGAGCAGGCCGAAGGCGAGGCGGAAGCCATGCGCGTGGCCCTGGAGGGGCGGGCGGAAGAAGAGATGGCCCGGCTCAAGGAGCGGGCCCGCCTGGAAATCGAGTCGTTGAAGAAGCAGGCGATCGACGAATTGCGTTCCTACGCGGCGCTCCAGACAGCCGAAGGCGCCCGCGAAATTCTCCGCCGCGAGGTGGGCGGTCCGGATGAAAGCGCCCTCTTCGAGCGCTTCATATCCAGAATGGGGAAGGACCTGCAATGATTCGCAAATCCACTTTGCTCCGCTATGCCCGGTCCCTGGCGGAAGTCGCCGTCGAAGCGGGGATCGCTGAAAACATAGGCGCGGATTTCGCTCAGCTGGACAAGATCCTGAAGGAGTCCCCGGAGCTGACCGCCCTGTTGAAGAACCCGATCGTTTCCCCCCGCAACAAGACCGACGTGCTGGGCGCCCTGGGCGCCCGGGCCGGTTGGCACAAGTACTTCCGCGATTTTCTGCGCGTTCTGGCCGAGAACCACCGCCTGCCGTACCTTCACGAGCTATACCCTCTCTTCCTGGACGAGTTGGACCGTCTGCGCGGCATCGTGACCGCTAAGGCCTGGACGGCGCAACCGCTGTCGATGACCAGTGAGTCAGATCTGGCCGCTGCGCTGAGAAACCTCAGCGGCAAGAGTGTCAAGATCGTTTCTCAGCTGGACCCGTCTCTGATCGGCGGGGTCCGCGTGGAGATGGAGGGGACGGTGTACGACGGTTCGGTCCGCCGGCAGCTGGAACGGCTGGTCGAGCACCTCGTCCCGCAGGCGTGAAGTCGATTTCTTTTTTTGAACTGAAAGAAGCAAGGAGTGTCCATGGAAATCCGTGCCGATGAAATCACCAGGCTGATAAAGGACCAGATCAAGGGTTTCGAATCGGAAGTGGACGTGGCCGAAGTGGGCAGCGTCATCACCGTCGGGGACGGCATCGCCCGCATCTACGGGCTGGAGAAGGCCATGAACGGCGAGCTCCTGGAGTTTCCCCACGGGGTCATGGGCATGGCGCTCAACCTGGAGGAGGACAACGTCGGGGCCGTTCTGCTGGGCGAGGGCTTCGAGATCAAGGAAGGCGACGTGGTCAAGCGGACCGGCCGCATCGCCCAGGTCCCGGTGGGCCCGGCCTTGGTCGGCCGCGTGGTGGACGCGCTCGGCCACCCCATCGACGGGAAGGGGCCCATCGTCACGGACCACTACATCCCCCTGGAACGCATCGCCCCCGGCGTCACGGACCGCATGCCGGTCAAGGAACCCCTGCAGACCGGCATCAAGGCCATCGACTCCATGATCCCCATCGGCCGCGGGCAGCGCGAGCTGATCATAGGCGACCGCCAGACGGGCAAGACCGCCATCGCCGTGGACGCCATCATCAACCAGAAGAACGCGGACGTCTACTGCATCTACGTGGCCATCGGCCAGAAGCAGTCCACCGTCGCCCGCGTGGTCGACACCCTGCGCCGCCACGGCGTCATGGACAAGACCACCGTCGTGGTCGCCGCCGCCTCCGACCCTTCGCCCATGCAGTACATCGCGCCGTACGCCGGCTGCGCCATCGGCGAGTACTTCCGCGACAACAAGGGCCACGCCCTGGTCATCTACGACGACCTGTCGAAGCACGCCGTGGCCTACCGCGAGATCTCGCTGCTCCTGCGGCGCCCGCCCGGCCGCGAGGCGTACCCCGGCGACGTCTTCTACCTCCACTCCCGCCTGCTGGAGCGCGCGGC
>CAYTBK010000153.1:0-8946 GCA_964436005.1 uncultured Acidobacteriota bacterium
TCCCTTCCAGCTCGAGGCCGTAGGCGTCGAGCATGGTCATGACGCCGGTGGGCGTACAGGGAGTCAGGCCGGGGCGGCCCAGCATCAGGCGCCCCAGGTTGAAGGGGTGCAGGCCGTCCACGTCCTTGTCGGGGTGGATCGCCTCGATGAGGGCGTTGCCGTCGAGCCCTTTCGGCAGCGGCATCTGCAGCAGGATCCCGTGTACGCCGCTGTCCGCGTTCAGGCTCTCCAGGAGCGCCCTCACGTCTGCCTCCGACGCGTCGGCGGGCAACCCGGCATGGCGGGAACCGAGCCCCGTGGACGCGCAGGCGTCGATCTTGCGCTTCACGTAAACCTTCGAGGCGGGATCCTCGCCGACGAGGACCGTGGCCAGGGTCGGGACGACGCCGGTCCGGGCCGTCAGGCGGGCCGCCTCCTCGCGAACGCCGTCCAGGATGCTTTCCGCGGTTTTCGCACCGTCCAGTATCGTTGCCTTCATGGTGTGCTTCTCCTTGTGATATGCCATGACCAACCGGGTATTCCGCCGCCGTCACTCCTCGTCGGGCGGGGCGGTACGTCCCCGTTTCACCTGGGCCCGGCGCCGCTTCTCGTCGAGGCGCTGCGCCCGGGAAGCGGGCGGGGGGCCGGAACGCCGGCGCGGCGGGTCGGCGTGCAGCGCCAGCGTCAGAAGAGCCAGGAACCGCTCCCAGGCGTCCGTGCGGTTCTTGTCCTGCGAACGGAAGCGGGTCGAGGAGACCTGCAGGACCCCGTCCTTGCCGATCCGGCGGGCCAGCTTCCGGCGGATCCGCTCCTTCTGCGCCGGCGAGAAGTGCGCCGACCCTTCCAGGTCGAAACGGAGCGTGACCCGCGTGCTGACCTTGTTGACGTTCTGCCCGCCCGGGCCGTCGCTGCGGGAAAAGACGAGCGTCACGTCATTTGGGGTCAGGCCGGCCAACTGATTCTGCACGCAATCCATTTCTGCCTCCCGTCCCCGGCGCTCAGATCATCAGGCGGACGAACTTGCCCAGCATGTACACGCCGAAACCGATGAAGGCGATGCCGCAAGTCAACCGGATCTTGCCGTGCGCGGCCGTGAAGGAGGACCTCCGCCGGGCGGTGAAGGCGCCCAGGGCGAAGAGCCAGGTGAAGACCCCGAGACCGAAGCCGACGATGAAGAGCAAGTTGGTGCCGAGGTGGGCGATCAGGAGGCCGGCCGTGTAGTAGAAATCGGTGATGGCCACCATGGCCAGGATGAAGAAGGGGTTGGACAGGGATATGCCCAGGCCGGCCCAGAACAGGCCTTCCGTCACCTCCTCGGGGATGTGCGTCTCGGAGGGGGAGCGCACCGGCGTCTTCTTGAACCACAGATAGTAGACGCCGAGCCCGATGAGGAAAACAGCCCCGCCCAGGGCGAAAAAGAACTTGATGGTCTCGAGCTGGCACGAGGAGATCTGGTACAGCATCACCAGGCAGAGATAGGCGACGTCCCCGGAAACGGCGCCCAAGATGAGCCGCAGGGCGGAGTCGCGGTGGTTGTGAACGCACTTCTCGAAAATGGCGAAATTGATGGGGCCGGGAGGAATGGCGATCACGAAACCCGTGAGGAATCCGATGGCTATCCCGATTAGATTTGCTTGAAGTTCCATTTTTCCATCAGGGAAGAGACAGCTCACTCCTCGGGAGCGAAATAGCCTTTCCGATAAAATAGTTTCATACGCTTGCCCTTGACCGACACCTTGATCTTCCGGAACTCGCCGTTCCGGGTCAAATTCTGCGGTTCGTAGGCCATGTTGTACTGGTGCTGGATGTCCTTCATGATCATCCCGAACACCTGTTCCAGGGCTTCCCGCGTGGGCTCGGGGGTGAAGAAGCGCCCCCCCGTTTCCTTGGCGAAGCGCTCCAGCACGGAGAAATCCGACGGGTACAAGGCCGAGCGCACCCCGATGCCGTAGATCAGGGCGTCCACCCGCTGGGCCGCCTTGATGGCGATGTCCTTGCTCACCTTGGAGGACGTGTCGGCGCCGTCCGACAGGATCAGGATGATCTTCCGCCCGGCCTCTCCGGCCATCTTTTCTTCGGACGCCAGGAAAACGGCATCGTAGAGGGAAGTTTCCCCGCCGGGCTTGAGCTTGTCCAGCGCCGCGTCGAGACGGTCCATGTTGTCGGTGAAGTCCTGGACCAGGACCACCTCGGAATGGAATTCGGCCAGGGCCGCCACGTCCTTGTTCGGCCGGAGGATCTTCTTGAAGAAGATGGAGGCCGTGGCGACCTCCTGGGCGAGCTTGTCCTTCACCGACCCGCTCGTGTCGACGAGCACCACGATGGTGAGAGGGATGTCCTGGGTCTGGCTGAGATTGCGGAAATACAGGAGCTCCTGCGGTTTCCCGTCCTCGGTGACCTCGAAGTCCGACTCTTTCAGCTCCCCGACGTACTCGTCGTCGGCCATGGCGGAGACGAAAAGGTTCACCACGAACACGCGGGAGCGGATGACGTCCTCCTGGGCGGCCTCGGCAGGAGGCTCGCCCGGCCTGGCCGCCGGCTCGTCGGCCAGGGGCAAGCCGGTCAGCAGCAGGCCCAGGAGGCCCAATGCGGCCGCCCGGCGGCCGAGAGCGGACAGGGCATTCGCCGGCCAGCCCGCGGCGTGTGTTCTCAGGAGTCCGACGGGCCGCATGCCGTCACTCGCACAACGTCTCGATGCGCTGCCGGATCACGTCGGCGCACACGGCACAGAAAGGCTTCGCCCCCTTGGTGAACATGATGCAGTCCAGCATGGGACGGTACATGCCCGTGGAGGTGTACCCGGCCCCCTCGAACGCGCCGACCACACCGACGAAACGGCTGCTCTTCAGCATGGTGTCGGACTGCGCCGCCGCGTCCTTGGACATTTTCTCCGACTTCTCCTCCATCCGGGCGACATCCCCGGCGGGGGCGCCGGAGCGTTTGAGCCCGGCGATGGTGGCGTTGACCTCCTGGCGAACCTTCTGGTACGCGAGGTCCTGCTTGTCGAATTCCGCTTTTTCCCAGGGCGTCGGGATCTCCGTACCCGGCTTGACCAGGTGCTTCCACTTCAGGCTGGCGGGGTCCAGCAGGGCCGTGATGTTCGGCTCCAGGGGCTCCAGGCCTTTCGGGTAGAACTCGTTGTAGGCGGTGGAGGAGGTGTAGTACTCGTCGGCCAGGCCGGCGAAGGAATGACCGAACTCGTGCACGATGAGGTAGGGGAACCACTGGTTGTCCGAGGTGAACGTGCAGTACTGGTTGAATATGCCTCCGCCACCATAACGCTTGTGGTTGACCATGATGAGGAGGGCGTCGTACGGCGCGTGGCCCGCGATGTCCCGCAACCGCCGGTTGTCCTCGGTGAGGAGGTAGCGCTCGCTGTCCAGCGAGTCGAAAGTGCAGCCCACGGAAGTCCGGCGGTACACGCCGTGGCCGGGTTCGTCGCAGCCGGATTCCTGCGACGGCGCCAGCACGCCCCGGACGTTGAACCGCTCCTTCATGCCCCGGAAAGGTTCGGCGGCGAAGAAGGCCTCGGCGAAACGCTTCAGGTCCTGGCGGAATTTCGGTTCCTCGGCCGCCGTGTACCCTTCCCCGATCACGGCCAGGTCCACCTTCTTCGACGGGTCGCCCGAAACGAGGAAATCCACCACGACGACACCCTTTTCCGGCGCCTTGCGCAGGACCCAGATGGATGCCGGGTCGATTTCGCGGGTGAAGATCGGCTTGAGCGACTGGTCCTTCTGCCGGATCTCCATCACCAGGCGGACCTTTTTTTTCGGGAAGGGGAAGCGCACGGTCTCGTGGTAGGTGGCCGCCTGGCCGGCGATGGCCTGGTCGGTGGTCCGGTATTCCCCGAAATAGGAATCGTAGGTCTTGGAGAAGAGCAACGTGCCGGTTTCACTGTCGTAGACCTTCGCGCTTTGCCGGCCCAGGTTGAACGGGTCGAGCAGGTGGGCGCGGGTTCCGGGCCACTGCCCCTCCGCCATCACACGATCCAGGGTGAACGATTCCTCCGCGGCATTTCCTGCGTGGTAGAGGTCGACCCGCATGGTCTCGCCCGTGAACCAGGCATCGTAGGACACGACATTGCCGATGGTCATGAGAATGAGTCCGAGCAGCAGATTCATGGTTCCTCCTTAGCGGCGGGTGCCGGCGGATTCGGCGCTGCGCGCCTTCAACATCAGGCTGCGGGCCTGCGGCATGAGTTCGACGGCCCGGAGCAGGACCTCGTCGCCTTCGGCCCTGATCTTGAACCCTTCCAGAACGCCGTAGAGCCGGGTCGCCACTTCCGCCTTGATCTGGCGGCGAACGAAGGGCAGGTTGGCGTTGAATTCCTCGTCGGTGAAGCCGACTTTCATGGTTTCCAGGAAGCTCTTGAACTCGGCGATGGCGGCGTCGTCGATCTCCAGGTGGTTCTCCTTGCTCTTGCTCAGGGTCTGGAAGGGGATGGACGAAACCTTCCCCTGCAGGACCAGGTTGGCGAACTTGAAGAACACGTCCTTGGAAACCAGGGTGACCTCGAACCGGTTGAGCTTGCGGGCTTTCATCTCCATATCCGGGAAGATGCCCCCGCCGCCGAAAATCTTCCGCTTGCCCAGGGTGTAGGTGGCGTCCTTCTCCGACGGGCCGGCATTCTTCCGGTTGCGGGGATTGTAGTAATCGTACAGCGAGCCGTTGTAGGGCCGCTGAAGGCAACGCCCGCTGGGCGTGTAGTAGCGCCCCGTGGTCAGGGCCAGGCCGGCGCCGTCCGAAAGCTTGAACACGGACTGCACCAGGCCCTTGCCAAAGGACCGCTCCCCGAGCAGGAGGGCGCGGTCGTTGTCCTGCAGGGCGCCTGACACGATTTCCGAGGCGCTGGCCGAATTGCCGTTGAGCAGGACGACCACCGGGATCTTGAGGTTGCCGTCCATGCGGGCGGTATAGTTCTCCTCGTTGCTGCCGTCCCGGTCCTTGGTGGTGACGATGGGCGCGTCCTGGGGCAGGAACTCCTGCGACACCTTGATCGCCTGGTCGAGGTAGCCGCCCGGGTTGTCCCGCAAATCAAGGATGAGCCCCTCCAGGGAACTCTCGTCCAGGTTGTTGAGGGCGTCCTGCAATTCCTGCCAGGTCGTCCGGGAGAAATGCTCGATTTTCACGTAGCCCACGCCCGGCCGGACGCGGTAGAAGAAATTGATGGTCAGCTTGGGGATCTCGTCCCGCGTGACGTCCAGCTCCAGGGGCTTGGCCTCGCCGGGGCGGTGCACGGTGATGTGCACCTTGGAGCCCTTCGCTCCCTTGAGGTGGTCGATGACATCGTCGACGTCCCAGTCGTCGATGGATTCGCCGTTTACCTTGTAGATGACGTCCCCGGCCTGGAGGCCGACCTTGGCGGCCGGCGTGCCCGGGAACGGCGGCTCCAGGACGACGATGCGGCCCGTGCCCCGCGTGAGCGGCCGGATCCGGATGCCGAGCCCGAAATAGTGCCCGGCGTTGTCTTCCTGCATCTCGGAGTATTCTTTCGGGGTGAAAAAGTTGCTGTGCGGGTCGAGCTGCTGGAGGAACTGGCGGATGGAGTTGTAGACCAGCTCCGACCGGGGACCGGTCAGCACGGCGTTCTGGTTGATCACTTCCAGCAGTTGGCTGAAGGACTTGAACAGGAAGTCCTTGTCCTGGCTCGAGCGGGTCAGGGCGCTCGCCTTGTCGCCGAAAACGCCCCCCGCCAGGGCGGAGAGCAGAACCACCAGCAACGCCACTTTCCCTAGATTTTTACGCATGTTTGCTCCTCTTTCGCGGCGTTATTTCTCCGCCACCAGTCTTTCCACGAGCTTTTCCAGCCGGCCGGAGTTCGGGTTGAACCCCACCTCGACCCTCCGGATCTTGCCGGAACGATCGAGCAGGACCATGCAGGGGATGCCCGAGATGTGGAAGGCCTCCTCGGCGGTCTTGCCCTGGGCCACCCCCACGAACCAGGGAAGGGGCTGTCGGCGGGCGAAATCCGCGATGTACTGGTACTCCAGATCCGGGGGAAGTTTGGGGATGTTCCGGGTGGAATCCCGGTAAAACCCGTTGTAGGAAGTGATCCCGACGATCTCGAAGCCCTTGTCCTTGTACTTCGCATAGATTTCGCGCATGATCGGAAACGCGGCCCGGCACGGGCTGCACCAGGGGGCCCAGAAATCCAGCAGCACGACCTTGCCGCGCAGGGCGGCCAGCGTCGTGCCCCTTTCGTCCACCCACTTGGCGATCTGGAGCTCTTCGGGCACCGTGCCGATGGAGGCGATCTGCTGGGCCTTGGCGTCGAGCTCCGCCACCACCTGGCGGTCGGCCAGGCGTTTTTCCATCTGCTCCCGCAAAAAGGCGACGGCCTGATCCTTCTTGCCCATTTCCAGGAGGTTGTCGGCCACCATTTCGGTGATGACGGAACGGTAGTCGTCAGGAATCTGCTTGAGCAGGCTCAGGCGGAGGTAGGTGGCGGCCTTGGCGTGGTCGCCCGCCTCGGAGAAGGCCTGCCCGAGGTTGACGCAGAGGCGCCCCTCCCGGTCCGGCGGCATCTGGGCGGAGTAGCGGATGAACAGGCTCTCCGCTTCCAGGGAACGCCGCAGCGTGATCAGCGAGAGGATCAGGTCCATGGCCGCCCGGACATTCCCCGGTTCCGCCTCCAGACAGTCCTCCAGAAGCTCGGCCGCCCGGGCATGATCCTGGGACAGCTGCAGGAGGTGGGCCACGGAAGCCTTCTGGGAAGGCGTAGCGCTCGTCAGCGGAGGGGCGATCTTCAGGAGGTCGGCCACGGACTCGTTCTGCCAGGCCTGAAAAGCCTGGAACTGCTGCTGGGACTGGATGGACGTCGACTTCTCGTCCCACTTGCGGCAGAATTCCTCGTACCGCTTGTTGAAATCCTCGGCATGCCCGGCCACGGCAGTCGCCGCGAACGCAGCCAGAACGGCGAAAACCATGAGGAACCGGGATGTCATGCCTTCCTTCTCCTTGACCATATTACCGCCACACCGAGCCAGCAAAGCCAGCTGATCGTTTCGCCCCACGTCAGGGACCTGGCCAGGCCCCAGACAAAAGCCGGCAGAACCAGGGGGGTCTTCCACGACGAAGCCGGAAACAGGGAATCCCGGATGACCGGTCTCGCCCCGTTCGGGCCGCCGTCCCTCAATACGGCACGCACGGCGTCGTCCAGCGCCGACGGCGACATGCGCCGCCAGCCGGGAATGTGCAAGACCGTCCACGTCAGGCAGGCATGGCCATACCCGTGCATGTCCGTGGCCGCCGTCAGGCAGAGCGAAGCCCGCTCGGCCAGGCCCCGGACACGCGCTCTGCGCGAAGCGGGGAAATCCAGGGACTGGGGCGCTCCCGTGGCCATCTCGAATCCATCGACCCCCGCGGCGACATATCGCTCGACAGCCCCCCAAGAATCAGCATTATACTCCGGCAGCGACGCGATTGTTATCACGTTTTTCCGGACGGCCAGTTCCCGGAGCAGCGAAAGCACCGCCTCCAGACTGCCGTCGAAAGGCCGGGGGTCTATCCAGCCGGTGTTCCCGAGTACAACCAGGTGCAGCTTGTAGAGGCTGAGCTCTTCCCCGGGCAGGAAAACCAGGTCGTCGCCGGCCCGCGCCGGGTTCAGGGCGCGCGCCGCCCAGGCGGCGTTGACGATGTCGTGGTCGGTGATGTAGACGGCGTGGAACCCCATCTTGCGATGCCAGTTCCGCGAGGCCGGCACGTCGAACCAGGGCAGGCCGTCCCGGGAGGCGGAGGTGTGGGAGTGCAGGTCCACCACGATATCGTCTGGGTCGGCGGAGCGCAGGGCGACCGCGGGACGGGGGAGAAAGGCGCACAGGATCAGCAGCCAGGCATAGACTGTCCAGAACAGGAAAACGCCCCGGAAAACGCTCCCGAAGATGCGCCGGGCCCGGCGGGGAACCCCGGCCGGGAACTTCCTCCAGGCGCGCCGCAGCAGGAGGTACAGGCAGGGCAGGGACAGGCTGGCCGCCATCGCCAGGTGCTGGTTGCGGCTCAGGAAGGCGAAGTGGTCCAGCACTTCGCAAAACGGAGAGAAAACCACGTATAGGAACGGCTTCTCCAGACAGAGCGAAGCCGGGGGCGTTCCGCCCAGGGAGGCGTCGGCCAGCCCCGAAGAAGGGAACAACCGAGCCAGGGCGAGGACGGCCACGCCACCCAGGGGAAGCCAGAAGCCCTTCCTCATTCAGGGGCTCCTTCCCGGGCCGGCAATTCCTTGACAAAGATCACCTTGCTGTCGCCGGGGCGGTAGAAGTCCTCGAGCCGGGCTTCCTGGGCGTACCCACAACGCACATAGAAAGCTCTCGTGGGAATGTACAGGTCCTGCGAGGACGTTTCGACGTACACCCGACGGCCGCCCCGGGCGGCAATCTGCCGCTCCGTGGCCTCCAGCAGGCGTCGGCCGACGCCCTCCCCGCGTTTTCCGGCCGCCACGGCGATCCAGTAGAGGTCGTAGCTCGAGGCGGTTCCGGGGATGTGGCCGTAGCAGGTGTAGGCATAGGGGGCCCCGTCTGCGCCGTCGGCGAAGAGGAAGGAGTAACCGCTGGCCTCCCCGCGCGCCAGACGTTCTTCCACCAGTTCCACGGCGACGTCGGTCTCGTCCGGATAGAAGAAACCCGTGGAATCGAGAATGCGACGTACGGCGCCGGCATCCTCCCGGCGGACCGCGGACCGGAAGTCGTCCTCACCGGTCATCCGCTTTCTCCCCCCGGGGTGGCGCCTGGGCCGGCGCACCGGTCTCGCCGCCCTCGGCTTCCTCCACCAGCATGACGGGGATGTCGTTGCGGACAGGGTACACCCGGCCGCACGCCCCGCAGCGCAGGCCGCTGCCGTCGGGAAGAAGCGTCACGCCGGTCTTGCACAGGGGGCAAGCCAGGATATCCAGCAATTCTTTCGAAATGGCCATTCCATCTCCTTTCGCCTGGCGATTCCCGCCGCCAGGACTTCAGGGATTCCGTTTTTTCT
>CAYTBK010000154.1:0-8821 GCA_964436005.1 uncultured Acidobacteriota bacterium
TCCAACCCCATGATGCAGGTGACGGACATCCAGGCCATGGCGGAAATCGCCCACGCCGGCGGGGCCCTGCTGGCGGTGGACGGAACTTTCGCCTCGCCCTGCCTGCAGCAGCCGCTGCAGTTGGGGGCCGACGTGGTGCTGCACTCCGTGACGAAGTTCATCAACGGCCACGCGGACGTGGTGGGCGGCATCCTGGTCGCCCGCACCGAGGAAGTCTACCGGCGGTTGCGGGACACCATGGTCCTGACGGGCTGCAACATGGACCCCCACCAGGCCTTCCTCGTGCACCGCGGCCTGAAGACGCTCTCCCTGCGCGTCGCCCGCGCCGAGGAAAACGCGAAAACCGTCGCCGGGTGGCTGGAAAAACGGGCCGAAGTGGAGTGGGTGCGCTACATCGGCCTGACCTCCCATCCCCAGCACGAATTGGCCAAACGGCAGATGAAGGGTTTCGGCTCCATGATCAGTTTCGGCATGCGCGACGGGCTGGCAGCCGGCAAGAGGCTCATGGACAACGTCAAACTGGCCACGCTGGCCGTGTCGCTGGGGGGCGTGGAAACGCTGATCGAGCACCCGGCCTCCATGACCCATGCCGGCGTGCGCAAGGCGGAGCGGGAGGCGGCGGGCATCACCGACGGGCTGGTGCGGCTTTCCGTGGGCATCGAAGACGTGGACGACCTGATCCGGGACCTCGACCAGGCCTTCCGGGCCTGACGGGAACAGACATGAGCGAAGAAAGAAACAAGGAACGGACCCCGTCCGGCTGCCACGGGGCGTCCGGCCACGGGGCTCCCGAGGCGGAAGCGGGCACTTTGGACGAATTCCTCGAACAGGAGGCCCTTCGGCGTCGCCTGGGCCGCATCCGGCACAAGATCGTCGTGCTTTCCGGGAAAGGCGGCGTGGGGAAGAGCACCGTGGCCGTCAGCATCGCCACCGCGCTCCGGCAGGCCGGGAAGCGGGTCGGGCTGCTGGACGTGGACATCCACGGCCCCAGCATTCCCATCATGCTGGGACTGGAGGGGGCGAAGGTCCAGAACGGCCCCGAAGGCCTGCTGCCCGTCGAAGCGGACGGGATCAAGGTGCTTTCCCTCGGGTTCATGCTCCAGGGGCGGGACGACGCCGTGATCTGGCGCGGGCCCATGAAGATGGGGGCGATCCGGCAGTTCCTCACCGACACCGACTGGGGCGACCTCGACTACCTGATCATCGATTCGCCGCCGGGAACCGGCGACGAACCGTTGTCCGTCTGCCAGTTGATCGACCACCTGGACGGCGCTGTCATCGTCACCACCCCTCAGCGGGTGGCGACGGCCGATGTGCGCCGGTCCGTTACCTTCTGCCGGAGGCTTCACGTCAAGGTGCTCGGGGTGGTGGAGAACATGAGCGGCTTCGTTTGCCCGAAGTGCGGCGAAATTACCCCGATTCTCTGCGCGGGCGGCGGACGGCACGTCGCCGAGGACATGCAGATCCCCTTCCTCGGGTCCATTCCCCTGGATCCCCGAATCGCGGAAACCGGCGACCAGGGACGCGCCTTCGTGCTGGATTTCGCCCTCACCCCGGCCGCCTCGGCTCTCGGCGAACTCGTCGGGCCCATCCTGGCCCTGGACGACGACGGTCCGGAATCGGAGCCCGCCCATCACCCGATCAGGCCGGCGGTCGGTGGCCGGCGGCGGATCGCCGTGCCGCTGGAGGAAGGGCGGTTGACCCGTCATTTCGGGCACTGCGCGCAGTTCGCCCTCGTCGACGTCGACCTGGACGAAAAGCGGATCCTGAAGCGGGAAGACATCGCCGCCCCCCCTCACCGCCCCGGCCTGCTGCCCTCCTGGCTGGCCGGTCACGGCGTGGACACCGTCATCGCCGGCGAAATAGGGTCGCGAGCCCTGGAGCTGTTCGCGGACAAGGGCATCATGGTGGTGTCCGGCGTCGATTCGGAAACGCCCGAGCGGTTGGCCGAAGCGTACCTGGCCAGGACTCTCCGGACGATGGAAACTACCTGTGGGCACTGACGACGTCGTACGCCTCAGCGTGGAGAACGGGCACGAAAGGTGTCTCCTCTGCGGGGAACGAAATCCCTGGTCGCTGAAACTGTCCTTTGCCCCGGGCGAAGAGGGGGCCGTCGGGACGAGCTTCCAGTCGCACCGCGGCCTGCAGGGCTACGACGGCCTCATGCACGGCGGGGTCATCGCCGCCCTGCTGGACGCGGCGATGACCCATTGCCTCTTCCACCAGGGTGTCCAGGCGGTGACGGGCGACCTCCACGTCCGCTACCTGGATTCCATTCCCTGCGAGGCGGGCCTGGACGTGCGGGCCCGGGTGACGCTCGCCCACCCGCCGCTCTTCCGCCTGCGGGCCGAAATCCTGCGGGACGGCCGGGTTGCGGCCTGGGCCGAGGCCAAGTTCGTGCAGCGGCGCCCATCGCCCGGCCCGGTCAAGAAATCGGCTCATTCCGGAAAATGCGTGTTATGATCGCTACCGCCCACGCCGCCGGGTGTCGTGGGACTTCCGCCGCCAGGGTCCGGCCTTTATGCCAAGACGAGTTGTCCTGCTGATCCTGATCGCTCTGCTCGCTTCCTCGGTGGCGGTCGGACACGATGACGACGGCTTGAAACCCGGCCTCAACTGCCCCGCCTGCCAATTGGAGCGCAGCCTGGGCTGCGGCTTTGTCGATCTGGCCGATATGCTCGTTCCCCTTCGCCTGGAGGTGCTCGGTTTCATCTCCGACGGGAACGAATCGCTACCCTACGAGTGCCTTCCCTTCACCTTCGGTTCGCCCCGGAGTCCGCCGGTCCGCTAGCGTCTCCCCCGCGATCCTTTCCCTTTTCCTTCCGCCTGTTCCCCTGCCCCGCCGGGCTGTCGGGCCATGGGTTTGGGGGAAGGCCGGGAAGTGGTCGCGGCTGGAGTTGCCGCGTCCATCCCTTCCGTGTATCGCTGAATTACACTATTAATAACCTATTGAAGTGAGGCAAAATGCGAACACTCGTTCTTTCCTTTCTGCTTTTTTCTTCCCTGTCCCTCGCTTACGGCGCCGGGCCGATCGCGGGGGAGGAAATTTCCATCGACCAGGCCGTGGCGGAAGCCAGGGGCGGAAACCTTGACTTGTCCGTCAAGAAGGCCCGGTTGCCGGCGCTGGACGCCATGATCGTAGGGGCGCGGTTGCGCCCGAACCCCACGGTGGGGATCATCGCCGATCACCTCGACCTGCTCTACTCCCGTTTCACCGAGGAGAACGGGGCCGGGCCGACCGAGATCACCGTGAACACGGAATTCACCTGGGAAAGGGGGCGGAAGCGCTTCCACCGGACCCGTCTGGCCACGTTGGAACGGGAGACGGCCGGGCATCAGGTGAAGGACGACACCCGTATCCTGGCTCTGGAAGTGCAAAACGCTTTCGTGGACCTTCTGCTGGCGCAGAAGAACCTGGCCCTAACCGGGGAGAACCGGGAAGGCATGCAGAAACTGCTTTCCCTCAATCAACTTCGCGTGGAGAAAGGCGACCTGGCGGAAGTGGACCTCGTCCGCACCCAGGTGGCGGTGGCCCAACTGGAGGACCAGGAGGCGGCGGCCGCCTCGGAAACGAGGAAAGTGCAATTCCGTTTGCGTCGTCTGCTGGGACGGGCGGAATCCGCCCCGCTGCCGGTGGCCAAGGGGGATTTCCGGAACGATGCCGATCTTCCCGAAGCGTCGGCCCTGGTCAGGCTGGCTCTGGCAGGCCGGCCCGATGTCCTGGCCGCAAAAAACGAGCGGGCCCGGGCCGAGGCCGATGTCGAGTTGCAAAAGGCCATGGCCAAGGGAGACCTGACTCTCGGGGCAGAATATCGGCGCCAGCAGGGGGTCAACGGGAAGGGGAATTCCTTGGGTTTCTCGGTATCCATTCCCCTGCCGGTTTTCCACAAGAACCAGGGCGAAATTGCCAGGGCCCGCGCCGAGGCGGCTCAATCCGACCTGGCCTTCGCTGCGCTGGTGCAGTCCCTTCACGAGGAAGCGGCCGAGGCTTGCGAACAGTGCCGGGCCGCCCTGGCCCAGATCCAGCGCCTGGAGAGGGACACCTTGGCCAGGGCCAGGCAGGTCCGCGAAGTGGCCGTCTACTCCTACCAGCGGGGGGAGGTGAGCCTGGTGGAAGTGTTGGACGCGCAGCGCGCCTTCAACGAGATCATGCAGAGTTATCTGACCGCCCGGGCCGAATTGGCGCGCAGCCGCTATCGCCTGGATTCCATCGCCGGAAAGGAGTAGATCCATGAACAAGAAAGACAGAGCGTTTCGCGTCGTTGCCTTTTCCCTGGTGTTGATAGGCCTGGTTTTCAGTGC
This sequence comes from uncultured Acidobacteriota bacterium, assembly GCA_964436005.1. Classification (GTDB taxonomy): domain Bacteria; phylum Acidobacteriota; class JAAYUB01; order JAAYUB01; family JAAYUB01; genus JAGNHB01. The sequence continues at coordinate 4,303 of CAYTBK010000154.1, forward strand.
GGCGCCCCTTCTGCCCGCCGCCCCGCCTTCCGGGGCTGCCGCCAGGCCGACCGGCCGGAGCCAGACCAGTAGGAATCCCTTCGTGGTCATTCCCGCGGACTCGCCCGCGCTGGCTCAGTTCAAGACAGCGGTGGTGGAGGTGGGGACGGTGCCCGGAGTCGAAGTCACGGCGCCGGGAAAGATCGAGTTCGATGTTCACAAGGTCGCTCGGCTGACCCTTCCCGTTGCCGGGCGCATTGACCAGGTTTTCGTGGAACTGGGCGACCGGGTGGGAAAAGGCAGCCCGCTGCTCACCATTGACAGCCCGGACGCGGACGCCGCGCTGGCCGAATACCGTCAGTCGCTGGGGAACGTGACGCTGGCCAGATCCACCCTGGTCAAGGCTCAGGCCGACCTGGCCCGCATCCAGGACCTGTACGCCCACATGGCCGTCGCCAAGAAGGAGCTGCTGGCGGCCGAATACGCCGAGGAACAGGCCCGGACGGCCCTGGAGCAGGCGGAGACCAGCGCCCTGCACCTGCTGAAGAAGCTACGCATCATGGGCCTGGACGAGAAGCTGGGGGAGCAGAAGGTGTTCTTCCGGGCGCCGCTGGCCGGGAAGATCATGGAGATGGCCATCGTTCCGGGAGAGTACCGGAACGACATTTCGGCGCCCGTCTTCACCATCGCCAATCTGGACTCGGTCTGGGTCACGTCGGAAATTCCGGAGGACCAGATCCGGCACGTGAGCGTCGGCGAGAAGGTGGAAGTGGAACTGGTCGCTTTCCCCGGCGAAACTTACCACGCTCGGGTGACCCGGATCGCCGACCAGTTGAACCCGCAGACCCGCACCGTCAAGGTGCGCGCCGAACTGCCGAATCCCGGGGGAAAACTGCTGCCCGAAATGTTTGGCACCATCCGGCACTCCCACCCACCGCAGACGCTTCCGTCGGTTCCGCCGGAGGCCATCGTCACCTGCCAGGGGAAGAAGTGCGTCTTCGTCGAGCGGAAAACGGGGACCTTCGAACTGGTTCCGGTGGTGACGGCGCCCGCGGCGAACGGCCGGGTTCCGGTCCGCCAGGGCCTGCGGGGCGGGGAGAAGATCGTGGTCGAGGGTGTCATGCAGTTGGTGGGGATGGGGGGGCGCTGAGATGATCAACGCTCTTGTCGAACTCGTCCTCCGCCGGCGTCTGATGGTCGTCATCTTCGCCCTCGGGTTGGTGCTGGCCGGCATTTGGTCTTTCCGCCAAATCAAGGTGGAGGCCTACCCCGACCTGTCGGAAACCCAGGTGACCGTCATCAGCCTGGTGCCCGGGATGGCGGCCGAAGAGATCGAACAGCAGGTCACCATTCCCGTGGAGCGTTCCCTGCAAAGCCTGCCGAACGCCATTTCCCGCCGTTCGCGCACCATCTTCGGCCTATCCGTCGTGAATGTTACTTTTGAATACGGGGCGGATGAAGCGATGGCCCGGCAAGCCGTTCTGGAAAAGCTTCGGGATGTGGAGCTGCCGGACGGCATCGCTCCCTCCCTGGCCCCCCCCACCACGCCCGCCGGAGAGCTGTACCGCTATGTCGTGGAGGCGGACCGGTTGGACGAGGTGGCCCGTCGCGAAATCCAGGACTGGGTGATCGCACCCCGCCTGATGCAGATCCCCGGGGTGGGCGACGTCTTCGCCTTCGGGGGGCTGGTGAAGCAGTTCCAGATCAAGGCGGACCCGGCCGCTCTCTACCGCCACGGCCTGGACATCACGCAGATCGCCGAAGCCGTGGAGGCCAACAACCGGAACGCCGGCGGGGCAATGGTGACCCTGGGGCGGCAAGCCATGGTGGTCCGGGGCGTGGGGCTGCTCCGCAACAGGGAGGACCTCGAGCGGGTCGTCGTAACCGCGACCGAAGGCGTTCCCGTACTGGTCCGCGACATCGGGCGGGTGGAGGTGGGCTCCGCCCAGCGGACGGGCATTTTCGGCTGGAACGATCGCTCCGGCCTGGTGGAAGGCGTGGTAGCCATGCGGCGCGGGGACAATCCCAGCGAAGTGCTGGCCGGAATCCAGGAGGCGGTAAAGGAGCTCAACGAGACACTCCCTGCCGGAGTGAAGATCCGGACGATCTATGACCGGACGGAACTGGTGGAGAGCACCCTGACCACCGTTTCGCGCACCCTGCTCGAAGGGTTGGTGGCGGTGATGCTCATCATCCTGGTGTTCTTCGGTTCGATCCGGGCCGCCGTACTGGCCGCCCTGACCATCCCGCTCGCCCTTCTCTTCGCCTTCGTCTGCATGCAGCTGGCCGACATCCCGGCCAACCTGCTGAGCCTGGGCGCCCTGGACCTGGGCATTATCGTGGAGGGCTCCCTGATCATGGTGGCCCAGGTGATGCGCAACCTGCACCAGTTGCGGGCGAACGGGCAAACGGTCTCGTCCCCGCTGGAAACCATCCGGGCGGCGGTGCAGGGGATGGAGAAACCCATCTTCGTTTCCCTGTCCATCATCATCACGGCCTACTTCCCCCTGTTCGGCCTCGAGCGGGTCGAGCGGAGGATCTTCACGCCCATGGCCTACACGGTCTGTTTCGCCCTGATCGGGGCCATGATCCTGGCCCTGACGCTGGTGCCGGCGCTGGCGGCCTTGCTGTACCGGAAGCGGACGAAAACGACTTTCCGTTCGCTGAGCCAGTGGGAGGGGTTCTCCGCTGCCTATGCGAAGCTGGTGCGGTGGTGTGTTCTCCACGGCTGGGCCGTGGCGGCGGCGGTAGCCGTCCTTCTCGTGGGCGCCGGCGCAGCGGCCGTCCGGCTGGGAACGGAGTTCCTGCCCCAGCTCGACGAGGGCGTCATCTGGGTCCGGGCGACCTTGCCGCCAGGGGTGGACATCGGGGAGTCCTCCCGGGTGGCTTCCCGGATTCGGGACATGATCCGCCAGTCCCCGGAAGTGGACTTCGTCACCAGCCAGACCGGTCGCCAGGATTCCAATACCGAACCGTTCGGGCCGAACCGGACGGAATTTTTGGTAGCGCTCAAGCCGTATCACAGCTGGATCGGTAAAAAATCGAAGGCCGCGCTGGTGGACGAGATCTCCCGGCGCCTTCAGCGAAATGTCCCGGGCGTGGCGTACAACTTCACCCAGCCCATCCTGGACATGGTCACCGAAGCGGTGACGGGCTCGTCGGCTGACCTGGCCGTGGTCTTTACGGGCCCTGACCTGGCGGAACTGCGTTCCCTGGCGGAAAAGGCCTTGGTCGTGATCCGGGCGGTCCAGGGCTCGGCCGACAGCTCCATCGAACAGGATGCCGATCAGTCGCAGCTCAGCATCTCTCTGGACCGGGCGGCTGTCGCCCGGTACGGGTTGACGGTGGCCAAAGTGCAGGAATACATCGAGTTGGCCATCGGCGGTCGGTCGGTCAGTACCCTCTACGAGAACGACCGCCGCTTCGACATCGCCGTGCGTTATATGGAGGAAGCCCGGGACAATCCGGAGGCGATCCGTCAGTTGCTGGTGACGACGCCGGACGGAAGCCGGATACCCCTCTCCCAGTTGGCCGACATTCGCATTGACGACGGGGCTTCCATCATCTCGCGCAAGGAAAACCAGCGCGAGATCAGCGTTCGGACCAACATCCGCAACCGCGACCAGGGCAGTTTCGTGGCTGAGGTCCAGCAGCGCCTGGCGGCGGAGGTGCCAATGAAGAAAGGCTACCGGGTGGAGTGGGGCGGACAGTTCGAGAACCTCTCCCGGGCCAGCGAACGGTTGAAGATCATCATCCCTGCCACCATCCTCCTCATGTTCGGGTTGCTCTACCTGGCCTTCGGTTCCAGCATCGATGCCTTCCTGGTGCTCCTCAACGTGCCCCTGGCCATGATCGGCGGAGTCCTCGGCCTTCTTTGGCGGGGCATTCCCTTCAGCATTTCCGCGGCCGTGGGTTTTGTCTCCGTCTTCGGGGTCTCCATCATGATGGGCGTTTTGTTCCTGGCAAAAGTGAACCGCCAGCGTTCCGATCCGTCCCTCGAGTGGGCCGAGGCCATCGTTCGGGCGGCGCAGGCCCGGTTCGTGCAGAATCTCCTCATCGTCCTGGTTGCCCTGTTCGGCATGGTACCGGCGGCGATGGCCTCCGGGGTAGGGTCCGATATCCAGAGGCCCATGGCGACGGTGATTGTCGGTGGCCTGGCTTCCACCCTGCTGATCACGGTGGTGGCCATGCCCGGGTTGTATGCGTTGTTCTCGCGCCGTCGCCCGCCGTCGAAACCGTTGTTGCCGGGCCATTGAGATGGCCTTTGCGCAGGGTGCGAGAAGCGGGGCAAATAGGCCTTGACATGATATAGGCATATGCCCATAATCTTGGTGGACGACCAGTCGGCAGGACAGTGGTTCCCTGCTGCCCGGCGGCGCCGGGAATGATTTGATCAGAATATTACAAAGGAGATACAACATGCGCATCTGTTTTCCCATCGAATCGGACCGCGGGCTGGACAGCCCCGTTTGCGGGCACTTCGGCTCCACCCCCGCCTTCCTGGTGGTGGATTCGGAAACGTCCGCCTGCCAGGTGTTGA
>CAYTBK010000155.1:0-7521 GCA_964436005.1 uncultured Acidobacteriota bacterium
TCTTCGAGGCCCTGACCTGGTCGCAGCTGGGCATCCACGGCAAGCCCTGCGGCTTCCTGGACGCCTGCGGCTACTACGCCGCTTTGACGGGCTTCCTGAACCACGCCGTGGCGGAGGGCTTCGTCTGCCGGGGGAGCCTGGCCTGCCTGTTCTGCGAGGCCGAGCCGGGACCGCTGCTGGACGCCATGCTCTCCTTCCGCGCCGCCCGCATGCCGGACAAGATCGCCCTGGCCCTGGCCGTGGAGCGCGGGTCGCGGCGCGACCGCCCTTGAGGGGGCAAGAAACCGCAGAGATCGCAGCGGTCCGCAGAGAAAAATCCGCTCAGCCTGGTTGCTGTTCTTCCACAAAGGGCAACAAGCGCAGCCGGGAGCGGTTGGAGTCGATTGTCAAGAGGCTGCCCGTCTCCAGTTCGGCGGCCATCTGATGGAGGGCAAACGCCACCTTTGTCCCGATGACGTCCGGACTGATGTCCTCGGCCCGGATCTGTACAACGCTCGGTTTCCTTGCTTTCGTTGTCGCCAGGATTGCGCAAAAATCCAAATCGTGCGTGAGCACGACGAAACCGTTTTGGGCCGCGTAGGACATGATCTCTGAGTCTTTGGCATCGGCTCGGCCGACAGTTGGCCAGTGAACGGATTCAAGGCCTGAATTCGCTAGCATTTCGACCCATCGTGGGGATAGATTCATATCTACGAGCAGTTTCACGGGTGCGCCATCACGACTTCGCGTTCTTCCGCCAACCAGGCCGCATAGAGAAGCGCCTGCATGATGTCGGCGCGCTCGAGGTAAGGGTAGTCAACGAGTATTTCCTCAATGGTGTGTCCTGCCCCGATCTGGCTGACGATCATTCCGACAGTCACACGCATTCCACGGATGCAAGCCTTGCCGCCCATGACATCAGGTTGTTGGGTGATGCGGTCGAGTTGCCCCATGATCAACTCCTTATGCGAATTGACTGAAGAATACTCTAATGATAAGAATATTTCAATAATTATTTAAGAAGATGTGAGCACATTCCTTGCGCAAGCTCATCTTTCTGGATCTGGCCATGTTGAAACTTGCTTTACGGATGGCTCAAGTCGGGTTCGGGGCCCCTTCCCGCATCGGGCCCGCGCGGCCGCGCCGGCGCCGGGCCAGGAGGGCCGCCGCGGCGACCAGGAGCGTCGTGCCCCAGCTGGCGATCACCAGGTACGGGTGGCCGAAGGGGTGGTAGGTGAAGGCGACGTCGCAGGGCCCCGCCGGAACGTGCACCGCCCGGAAGAGGAAGGCGCCGGGCAGCAGGGGGGCGGGGGCGCCGTTCACCGTGGCCTCCCAGCCAGGGGCCCAGCGGTCGGTGACCAGGATCCACCCCTTCGTGGGGCACACCGCTCGCAAATGCAGACAATCCGGTTCGTAGCGGACCACCGTGACGGGAATCCGGCCGGCGAGGGGCGCCCGGGCCAGCCGCTGCGCCGCGGCGGCGGGGGGCGGCGCGTCCGGGACGGGGGCGTTGGGCGGGTTCAGCGTTTCCGGCCGGTGCACGACCATGGGCAATTGCCCGGTGGCGGTGGCGGCGTCCCGGAAGGCCTGGAAGTTTTCCAGTTCGGGGCGCACCAGCAGGGCCCTGGGGGCGAACCAGACGCGGTCCGCCGAGGTGGCCATGGCCAGCAGGGCCGGGGTGGCGCCCCAGGTCACGTGGAACGTGTTGCCCATGGCGCCGTAGCTCTGGAAGGCGGCCGCTTTCGGGGGGAGGTTGCGGTTGTCCAGGGCCGGGCCGGGAGTCCAGGAGGCTCGCCGGTCCAGGCCTTGCGGGGTGAGGTCCAGGGAGGACGAGCGCTGCCGCTCGATGTCCCGCCACTCGGCGACCAGGGCCTTTTCCCGGGAGCAGATGATGTCGCGGCCCAGGTGGGCGGTGAAAAAGGCGTCCGTCACCGCGATTCCCACGAAGAGGGCGGCCAGGGCCGCGCCCCGGAACCTTGCCGCGCCCGGCCGCAGCAGCGCCGCCAGGCCGGCGAGGAGGGCGCCCCAGGTCAGGGCCAGGTGCAGCAGGGCGGGGAGGGCCAGTTCCTCTCGCAGCGGCGAAGCGCCCAGGGCGAGCAGGAGGGTGAGCAGGGAGGCCCCGGCGCAGGCCAGCGAAATGAGGAGGACGGGGCGCAGCGGCCGCTGCGAAGGCGATTCCAGGCGCCGGTCCAGGGCTCCGGCGCCCAGGGCGGCCAGGACGGCCAGGGCGAGTATGCCGAAGGAGCGGAAGGTGGCCGCGTGCCGGGAGTAGCGGAAGGGGAAGAGCGCCTCGTACAGCCATTTCCGGAAAGGGAACATCTGCGCCAGGCCGCAGGCCGTCCCCAGCAGGCCGAGGGCCAGGATGCCCCAGCGCCAGGGGTCCCGGGGGTCCTCCCAGAGCAGGAAGAGGGCCAGGACCAGGACCAGCGGGCCGACGTAGAGGCTGGCGGAGGAGATGTCCGTGACGGCGGCGGCCTCGCCGGAAGTCTCGTAGGACAGCCGGTTGACGGCCGGGCTGGCCAGGGTGGTCAGGGCCTTGCCGGTGAGGATGTTGGAGGAGAGGACCACTTCCTCCGGTAGGCCGCCCGTGCGGCCGGTGTAACCCGAACCGCCGAACAGGAACCCGGCGTAGGCCGGCGAGATCACCACCAGGAAACAGCCGGCGGTCAGGGCGAGGTTGCCCAGGGCCCGGGGCAGCCAGGCCGCCAGGCGGGTGCCGCTGCGGCCGCACAACCCCCGCACCGCCCACCAGCCGCCGACGAGCAGGGCGTTCTGGATCACGATGCCCGGGTAGCCGGCCAGGGCGGAGAGCCCGTACAGCACCCCCGCCTCCAGGGCCGGGCGCATCCGGCCCTCCTGGAGCGACACGTCCAGCCGCCAGAGCACCAGCGGCATCCAGGCGAAGGCCTGGAGGAAGGACGTGTGTTCCGCGTGCCCGGTGAAGAAGCCCGAGAGCATGAAGCCCAGGGCCACGGCGAAGGCTCCCCAGCCCGGGGCGCCGAGATGGCGCGCGAAGAGCAGCATGCCGAAGCCGGCGATGAACCAGAGGAAGAACCAATAGAGCACGAAGCCGGCCAGGCTGCCCCCGGTGAGCCAGCCCAGGAGGACCGTCGCGGGGGAAAAGGCGCCGTGCTGCGGTTCGGTGCAGTCCGGGGACCCGCCGGCCGTCCAGGGGTTCCATAACATCAGTTGCCCGTTCCGGGCGAAGTCGCCCACCAGCATGTTCCAGGGGGCGTAGTGGCGGCTGGCGTCCCAGTGGGGCACGGCGCTGCCGGTGCAGAGGGGCAGGTTGGCCAGCACGAGGACGACGGCCAGCCCCGCCGCCCCGAGGGCCAACGGGTGGTCCCGGAAAAGTCGGCCTGTCCAACGGGGGAGGCGGATCATGGGTTTTCCTCGCTCAGGATGCGCGCGCCCGGCTTCCCGTCGCCCCACGGGCAGAGCCCGAAGAGGTCGAAGGTCCGGTGCCAGAGGTCGCGCCAGGGGGCCGTGACGCGCATGACCCGCCCCGTGGCGGGGTGGGGGAAGACGATGGCGTGGGCGGTCAGCAGCAGGCTGCCCATCCTCAGTTCGCTCTGGAAATAGCGGTTGTGCACGCGGTCGCCGTGGCGGGTGTCCCCCACGATGGGGTGGTTCTCCCTCGCCAAATGCCGCCGGATCTGGTGCCAGCGGCCCGTGCGGGGGCTGACCCGGAGGAGGGAGTAGCGGGACGTGGGGTGGGGCCCGAGGGCGACGGGCAGTTCCAGGGTGGCCAGCCGCGCGTAAAGGGTCAGGGCCTGGGCGGGCGCGTCCGACGGCGGGGGCGTCCGCATGGGCGGTTCGGCCGCCCCTTCCGCCGGACGGGGCCGGCGCGCGGACTTTTCCTGCAGCGGGGCGTCGATCCGGCCTTCCTCCGGGGTCCAACCCCGCACCACCGCGTAGTAGGTTTTCGCCACCCGGCCGGCGTCGAAGCTCTCCTTCAGGCCGCGGGCGGCGTCGGGGGACAGGGCGAAGACGAGCACGCCCGACGTGCCGCGGTCCAAGCGGTGGACGGGGTACAGGTAGCGGCCGGTCTGCGCCTTGAGCAAGCGCAGGGTGTTGATGCCGTCGGGGATGAACGAGCCGTCCTCGGGCGGGTGGACGTGGAACCCCGCCGGCTTGTGGATGGCCACCAGGTCGGGATCCTCGTGCAGTATGGTGAAGTTCATCGGTTTGCCCCCGGCCGCGCAGGGCGCGCGGAGGCGACAGGATAGCAGAAATCGGGGCCGGGAGGTCCAGAAATGGCTGTCCGGGCTTTCCGGCGGCGCCCGGTCGACGGGCGTCGGAGCGCCTCCCTCGTCTGCATTGGCCCTCCCCTCCGCGTGCCAGCGGCTTGACGATCCGCCCCCAAGGTGGTAGATTCCGCCCGAAAACCGGTCTCCGCCGCTGCTTCCCGGTCGCGGGGGGCACTCCCACAGCGGGCCGCCACTCACGACAGGACGTGCCGATGAACAAGCCCAGCGACCCGGTCACCTACTCTTTCGTCATCCCCGTGTTCAACGAGGAGGAAACGCTGCCCGTCCTGCACGAGCGCCTCGTCGGGGTGATGGCCGAACTGGACGGCCCCTCGGAAGTGGTCTTCGTGGACGACGGCAGCCGCGACGCCAGCTACCTCATCCTCTCCCGCCTCCACCAGCAGGACAGCCGCTTCAAGGTGATTCGCTTCTCCCGGAACTTCGGCCACCAGGTGGCGCTGACGGCGGGCCTGGACTTCGCCTCCGGGCAGGCCGTGGTCATCATGGACGCCGACCTGCAGGATCCCCCCGAACTCGTGCCGCAGATGGCCAGACTCTGGCGCGAGGGCAACGAGGTCGTCTACGCCATCCGGCAGGACCGGCAGGGCGAAACCTGGTTCAAGCGCACCGCCTGCCGCGTGTTCTACCGTTTCCTGGGCAAGCTGAGCCCCACCGACATCCCCACCGACGTGGGCGACTTCCGCCTGGTGGACCGGAACGTGGTGGACGCCGTCAAGGCCCTCCGGGAGTCCGGGCGGTACCTGCGGGGGATGTTCAGCTGGGTGGGCTTCCGCCAGACCGGGGTGCCCTATGCCCGCCCGGGCCGGTTCGCGGGCAAGACCAAGTACTCCCTGCGCAAGCTCATGCGGCTGGCCCTGGACGGCATCCTCAGCTTTTCCAACGTCCCCCTGCGCCTGGCCCTGTCGTTCGGTTTCTTCGTGGCCATCTTCGCCGTGCTCTTCGGCCTGCTGGCCATCGTGCTCAAGGTGGCCGTCGGCTACGACCCGCCCGGCTGGGCTTCCCTGGTGGTGGTCGTCTCCTTCCTGGGCGGCGTCCAGCTCATGGTCATGGGGATCATCGGCGAGTACCTCGGCCGCATCTACGAGGACGTCCGGAACCGCCCGCTGTACATCGTCAGCCGGCTGCACGGCATCGAGCCCCCGGCCCGGCTCGAGCCCCGGACCGTCGTGAGCGCCGATGCCTGCCGGGAATAGCGGCGGGGGTCCCGCCGCGGGCCCCGGAGGCCAGGCCGGGTTCGAAGCGTACCGGGACTCCTACGCGGACGTCGTCAACCGGGCCGTCTCCTTCGCCGGCCAGGACCTGGACCACTACACGGAAATCAAGGCCGGGGAGCTGTTGCGCCTGTGCCGCGCCTGCCTGGGGGACCCGGCCGGGCTGTCGGCGCTGGACCTGGGCTGCGGGGTGGGGCTGACGGACCGCTTCCTGCTGGGCCGGTTCGGGCGCCTGCAGGGGGTGGACCGGGAGCAGGGCCTGGTCGACCGGGCCCGCGAAAGCAACCCGGGGGCGGCGTACGCCGTGTACGACGGCGTCGACTTGCCCTTCGGGGACGGGGCCTTCGACCTGGTCTTCGCCATCAACGTCTTCCACCACGTCCCGCCGGCGGAACGGCCCGGCCTGCTGCGGGAAATGGGGCGGGTGACGGCGCCAGGCGGGCTGGTGGCCGTGTTCGAGCACAACCCGCTCAACCCCGGCACACGGATGGTCGTCCGGCGGGTGCCGTTCGACCGGGACGCCGTGCTGCTGCGGTCGGGCCCGCTCCGGCGGCTGATGCGGGCGGCCGGTCTGCGGCCGGTGCGCGTGCGCTACATCGTGTTCTTCCCGTTCCGGGGGAGGGTTTTCCGCCGCCTGGAGCGCCTCCTCGGCTGGCTGCCGCTGGGGGCCCAGCACTACGTCGCCGCCCGGAAGGCGTAGCGGGCCCGCCGGGGCGGGCATCGTGGTAATATGACCCGGTTCGCGTCGACAATACCCGGAGGGGGTGAGCGGATGAACACGGCGACGGTCGAATTGGGCGGCTGGCTGCAGGGCCACCGCCGGAAGGGCGACAAGGTGCTGGTGGTCGGCCTGGGCAACGAGCTGCGCGGGGACGACGGGGTGGGCTGCCTCGTGGCCCGGGCGGCCGAGGAACTGGGGCAGGGGGCGCCGCAGGGGCGGCTGGATGGCCTGGACGCCGGCATCTCCATCGAAAACGCGGGGGGGGCGGTGCGGCGCAGCGGCGCCCGGGGCGTGCTGCTGGTGGACGCTGTCCGCGTGGAGGGCGAACCCCTGGGTTCCTGGCGCATGTATCCCACGGAAGACCTCGACAGCGTCTGGCACACGACGCACTCCGTGCCCCTTTCCCTCATCGTGCGGGCCTGGCGGCAGGACCTGGAGGAAACGGACTTCGCCTTCCTCGGCGTCGCCATCGGCGAAACCTGGGACTTCGCCCCCGTGTCGGGCGAAGTGAGTGCGGCGGTGGAGGAAATCCGGCGGGTGCTGGCCTCGTCGCTGGCGGAGGAGCGTCCACTGGAGAACGCGCAGAAAGCAAAGGAAATTCAATAGTTTATGGAAAACAGAATCTACCCGCCGGGGCTCAGTTCCGCCGAGGCGAAGGCCCGGGCCGCCGCCGGGCGGGTCAACCGCACCGCGGTGCGCACGCACCCCTACTCCCGCATCCTGCTGGACAACACCTTTTCTCTCTTCAACCTCGTCATCGGCTTCATCGTGGCTTTCCTGCTCTTCTACTGGTGGCGGACGGGGAACGCCGACCTGGCCTGGGACACGGTGGGCGTCTCCGCCGTGGCCCTCCTCAACACGGCCATCGCCATCGCCCAAGAAATCCGCGCCAAGTGGGCCCTGGACAAGGTCAACCTGCTCCTCCGGCACGATGTTTCGGTGGTGCGCGACGGCAGCCTGGCAGCCGTTCCCCAGACCGAGGTGGTGGAGGGCGACGTGCTGAACCTGGTCCGCGGGGACCAGGTGGCGGTGGACGGCAACGTGCTGGAAGCCTCCCACCTCGAGATCGACGAGTCTCTCCTGACCGGCGAGTCGAAGCCCGTCCTGAAGAAGGCGGGCGACACCCTCCTGTCGGGCAGTTTCTGCACGGCCGGCACCGGTTTCTACCGCGCCGACCGGGTGGGCGAGGAGGCGTTCGCCGCGTCGGTGATGCGCTCGGCGAAAACCCGGAAAATGCTGCTCACGCCCCTGCAGCGCCGGCTGGACGCCATCGTCAAGGTTCTCTTCGCCACGGCCCTGGCCCTGGTGGTGCTGGAGGTGGTGTTCCGCCTGGCGCGCG
>CAYTBK010000155.1:7621-8817 GCA_964436005.1 uncultured Acidobacteriota bacterium
GGCCTGGCCCGCCGCCTGCTGGCCGCCTGCGCGGCGCTTTCCACCGAGCGCAACGCCACCATCCGGGCCCTGGACGTCCCGGGCGGCGGCGAGGGCGCGGTCCTGCTGGACGAGGCCCCTTTCAGCTCGGCCCTGAAGTACAGCGCCTTCCTGCTCTCGGCCGACGGGCGGGAGGAGGCCCTCGTGCTGGGCGGGTTCGACGTGCTCCTGCCGCGGGTGGGCCGGGAGGGGCGTGATGCCTTGCAGGCCCTCTACGAGCGGGAGGGTTTGGACGTCTACCGCAACCTGCTCTTCGGGCGGCTGAAGGACCGGGACGCCCTGGAGGAGGCGCGCCAGGGACGGGCCTTCGCGGTCGCCCCGCTGGCCGTGGCGTCCATCACCGACAAGGTGCGGACCGACGTGTACGACGCCATGAAGGTGTTCGAAGAGAAGGGGATCGCCATCAAGATCCTGTCGGGGGACGCGGCCCCCGCCGTGCGGGCCGTCTGCCGGGAGATCGGCTGGCTGGTGCGGCCGGACGAGGCGGTGTCCGGCGACGAGCTGGACCGGATGCCGGAAAAGGAGTTCGCCGACATCGTGGGCCGCGGGAAGGTGTTCGCCCGGCTCAAGCCGGACCACAAGCTGCGCATCCTGCGGGAGTTGAAGCGGCAGGGCCTCTACACGGCCATGCTGGGGGACGGCGTCAACGACCTGCCGGCCATCAAGGAGGCGCACATGGGCATCGCCATGGAGGAGGGCAGCGCCGTCACCCGCGACGTGGCCGACATCGTCCTCCTGGGCAATCGTTTCGCGCTGCTGCCGGGGATCTTCCAGGAGGGCAACCGCATCGTCAACACCGTCGCCTCGGTGGCCAAGCTCTTTCTGACCAAGAATTTCATGGTGATTTACCTGACGCTGCTCTCCCTGCTGTTCCTGCTGGAGTTCCCCCTCACGCCGCGCCGGGTGTCGCTGATCAACGTGTTCGCCATCGGCCTGCCCGCCTTCATCCTGGCCTTCCGCAACCGGAACACCGGGCGGCCGGTCCGCCTGATGGGCGAAATCCTTTCATACGTTACGGTTTCGGCCTTGTGCCTGGTCGGGGCGTCGGCCCTGGCCGGGGCGATGGTCTCGCGCAACGGGTTCGGCCAGGCGGACGAAGCCCGCATGACCATGCTGGTGGTGCTGGTTTTCGTGGCGGTGGCCAACTTCCTGGTGGT
>CAYTBK010000156.1:0-8800 GCA_964436005.1 uncultured Acidobacteriota bacterium
AACCCACCAACCACCTGGACATCGACACCATCGTCTGGCTGGAGGAACTCCTGCTCAAGACGGTCCGGACCGTCGTTTTCGTCACCCACGACCGCGCCTTCGCCCGGAGGCTGGCCAACCGGGTGGCCGAACTGGACCGGGGCCAGCTGTATGCCTTCGACTGCTCCTACGACGAGTTCACCCTCCGGCGGGAAGCCCTGCTCGAAGCCGAGATCGCCCGACGGGCCGTGCTCGACAAGCGCCTGGCCAGGGAGGAAGCCTGGCTGCGCCGGGGCGTCAAGGCCCGCCGGACCCGCGACGAAGGGCGGGTCAAGGCCCTCCTGGCCATGCGGGAGGAGCGGCGGCAGCGCAAGGAGCGCCTCGGCAGCATCCGACTCCGCATGCAGGAGGCGGAGCGCTCCGGCAAGCTCGTCGTCGAAGCCGAGGAGGCCGCCTTCGGCTACGGGGAAAACGCCCCGCTGTTCCAAAACCTCAGCACCGTGGTCGCCCGGGGCGACCGCGTCGGCATCATCGGCCCCAACGGCTCCGGCAAGACGACGCTGCTGCGGCTCCTGGTCGGTGACCTGGAACCGACGGAAGGGCGGGTCGTGCTCGGCACGAACCGACAAGTGCTGTATTTCGATCAGCTGCGCGGCCAGCTGGACCCGGAGCGGACGGTGCTGGAAAACGTCGGCGAGGGGTGCGACCAGGTGATGGTGAACGGGCGTCCCCGGCACGCCCTGGGATACCTGCAGGATTTCCTCTTCCCGCCCGAGCGGGCGATGAGCCCGGTGAAAGTGCTGTCCGGGGGGGAGCGCAACCGACTGCTGCTGGCCAAGCTCTTCACCCGGCCGGTCAACGTGCTGGTGATGGACGAGCCGACCAACGACCTCGACGTGGAGACCCTCGACCTCCTGGAGCAGTGCCTGATGGACTTTTCCGGGACCCTGCTGCTGGTGAGCCACGACCGGGACTTCCTCGACAACGTGGTTACCGGGACGCTCGTGCTCAAGGGCGACGGGGTGGTGCGCGAATACGTGGGCGGCTACGAGGACTGGCTCCGGCAGGACGCCGCCGAGGAGGCGGCCCGGCTCCAGCTGGAGGAACCGCAGGTCCGCCGGCCGGATGTTCCGGCCCGGCGCAAGGCCGCGGAAGGCGTGCGCAAACTGACCTACCGGGAGGAGCGTGAGCTGGAGACGCTGCCCGGCCGGATCGAGGCCCTGGAAAAGGAACAGGGCGGGATCCACGCCATCCTGTCCGACCCGGCGTTCTACCGCGGCGCCGCCGGCGAGGCGGCCCGGCTGAACGAGCGGCTGACGGAGATCGAAAGGGAGATGGGCGCCGTGTTGGAGCGGTGGGTGTCACTGGAAGAAATCAAGGAATCGGCCCAGCGGGGGTGAACGGGAAGGGTGCCCGGAAGGCCGGGCAGCCTGACGCGCTTTTCGCCTGAACGGCCTGGCGAGGAAAGGGATGACCACGAAAATCGGGGGAACCGGGGCGGAGCCGGCGGAAGACGTCGCCGCCATCCGCTGCCGGGGGCTGGTCAAGCGCTACGGGAACCTGGTCGCCGTGAACGGGCTCGACCTGCGCATCCGCGCGGGCGAGTGCTTCGGCCTGCTGGGGCCGAACGGGGCCGGCAAGACGACGACGGTGGAGATCCTGGAGGGCCTCGCCCCGGCCGATTGCGGACGGGTGGAGGTGCTGGGGCACCGTTGGGGGCAGGGGAACGACCACGCCGCCCGGGAGCGGCTGGGGATCCAGCTGCAGGAAACCCGCTTCGGCGAGAAGCTGACGGTGCTGGAGATCGTCCGCCTGTTCCGGAGCTTCTACCGGACGGGCCGCACGCCCGACGAGGTGCTCTCCGCCGTCTGCCTGGAAGAGAAGCGGAACGCGCGCTTCGGCAAGCTTTCGGGGGGGCAAAAGCAGCGCCTGGCGCTGGCCTGCGCCCTGGCCGGAAACCCCGACGTGATCTTCCTGGACGAGCCCACCACCGGGTTGGACCCCCAGGCCCGCCGGCAGATCTGGGACCTGGTGGAGGAGTTCCGGGCCCGGGGCGGCACCGTGCTGCTCACCACGCACTACATGGAGGAGGCCGCCGTGCTGTGCGACCGCGTGGCGGTCATGGACCACGGGAAGATCATCGCGGAAGGGACGCCGGCCGACCTGGTCGCGTCGCTGGAAGCCGCCCAGATCGTGGAAGTGCGGCCGGAGACGCCGCTGGCGGCGAACGACCTGGGCCCTCTGGCCGGGGTGCGGGAGATCCGGGAGCGCGACGGCCGGCTGCGGCTTTCCGTCCGGCAGATCGGCGAAGCGTTGACGTCGCTTCTGGCGCGGCTCGACTCGCTCGGGGTGGGCATCGCCTCGCTCAGCACCCACCAGCCCACGCTGGAAGACGTTTTCATCCATTTGACAGGCAGGGAGTTGCGGGATGAGTGAGCAAGAGCGGCCCCTCCGGCTGCACCCCCTCTGGGAACTGACCAAGACCCGGCTGCTGGAGTTCGTCCGGGAGACCGAGGCCCTGTTCTGGAGCTACGGGTTTCCCGTCCTGCTGGCCCTGGCGTTGGGCGTCGCCTTCCGCGAGGCCCCGCCCGAGGCGCCCCGGGTGATCGTGCTGGGTGCGCCCGGCGCCGCCCGGGCCACCGAAGCCCTGTTGGCGGGCCAGCCCGTGAAGGTGCTGCCCATTCCCCCCGCGGAGGCCGGAACCGCCCTGGCCCGGGGGAAGGTGGACCTCCTGGTCGTGGCCCGTCCGGCGGAGGGGAAACCGGGCGTGGCGGTGACCTACCGGTACGATGCCACCCGCCCGGACGCCCGGGCGGCGCGCCTGGCGGTGGACGACGCCCTGCAGCGGGCGGCCGGCCGGCAGGACCCCCTCCGCGCGGCCGACGAGGCGGTGAAAACCCCCGGCAGCCGCTACATCGACTTCCTGATCCCCGGCCTGATCGGCCTGGGCATCATGGGCAGCGGCATGTGGGGCGTGGGCTTCGCCATCGTCGACGCGCGGGTGCGCAAGCTGCTCAAGCGGTACGCGGCCACGCCCATGCGGCGGTTCCACTTCCTGCTCTCCTTCATCCTTTCGCGCCTCTTCCTCCTCATCCCCGAAGTGTGGGTGCTGATAGCGTTCGGCTGGCTCCTGTTCGGCGTGCGCATCGCCGGGTCCGCCGTGGCCCTGGTCCTCGTCACCCTGGTCGCTTCCCTGGCCTTCGCCGGCCTCGGCCTGCTGGTGGCCGCCCGCCCCACCACCACCGAGTCCGTCATGGGGTGGATGAACCTGGTCATGCTGCCCATGTGGGTCCTCTCCGGCTCGCTGTTCTCCACCGCCCGCTTCCCGGACGCCATGCAGCCCTACATCCGCGCCCTACCCCTGACCGCGGCCA
The DNA here is from genome assembly GCA_964436005.1 of uncultured Acidobacteriota bacterium. Lineage (GTDB taxonomy): Bacteria > Acidobacteriota > JAAYUB01 > JAAYUB01 > JAAYUB01 > JAGNHB01. The sequence goes on from CAYTBK010000156.1 coordinate 3,354, forward strand.
ACGACGCCATGCGCCTGGTGATGAACGAGGGGGCGGCGCTGTCCGACTGCCTCGCCCCCCTGGGCCTCCTGGCCCTCTGGGCGGTGGTCGGCTTCGCCGTGGCCCTGCGCATTTTCCGGTGGCAGTGAGGAGGCCGCAAAAAGGGGCTTCCGATGGAGTGGACGGCGAAGTCCATTATGAGTAAAATCGGTGCGGCCCTCGGGAGGCCGTCAGGAAATCACAGGAGATTTAGATATGAGTGAAAAGTTTGAATTTGTAAGGAATGTTCACGATCTGAGCACCGACCGCGGTTTCCAGTTCGAGTTCCTCTGCGACCGCTGCAGCATCGGGTTCCGCTCCAGCTTCCGGGCCTCGGCCACCGGCGGGATCAAGGAGGTGCTGGACGTGGCCGGCGGCTGGTTCGGCGGGATCTTCGGGAACGCCTCCGACGTCAGCCACCGGGTCCACAGCGCCTCCTGGCAGAAGGCCCGCGACAAGGCCTACCAGGAAGCCCTGAAGGAGCTTGCCCCCGACTTCATCCAGTGCCCCCGCTGCAACGCCTGGGTGTGCCGGAAGAAGTGCTGGAACGACAAGAAGGGCCTCTGCAAGGGCTGCGCGCCCGACCTGGGCGTGGAGATGTCGGCCGCCCAGGCCAACAAGTCCGTGGAAGAGGTCTGGGCGCACGCCGCCATGGCGGAGGAGGACAAGAAGCTGTCCACCGAGAACTGGCGCGAGAACATCCGGGCCTCCTGCCCGGAGTGCGAGGCTCCGCTGGCCAGCAACGCCAAGTTCTGCCCCGCCTGCGGCGCGAAACTGAAGGTGAAGCAGCACTGCACCGAGTGCGGGGCCGTCATCAACCCCGGGTCGAAGTTCTGTGCGGAGTGCGGCGCCAAGCAATCGTGAGCGCCGCCGCCCGGGTGAGCGGACCGGGCCGGCCGCAACCCGGCGGCCCGATGTCACGCGGGCCTGTCCGCGCCGTTTTTTCTTCCCCGGTCCTGAGACCGGAACGCTGAACATTTTTCCCGGAGGCGCATGATGAAAGTACGGACATTGCTGGCGGTGGGCGCGGCGGCCCTGCTGACCCTTTCCCTGTCGGCCCAGGCCCCGCTGCAGAAGGATTGCACCGGCTGCCAGGACCACCCGCTGTTCAACCGGATGGAGGGGTACTGGATCCACGGGACCGTGCGGCACGAGTTCGACGCCCACGCCTTTCCCGTCGCGGACAACAGGACCCAGTCCGTGGAGGGCCGCCTGACCACCATCCGCTACTACCCGCAGGCCAGCTGGACCGTCAAGCCCAGCGCGCTGCAGATTTTGCGCAACTACGAGAACGCGGTGAAAGCCAAGGGCGGCGCGGTGGTCTGGGCCGGCAAGGACCGGCGGGTGTTCCGCCTGAACGTGCAGAACCAGGAGGTCTGGGTGGACCTGGCCGCGGAGTTCACGGGAAAGTATTTCCTCACCGTCGTGGAAAAGCAGGCCATGAAGCAGGACATCGTGGCCAGCGCCGAAGCCCTGGCCGGCGACATCCGCCAGGCGGGGCACGCGGCGGTGTACGGCATCCTCTTCGACACCGGGAAGACCGAGCTGAAACCGGAGTCGGACCAGGCCCTGGCCGAAATCGCCAAGCTGCTGGGCGCCGACCCCGGCCTGAAGCTCCACGTGGTGGGGCACACCGACTCCACCGGGGTGTTCGACGCCAACATGCGCCTGTCCCAGGGCCGCGCTGACGCCGTGGTCGACGCCCTGGTCCGCCGCTTCGGGGTCGCCGCCGCCCGCCTCCGGGCCCACGGGGTCGGGCCGCTGGCGCCGGTGGCCTCCAACGGCGACGAAGAGGGAAAGGCGAAGAACCGTCGCGTGGAACTGGTCAAGCAATAGCGGGTAGGCCGCCTCTCGCCGAGAGGCGGCTCTGGCAAAACAAAACAGATGAAATTGAAGTGGCGCGGGATCAGCCCGCCCCTCGGCGAGGGGCGGGCTACGCGGGCGCAGCCGGGCCCTCGGTGCGGTTGCCCTCCACCCGGGCGATGTAGACGGCGGCGGTGACGTCGCCCGTCACGTTGAGGACCGTCCGGCCCATGTCCAGCAGCCGGTCCACCCCCAGGATGAGGGCGATGGAGTCGGCCGGCACGCCCACCGTGTTCAGCACGAGCATGATCATGGGGATGGAGGCCCCCGGCACCCCGGCCGTGCCCACCGCCATGAGGACGGAGAGGATCACGACGAGGGCCTGGTGGCCCAGGGTGAGGGGGATCCCGAACACCTGGGCCAGGAAGAGGACGGTCACGCCCTCGAACAGGGCCGTGCCGTTCATGTTGAGGGTGGCCCCCAGCGGGATGACGAAGCCGGCGATGTTCTTCGGCACGCCCAGGTCGTCCTCCACCGTCCGCAGGGTAGTGGGCAGGGTGGCGTTGCTGGAACTCGTGGAGAAGGCCGTCACCATCACCGGGGTGATCGTCCGGAAGAAGCGCAGCGGGTTCATCCGGGCGAAGAACCGCACCAGGATGGAGAACACCCCGAACAGGAACAGGACGTACCCCCCGAGCACCGTCAGGACGTAGAGGGACAGCTTTTCCAGCACGTCCAGGCCGAAGCGGGCCGTCACGGCGAAGATGAGGGCGGGGACGGCGACGGGGGCCATCTTCATGACGAACCGGACGATGGCGATCATCACCTCGGACAGGCCCTGCAGGAAGGAGACGACGGGCCGGGCGTGCTCCTCCTTGACGCGGGTGGTGGCGATGCCCAGCACCAGGGCGAAGAAGATGACGGCCAGCATGTCGCCTTCGGCCATGGCCGCGACGGGGTTGCGCGGGACGATCTGGATCAGCAGCTGCATGCCGAAGCCGCCCCGCTCCTCGAAGCTCTGGCTCGACTGGGTGACCATGCCCCGGTACTCGGTCAGCAGCCGCTCCTGCACCTGCTTGTCGAAGCCCTCGCCGGGGCGGGCCAGGTTGACCAGGAACAGGCCGATGGTGACCGCCAGGGCGGTGGTGCCGAGGAAATAGACGATGGTGCGCAGGCCGATGCGGCCGATCTTCTTCAGGTCCCCGAGGTTCGCCACGCCCACGGCCAGGGTGGAGAGCACGAGGGGCACCACGGTCATGAAGAGGAGGCGGAGGAAGATCTGCCCGATGGGGATGGCCACGTTCCGGATCGTCCACTCGATGCCGGGCGTGAGGGCGGGGTTGTACCGGCAGAAGAGGTTGGCCCCGACGCCGAGGATGGCGCCGACCACCAGGCCGAGGAGGATCTTGGTGTGCAGTTGGACTTTTCTGTTTTTCACGGAATTGCCACCTGGAGTGCGAAGGTATAGGGTCGAGGAGGAACAGGCAAAATTATCCGCCTTCCCGTCCAAAGTCAAGAAAGATCATCGGGTTTAGCGTTTCGGGAGGCACGCCGGCGGGCGAATCCCGGTCAACCTTGCTTGTCCGGCTGGTCGGATCTGGCCGGACCGCCCTTCTTCTCCAGCGCTTCCCGCACCGTGAAGGCCAGGTCGCGCAGGGAGAACGGTTTCTGGATGAACCCATCCCCTTCTTCCAGGATGCCCTGGTTGGCCATGACCTTGGCCGTGTAGCCGGACATGAACAGGCACCGCAGCTTGGGTTTCAGGGCCTTGAGCCGTACGGACAGTTCCTTCCCGTTCATCACGGGCATCACGACGTCGGTGATGAGCAGGTCGATTTCGTCCGACCGCACCGTGGCCCACTCGATGGCTTCGTTGGGGGTGCTGCTGGTGTACACCGTGTAGTTCAACCGTTCCAGGAGGCGCTTGCCGATCCGGAGGATGGCGATGTCGTCCTCCACCAGCAGGATCTTCTCGCCGAAGCCCGTCGGCATCTCCCGGGCCGTCTCCTCCTCGGGTTCCGGCTCGGCCGAAGCTCCCTGGAAGCGCGGGAGGAAAATCTTGAAGGAAGTTCCCTGGCCGAGTTCGCTGTAGACGTTGACGAACCCTTCGTTCTGTTTGACGATGCCGTACACGGTGGCCAGCCCCAGGCCCGTGCCGCGGCGGATGTCCTTGGTGGTGAAGAAGGGTTCGAAGATGTGGTTCAGGACTTCATTGTTCATGCCGGTGCCGCTGTCCGTCAGCACCAGCTGGACGAATTCGCCGGGCAGGAACCCGGCGTGGGACTCGCAGTAGGCGTCCTCGATCCGGCTGTTCATCGTCTCGATGGTGATGGTTCCCGCGCCGGGGATGGCGTCCCGGGCGTTGACCACGAGGTTGGCCAGGATCTGGTCCACCTGCGACGGGTCCATGCGCACCTTCCAGATACCCTCGCACGGCCTCCAGATCAGGTCGATGTCCTCCCCGATGAGCCGGCGGAGCATTTTCAGCATGTTGGTGACCGTGTCGTTCAGGTCCAGGACCTTGGGAATCACCGACTGCTTCCGGGCGAAGGCCAGCAGCTGCCGGGCCAGGTCGGCGGAGCGCTGCGCCGCCTTCCGGATCTCCTCCAGGTCGGCGTGCAGCAGGGGCGCGTTGTCCACCTGGCAGAGGGCCACGTCCACGTGGCCCAGGATCACCGTCAGGAGGTTGTTGAAGTCGTGGGCGACACCGCCGGCCAGGCGCCCGATGGCCTCCATCTTCTGCGATTGGCGGAAGTACTTCTCCATGGACTTCTGGGTCGTCACGTCCTCGATGATGGCCAGGTAGTGGGAGATGTCCCCTCCGCTTTCCCTGATGGGCGAAAGGGATACTTTCGCGCAGAAAATGGCCCCGTCCTTCTTCCGGTCGAAAATCTCCCCGTGCCACTCCCGGCCGGCTCGAATGGCCTCCCGGATGGCCTCCTTCTCCAGCTTGGACAACTCGTCCGGGTGAAACAGGGGAGGGCGCTGGCCGAGCAGGTCCTGCTGCCCGAAGCCTGTGACTTCCGCGAACTTTGGGTTGACGTACTCCACCATCCCTTCCGGGTCCATGACCATGACCAGCACCGGGCTCTGCTCGATGGCCTTGGAGAGGGTTCGCAATTGGTCCTTGGCCTTCTTGCGCTCCAGCCTCATGCGCTGGTTGTTCAGGGCGTTGGTCACCGCCGGGCCCAGGCGACGGATGTTCTCCTTGATCACGTAGTCCCAGGCACCGGCCTTCATGCAGTCCACCGCCGTGTACTCGTCCATGGAGCCCGTGACGATGATGAAGGGGGTGTCGGGCGCCATTTCCAGGGCGATCTTCAAGGCGCTCATGCCGTCGAAATGGGGGAGCTTGAAATCCGAGATGATGATGTCGGGGAGACGCGTTTCCAGTTCCCGGACGAATTCTTCGCGGGTTTCCACCCGGGTGAAACGGCTGGCGGGCTGAACCTTCCGGATTTCCCGCTCGCAGAGTTCGGCGTCGGTAGGCAAGTCTTCGACGATCAGAACTTCCCAGGCGTCTTTCATGCGAATACTCCAGTCGGTTCGGCTGCCGGCGACCAGGTCGGGTTCATTGAGGCGGCTGGTTGAGCAGCAGCCAGTATAACCCAACTTTGCTCATCGCT
>CAYTBK010000157.1:0-8789 GCA_964436005.1 uncultured Acidobacteriota bacterium
CCGACCAGGCGATCTCGTAGTCGTCGTTGTTGTCCACCTGGATCCGGACGTCCCGGACGAGGCGCACCGACCGGAGGTCGATGACCAGGGCGGCCTCGTGGCTCTGTTCCCACCAGACGCAGTCGGCGCTGTTCCAGTCCGACCCCTCCCGGGCCATCCGGCCGTCCAGCACGAGGTCGACGATGTTGTTGAATTCACCCCCGGTCGCCCGGACCGCGGGCTGGTCCTCCTCCGTTTCCGCCAGGGCGGCAGGGAAAAGGTTCCCCGGCCACAGAACGACCGCCAGCAGGAAAACGCACAGCGTCCCAGTGCTTTTCATGGCCCCACCCTCCGAATGCACAGATTTTTTCCTGGTTTCATTCTGCACCTTTTCGGCCCCGGGCCCTACAGGTTTTTTGCCCCGCCGGCAGATCGGTGAGATATGAATCCGGTATTAACCACTGATCTCACTATAGATTAATCAGATTAGTGGTTTATCGCGTTTTTAGGGAGGACGGAATCGGGCGGGGGACGGCGAGAGGGGGCGGGGCAGGCGCGCATTCCGGGGCAATTGTGGGCAGGGGGGCAGACAGCGGTTTCCCCGGCCGGCCGGGCGGTGTATAATTCCCACTTCCGCTCCCGGAAGGGCGGGCGATTCCCGTCGCCGCACTTCCGCCCCCCTTCGGCGTAGTACCCGGGAGAGCGCGGGGGTTCCCCGGCAGCAGACAAGGAGACGACGGTCAGCATGAAAAAGAAAAGCCCGCCCAGCGCCAAAGAGGTCACGGCACCGCCGGCCGACAACGCCCCGGTCCAGGACAGGACGTTCTGGGACTCCTTCCACGAATACAGCGTGGCCATCCTGGTGTGCATCGCCATCGCCCTGTTCGTCGTGACGTTCATCGTCCACCCCATGGCCGTCCCCACCGAGTCCATGCAGCCCCCCGGGCTGGACACGCTCATCCCGGGCACCGGCGAAACCTACGCCAAGTACGGCCTCATGGTCGGCGACCGCCTGCTGGTGGACAAGTTCTCCATCCTGGCCAACCAGTCCTCGCTCTGCCGGGCCCTGGGCATGGCCCACCCCATCCGCCGCGGGGACGTGGTTGTCTTCAAGACGCCCGACCAGAACCACTACCTGGTGCCCTACGTCAAGCGGGTCATCGGCCTGCCCGGCGAGACCGTCGTCATCGCCGACGACACCGTCTACATCGACGACAGGGTCCACGGGTTCCGGAAGCTGGTGGAACCCTACGCCCACTACGACTACCCCGACCGGCACAAGGGCCTGTCCCTGCGCGTGGACATCCCCGAGAGGCACTACTTCATGATGGGCGACAACCGCGACAACAGCTCCGACAGTCGCGTGTGGGGACCGGTGCCCGAGGACTACATCTTCGGCAAGCCGCTGCTCATCCTGTGGTCCTACCCGGACAAGGAGATCGTCCACAAGGCGTTCCCCGACGGGCGGTACGACGGCGGCGTCCACCTCATCGAGGACATGGGCGACACGCTGAAACTGTACCTGTACCGGATCGTCTACTTCTACGAGACCCGCTGGTCGCGCATGCTCCACTTCATCCCCCGCGGGAACGTCAGCTTCGCCAAGTGACCGCCCGCAGTCCTGGACCGGCGCCCGATGGAACTCAACCGCAGAATCGTCGCCTGGGCGGGCCGACTCCTGCCCGGCTGGCTGAAAGGGCAGCTCGACGTGGTGGAGAGCCTGAAGCAGAAGCACCTGGACTTGTTCCGGAAAAGCCTGCCGCCGGGCGCCCGCGTCCTGGACGCCTGCTGCGGTGAGAACACCCTGAAGGGGACCTTCCCGGGAACGTTCTTCGTGGGCTTCGACCGGGGGATCGGCGACGCCCGCTGGGACTACGGCGCCATCGACGTGCTGGGGAACGTGGAGGCGCTCTCTTTCCGGGACGCCTCCTTCGACGCCGTGCTCCTCATCGTGGCCCTGGAGCACGTGCGCAACCCCTACGGCGTCATCGGGGAGATCGCCCGCGTCCTCAAGCCGGGCGGGGCGGTGTTCTGCGTCGCCCCGCTGCTCTGGGAAGTCCACCAGGCCCCCCACGACTACTACCGCTACACCATCCACGGCCTGGAGCACCTGTTCTCCGCCCACGGCCTGTCGCTGGACCGCCGGGTGCCCCTGGGCGGCTTCTTCACCGTGGCCGCGCGGCGCAGCATCAACGCCCTGGGGTTCTTCCAGCGCTCCTGGCGCTGGCCCTTCTTCTTCCTCCTGGCCCCCTTGCTCGGCTTCCTGGTTCCGCTCACGCTCCGGCTGTTCGACGGGCTGGACCCGGAAAAAAACTACACGCTGGGGTATATCGTTACCGCCAGGAAAGGCGTATGATGAGCCGGGCACGGCGGCCTGGCCGCAACGCCCCCTAGGCTGACTACTATTTGCGAGGTGTCTATGGACCATAACCGCAGGATTCAGGACATGCTCCAGAAGGAGCTGTCTCTGGAGGACGACTTCCCGTTGCCCGGTTTCGACGACTGGAAGGCCGAAGCCCAGAAGATGCTTAAGGATGCACCCTTCGACAAATTCTTCACGAACGTGCCGGTCGAAGGGATTCCCATCCGGGCCATCTACAACCGGGAAGATGTCGCGACTTCCGCTCCGGACGGCCATGCCGTTTGCGGGCGGAAAGCCGCCGACGGCAAGTGGGCGGTCTGCCGCGACGTCTGCCTGGGCCAGGCCGAGAAGGCCGGCGACTTTCCCTCCGCCAAGGCGCTGGAGGGGGTCGACGTCCTCGCCGTGACCCTGCCCGCCGGGAAGGAGACCAATTTCCTGACCAACCTGAAGGATTTCGAGCAGCACGTGGACCCGGTGCACCAGGCCGGCAAGAAGGTCTACCTCTCCTCCTGCAACGACTTCGCCCTGGCGCTGCTGGCCCTGGCGGCCTGCCGGAAGGGAACCTGCCGGGTGGCCGAAGGCACCGTCCTCGGCGGCCTGGACATCGACTTCCTCACCCGCGGCGCCTTGGCCGGGGCCTTCACCCACGACCCGGAAACGCTCGCCGATGCCCTGGCCCAGGTGGCCCGCCCCCTGGCCGACCGCGCCACCCCCGCCAGCGTCGTCTGCGTCCGTGCGGACCTGTGGCAGGAAGCCGGCGCCAGCGCGGTGCAGGAGCTTTCCATCGCCCTGGCCCTCGGCGCCGCCTATGCGCGGTACCTGACCGGGCGCGGCTTCGAGCTGTCGGCGATTCCCGGCCTTGTCCGCTTCGCCTTCGGCGCCGGGCCCTCCTTCTTCATGGAAGTGTCCAAGTTCCGGGCGTTCCGGCTGGCCTGGGCCAACGTCATGAAAGCCTTCGGCGCCGAGGCCGGAGACTGGACGGCCAGCGTCCACGGCCGGACGTCCCTGTGGAACCAGTCCGTGCTCGACTCCAGCGTCAACATCCTGCGCGCCACCACCGAGGCGTTCAGCGCCGTGGTGGGCGGGTGCGACATCCTCTCCACCCGCCAGCTGGAAGGCGTGGGCGAGCTCTCCGCCGAGGCTTCCCGCCGGGTCATGCGCAACGTGCAGCTCATCATGGCGGATGAGGTGCGGGCGGCCGAAGTGGCCGACCCGGCCGCGGGTTCCTACTACGTGGAGGCCCTCACCGACCAACTGGCCCAGGAGGCCTGGAAGGGCTTCCAGGAGATCGAGAAGGAAGGCGGCATCGTCCGGGCCATCGCCTCGGGCGCCCTGGTCGCGCAGGTCGCCAGGACCCGGGCGGCCCGGCAGAAGAACGCCGACGGCCGCCGGGACGTCCTGGTCGGCGTCAACATGTTCGCCAACCGCGACGAGAAGCTGCCTGCCGAACCGCCCGCCTTCCATGGAGGACCCTGCGTCGTCCCCTCCGCCCCCTCCGTGGCGGTCGGCAGTGCCCGGGCCACGCTGGAAGAGAGCCTGGCCGCCCTGGAGAAGGGCGAGGACACCGCCGCCGTGCTCGCTCGCTTCCTGGGCGAGGCCAGGCCGGAATCCTTCGCCGCCCTGGAGCGTTTCCGCCTGGCCGAGGGCATGGAAACCCTGCGCTTCCGGACCGAGGCCTTCCGCCAGGCCAAGGGGAAGCGGCCGGGCGTCCACCTGCTCAAGTTCGGCACCCCCGACCAGTTCCGGGGCCGGGCCGATTTTTCCACCGAGTTCTTCTCCGTGGCGGGTCTGGAGATCCTGCGCTCCGCCCCGGCCACCCAGGAAGAGGAGGCGGCCCGGGCGGCCCGGGAGTCCGGCGCCGAGGTCGTGGTGATCTGCTCCCTGGACAAGGTCTACGAGGAACTGCTGCCCAAGCTCATGCCGCTGCTCAAGGCGGGCGGCAACAAGCAGTGCGTCGTGCTGGCCGGCTATCCCGAAGCCCAGGTGCCCCGATACACCGAGCTCGGCGTGGACCAGTTCATCCACATCAAAGCGAACTGCCGGGAAACGCTGTCGCGAACCCTGGATTTCATTGGAGCCTGACATGAACCATCAACCCGATTTCACCCAGATTCCCCTCGACCCCTCCCTCCGCTGCCCCTGCGCCGCGCCGGAGAAAGACCAGGCGCCCTGGGAGACCCTGGAAAAGATCCCGGTGAAGAAGCGCTTCGGCCGGAAAGACGTCGAGAACATGGTGCACCTGCCCTTCACGGCCGGCATCCCGCCTTTCCTGCGCGGGCCTTACGCCACCATGTACGTCTCCCGGCCCTGGACCATCCGGCAGTACGCCGGCTTCTCCACCGCCGAGGAGAGCAACGCCTTCTACCGGCGCAACCTCGCCGCCGGGCAGAAGGGCCTGAGCATCGCCTTCGACCTGGCCACCCACCGCGGTTACGACTCGGACCACCCCCGGGTGGAGGGCGACGTGGGCAAGGCCGGCGTGGCCGTTGACTCCATCCTGGACATGAACATCCTCTTCGACGGCATCCCGCTGGACAAGATGTCGGTGTCTATGACCATGAACGGGGCCGTCCTGCCGGTCATGGCCTTCTACATCCTGGCCGCCGAGGAGCAGGGCGTCAAGCAGGAGCAGCTGTCGGGCACCATCCAGAACGACATCCTCAAAGAGTTCATGGTGCGCAACACCTACATCTACCCGCCGGACGCCTCCATGCGCATCATCGCCGACATCTTCGCGTACACCTCGAAGAATATGCCGAAGTTCAACAACATCAGCATATCCGGCTACCACATGCAGGAGGCCGGGGCCACCGCCGACCTGGAGCTGGCCTACACGCTGGCCGACGGCCTGGACTACGCCCGCACCGGCATCGCCGCCGGCATCGACATCGACTCCTTCGCACCGCGGCTCTCCTTCTTCTGGGGCATCGGCATGAACTACTTCATGGAGATCGCCAAGCTCCGCGCCGGCCGCGTCATCTGGGCCAAGCTCATGAAGACCTTCGACCCGAAGGACGTCAAGTCCATGGCCCTGCGCACCCACTCCCAGACCTCGGGCTGGAGCCTCACGGAGCAGGACCCCTACAACAACGTGGCCCGGACCTGCATCGAGGCCATGGCCGCCGCCCTCGGGCACACCCAGTCCCTGCACACCAACTCGCTGGACGAGGCCGTGGCCCTGCCCACCGACTACTCGGCGCGCATCGCCCGCAACACCCAGATCCACCTGCAGCAGGAAACGGGCCTCACCAAGGTCATCGACCCCTGGGGCGGCTCCTACTACGTGGAGTACCTTACCGGCCAGCTTATCGAGAAGGCCTGGGGCCACATCCGCGAAGTGGAGAAGCTCGGCGGCATGGCCAAGGCCATCGCCACGGGCCTGCCCAAGACGCGCATCGAGGAGGCCGCCGCCCGCCGCCAGGCCCGCATCGACTCCGGCCTGGAGACCATCGTCGGCGTGAACCGGTACCAGTTGGAGAAGGAAGAGCCACTGGCCATCCTGGAAGTCGACAACACCTCCGTGCGCCAGGCCCAGCTCAAGCGCCTGGAAACCCTGCGCACCGGCCGCAACGCCGCCCGCGTGCAGGAAGCCCTGGACGCCATCACCGCTGCCGCGGAACGCGGGGAGGGGAACCTGCTCGACCTGTCCGTCAAGGCGGCCCGCGAAAGGGCTTCCCTCGGCGAGATCTCCATGGCCATGGAGAAGGTGTTCGGCCGTCACCAGGCCGTCATCCGCAGCATCTCCGGCGTCTATTCCTCCGAGTACGGGAAGTCCGACGAGATCGACAAGGTGCGGGCGCGGGCGGACGAATACGCCCTGCGGGAGGGCCGCCGTCCCCGCATCCTGGTGGCCAAGATGGGCCAGGACGGGCACGACCGGGGCGCCAAGGTGGTGGCCACGGCCTACGCCGACATGGGCTTCGACGTCGACATCGGCCCGCTCTTCCAGACGCCCGAGGAAACCGCCCGCATGGCCGTAGAGAACGACGTCCACGTGGTGGGCATGTCCTCCCTGGCCGCCGGCCACAAGACCCTGCTGCCCCAGCTCGTTTCCTGGCTGGCCCAGCTGGGCCGGGAGGACATCCAGGTGGTCGTCGGCGGCGTCATCCCCTCCCAGGACTACGAGTACCTCCGCGAACACGGCGCGGCGGCCATCTTCGGCCCCGGCACCGTGATCACCGTGGCGGCCAACACCATCCTGGACCTGCTGGAAAACAGGGGCTGAGGACCGCGCATGAACCTGGGAATGCCGGAATTGATCTTCATTTTTCTGGTGGCGCTGCTGCTGTTCGGGCCCGCCCAGCTTCCCGTCATCGGGCGGAAGCTGGGAAAAGCCATGAACGAGTTCAAGAAAGCGTCTGCCGACTTTCGCGAGTCCCTGGAGAGCGAGGTCGGCGACATCAAGAAGGACCTGTCCCTGCCTTCCCTGACCGATTCCCCCGCCGGCGGCGGCAATCCCGCCGCCGGTTCCGGGGCCCCTGCCGACCTGTCGGAGAAACCGGCGGCCGCTGCCGACGCGGTGGCCCCGGCTGACCCCGCGGCGCCGGCGGAGAACGTGACGCCGGCGGAGAACGCCAATCGAGCGGAAGCCGAGACCCCGGCGGAACCCCCGGCCACGGTGGATGTTCCCGCCCCGACGGACCCGGGCATCGACCCCGTCACCGGGACCCCCTCCCCGCAGCGTCTGAAGAAGTCCCTCTTCCCGCACGAAGACCTGGCCGGCTGAACCCGCCCCTCCGCTTCGCCTGATCCGTGAAAGCTGTCTGCGCGACCCAACAGCACAAAGGCGCCAAGGTCAGAGGGAAGCCATCGTGTTCATCCGGTGCATCCGTGTTTCCCGCCCCCTGCAGTGGTGGACCGTTGTCTGCATCGGGAAACCCCCTCGGGTCGGCTTTCCCGCCCTGCCTTTCGAAAATATGCGGCGGGTCAATTCTTTTTCAACGAAATCGATACGGATTTGTCAGATAATGCGTTGCCTGAAACGCCGGCATCAGGCAGCACGATCCGTTCGAAGGAGGAAGACGCGATGAAAACCCCATTGTGCCAAAAGATGAATTCGGTCGCTTCGGCTTGCGCGCGGGCGGTGTTTCTCGCCCTGGCGGCCCTGGCGTTCGCCGCCGGCCTGCCCGCGGCGGAAACAGCGATCTACGGGACGTATGCGAGCTGGCCGAGCGATTCCGACTGGGTTGCCGTGCCCAGCCTGAACGATCCCGTCGATGCCGTGCCCTCCGGAGACGAAGTGCGCGATTTCGTCGGCAACGCCACCTACCCGGGTTTTTATAAATACTACAACAAGACGTCCGGCTACCTATTCTTCCGCATGCGCCTGCACGCGGCGACCATCAACCCGGCCACCGTCGGCGGCACGTACTGGATTTACATCGACAGCAACCTGGACGCCCTGATCGACTACGCCATCGCCTGGGACGCCCAGAACCAGGCGCAGGTCGCCAAGCATGGGCTGGAAATGATGGTGAAGAGCGTGCAGGGGCCGACCTGGTCTGTCGTCCGGTGCGACGACCGGGATGGAAAGGATGCGGCCAAGGACGCGCCGCCCGACTTCGCCTACGGCGGGACCGACGGGTATATTCGCGAGATCGATGGCGTTTCCACCACGGATTTCGGGACGACCACTTTTCTCGATTTCGCAGTAAAGTGCAGTTACCTGACTACCAACACCTCCCTGGCCTGCAACCAGACCTGGCGCCTCCAGCTGGGGTCGGGGCCCAACCGGAACGACCACAACGTGCCCTCCACCGACATCGCCGGGGGGAAGGGTTTAGGCGACAGCAGCACCGATTCCGGCAACTGGAGCGACGGCACGGCCCTGCTGGTGGAGATGGGGTCCCTGACGGCCCGGCCGGTCCGGGGCGGGATCCTGGTGGAGTGGGCCACGGAGTCGGAGCGGCACAGCGCGGGCTTCCACGTTTGGCGGGCGCCGGCGGGCACGGGGGAATTCACCCGGATCACCGGCGAACTCGTCCCCGCCGCGGGCTCCGAGCTGGAAGGCCGGGCCTACGCGTACCTGGACGGGGAAGCGCTGCCCGGCGAGGCGTACTGCTACCGGGTGGAGGAAATCGACGAATCCGGGGCGGGAACGCTTTACGGGCCCGCCTGCAGCGAGGCCGGGGAACCCGTCGGGCCGCCTCCCTTCCGAGACCGTTCCCGGCTGGATCAGCGGATCACCCGAGAGCACGGGCGCCACGCCGAACCGGCAGGCCTGCCGGCTTCGAGACTGCACTGACGAGCCCCCGCGGCGGGCTCTGCCGGGCGGGAGCGGTACCGGCATTTGACGGTAAGGGATGCTTCTGGCTCGCCGGCGTCGCTTCTCTTGTCAATCCGCCAGCTTTCGCCGGGTTCGGGGGAAGGGGGCGCCGTCGCTCCCCGGTTCACTCGTCGTCGTAGAGGTTCTGCTCCATGGCCACCCAGGTGGGCAGGTCCATCCCCA
>CAYTBK010000158.1:0-8635 GCA_964436005.1 uncultured Acidobacteriota bacterium
GCCTGCAGGGCGGTGGTGAAGCGGTGGGTGATGATGAGGGCGGTGCGGTCCCGGGCCAGCTCCCGGAAACGCTCCATCCAGGAGGTTTCGGCCCAGGAGTCCATGGCGCTGGTGGGCTCGTCCAGGACGATGAGGTCGGCCCGGCGGATGAAGGCGCGGGCCAGGGCCAGGCGCTGCCACTCCCCCACGCTGAGGTCGGTGTGCCCGAAGTACTTGCCGAGGATGGTGTCGTAGCCCCGGGGCAGCTTGCCGACGAAGGCCGCGGCGCCGGCGACGGTCGCGGCGTTCTCGATGTCCTCCCGCGTGTGGGGGGCGGACATGGCGCCGAAGGCGATGTTGTCGGACACCGTCTCGTGGAACAGGGCGGGGCGCTGGAAGAGCACGGTGACCCGGCGGCGCAGTTCCTCCTGGGGGAAGTCGGGGAGCGCGGCGCCGTCCCAGGTGATGCGGCCCTCCTGGGGGTCGTAGAACCGGCAGAGCAGTTTCAGCAGGGTGCTCTTCCCCGCGCCGTTCTGCCCGACCAGGGCGACGACCTGGCCGGCGGGGATGGTCAGGGAGAAATCGTCCAGGGCGCGCCGGTCGCCGCCCGGGTAGCGGAACGTGACGTTCTCCAGGCGGATGGCCTCCCGCAGCGGGGGGCAGGGGCGCGCCCGGCCGTCCGGGGACGGCCGCGGGTCCGTCACGAGCGGTTCCACGGCCAGGAAGGTGAACAGGTCGCCGATGAAGAGGATGTTCTTGTAAATCTCCCCGACGTTCGCCAGCAGGGTGCGGAGCAGCCGCTGCCCCTGGTTCATGGCCTGGTAGAACATGGCGATGTCGCCCAGGGAGAAGTGCCCGGACATGGCCCGCAACCCGACCCAGAGCAGGGCCAGGGCCATGCTGAGCAGGGCGAAGAGCCCGGCCAGGGCGCGCTGGACCATCTCGCGCCGGGCCAGGAGCAGCCGCTGCTTGCGCAGGGCCTTGCGGAGGGTGCGGTACTTGCGCTGGAACCACCCGGCCAGGCCGAAGATGCGGATCTCGGCGGCGTAGATTTCCGAAATGAGCCCCCGGTGGTAGTAGAGCATCCGTCGCTGGCGGGCCGTGCTGCGGATGCGCCAGGCGTGGAACCGCTTCGTGGTGCGGACGGCCACCGCGAGGGCCGGGACCGTGCTGACGAGGAGCGCCAGGGGCATCCACCAGGCGAAGGAGAGCAGGACGCTGCCCATGGCCGCGAGGGTGATGACGTTCTGCAGGATGTTGCCGAAGTTCTCGAGCAGGGCCAGGGGGCGGTCCATGGCTTCCGTGCTGGCCCGGTGCATGAGGTCGTAATACCTGGCCGACTCGAAGAACTGGAGGTCGAGGGAGGCGGCCTTGGCCTGGATCAGGTCGCTCATGTGTTCCGACACCTGTTCGGCCATGGCCAGGCGGACGTAGGCCAGGATCGAGGCGATGATTTCCTCCGCCACCAGGACCAGCGCCATGAGGCCGGCCACCTGGAGGACCGGCGCCAGGGCGGCCCACTGGTACCCGTGCCCCACCAGCGCGGCGACGCCGTCCACCAGGCTGCGCGTGAAGTAGACCAGCAGGACGGGGACGACGCCCTGCAGGGCCAGCAGCGCGCCGGAAACGAGGGTCCACCCCGGCGCCGCCGCCCAGACCAGCCCCATGGCCCGGGGAATCAGCCGCAGGTTGGCCCAGAGCTGCGAGGGCTCCAGCAGCCTGGAGCGCCTGGCGTTCTCCTGGTCGATGGCGAGCGGGGTGGCTTTGTGCATCCTGGCTACCTTACTCCTTGACAGGGTCGGAAATAACAAGAAACCGCCGGGGACCGCCGGCCAGCGGGAGCGCGGAAACGGCTCGGCCGGCAACGGAAACTATAGGGCGACAGGCGCCTTCTTCACAAGCGAAAGTTGGGGCCGGGGGTGTCGGAAAGCCGACGGCGGCAAATTTTTCCCTCGGCGGGCCGCCGGCGTTTTGACGCGGCGGGTTTTCGATGATTGTAAATTATACGCGTTAATGGATATGTAGACAAAGCGCCGGCGGCTGAAAGTGGCACTGCCTTTGCTAAATACCAGGCAAGCCACTTCAGGAGGGCGATCATGAGCGGACAATACGAATTCGGGCTGGAAAAGGTGCTCACGTTTCGCAGGGTGCAGAAGGACCTGGAAGCCGTTCGCCTTTCGGAGTCGGAACTGGAACTGGAAAGGCTCCAGGTGCGATTCCAGGAGTGCCGCGCGCGCATCGCGCGCCTGGAGGAGGAGATGGTCGGCGCCCAGTGCGCCCCGGTCTTCGACGTGACCGCGGCCATCATCAACCGGAGTTTCATCCGCTGCCTCCGCGAGGAGGAGGCAGCCCTGGCCCGCCAGATCATGGACAAGGTGGAGGAAGTCGACCGCCGCCGCAATACCGTGATCGAGAAGGCCCGCGACCAGAAGATCGTGGAGAAACTCCGGGAGAAGGACCTGGCCCTGTTCCAGGCCGAAGTGGCCCGCAAAGACGCTCGGGAGGCGGACGAACGCGCCGTCCTGCGCAAGCGGCGGGCGATCTCGCAGTTGTAGCGAACGGGTATCGGCCGCCCCGGTGGCGGCGGAAAACGGAAAGAGAAGCGCTGGCCAGGGGGTCAGCGCTTTTTTTGATAGCCGACCACGCGGGGGGGCGTGGCCCGCTTGGCCTCCTGCAGGGCGTGCAGGGAGGCGCTGAGCAGGTTGCGCACGTTGGCGCCCTCGGCCGGGAAGCAGGCCAGGCCGGCCCGCAGCGACAGGGTGATGGACGTGGCCGGGGTCGGCTGGAAGGGCACGGCCTCGATGCCGCCGATGAACTCCCGCAGCACTTCCAGGGCCGTGTCGCGGTCGATGTCGGACAGCAGCACGGCGAAGCGGTCGCCCCCGATGCGGCCGATGGTGTCGGACCGGCGGAACCGCTCTCGCAGGGCGCCGGCGATCTTCCGCAGTACCTCGTCGCCCACGGAGAAGGAGTGCTGGAGGTTGATCTCGGTGAAGCGGTCGACGTCGATGACGCCCAGGCCCAGGCTGGTGCCGAAGCGCTGCGCCCGGGCGCACTCGCGGGTCAGGATGTCCAGGAAGGCCTGGTGCGTGTTGAGCAGGGTCAGCGGGTCCTGGGTGGCCAGGGTGCGCAGCATGTCGCCGCGGATGATCTTGGCCTGGATCCTGGCCACGAGGTCCGGGATCTCGATGGGCTTGCGGATGAAGTCGTCGGCGCCCGCCTCGAGGCATTTGCGGCGAACTTCGGGGTCGGACGAGCCGGTCAGGATCAGGATGGGGAGCGTGCGGTACTCCGGTCGCAGCCGGATCATCCGGCACAGTTCCGCCCCGTTGACCCCCGGCATCTCGTAGTCGAGCATCAGCAGGTCGGGGTTGGCCGAGGCGACGACTTCGAAAGTGTCCATGGGCTGTACCGAGATGCTGACGTTGAGCCCTGCCTTGCGCAGCATGGCCGCGAAGACCTTCATGAGGTTCATGTCGTCGTCGATCCAGAGGACGGAAGGTTGCTGGCTTTTCCGGCGGATGGCCGACCCCGTGACGATCTGGGTCATCTGGGCCGGCTCCGGGGGGAAGGGCAGGATTCCGTCGCAGCCCAGCCGCAGGCATTTCAAGTGATCTTGAATGGTGTGGCTGGAGCGGACGATGAAGATGTCGCTCTGGGCGCAGATCCGGCGGAGGTTTTCGCAGACGGGCAGGACCTCTTCCAGGTCGGTTTCGGCGTGGATCAGGATGAGGTCCGGATCCCCCGCGTGGGAGAGGCTTTCCGCCTCGTCCGCATCGGAGGCGCGCAGGAGGCGCAGGGTGAAATCCGCCCAGCAGGTGTCCAGCCAGCGAAGGAGCCGTTCGTCCGGCGACAGGACCAGGACGACCGCCTCCAGCCCGGGCGTTTCCTTCTCCGGCAACTCGTTCAGGGTGTTGTCGCTCACTTCTTCCTCCATGGCGGCTTGCCGGCCGCAGGCAGCATCGGGAAGTGCGGGCCTTCCGGCCGCTGCGCTCACGCCCCGTCCTGGTCGCTTTCCACGAAATCGAACCAGTAGCCGGTGCGGATCAGGTAGTCCAATTGCGCCTTGACCAGGGACACGTGACCCTCCTCGATGGCCAGGAACCGGTCGAAAACCTCCCGGTGGTCGGGCGGCACTTCCTCTGCCATCCGCCGGTAGAAGCAAGTGCTTTCGATCTCCAGGTCCAGCGCCTTGCCGAGCATCTGCAGGTCGCTGTCGAGATTCACGTCGGCCATGCCGGCTTCGAGCTTGCGCAGTTCCTCGTCCAGATGCTCCCGGGACGGCACCACCGTTTCCAGGTCGCCGGGGCGGATGGCGCCCTTCTCTTTCCATTCCGCCAGAAGGCTCTCCAGGTAATCGATGTGGCCCTGCTCCTCCTCGGCCAGGACCCGGAAAATGTCTTTCCCGGTCTGGTCCGACGTCCGCGCTTCCGCGTCCCGGTAAAGGTCGCGGACCTTCTTCTCGCATTCCAAAGACGTCGTCAACGCTTTTTCCAGAGACATGGCCATACCTCCTGGGGAAGTTCGCGCCTAATTGTAAACCAAAGTCCATTATATGCAAGATCTGCGCGGAAAAAAACGGGATTGCCGGAGAAAAGGACAAAAATGAAAAAAACGCTTGACGGACTAGCAGCAAGATGATATCAATATGATAGCAACATGATACAAGGAGGTTGCCATGATTCGTGAAAAAGCTGTCAAGACCGTGTCGGGGCTTCCCGTTCTTCTCCTGCTTCTCCCGCTGCTCCCGCTCTGCCTGGTGGGCATCATCAACGCCGGCATCCGTCTCGACGCCGGCGAGGGGGCGGCCGCCGGCTTCCAGATGGCCGGGAGCATCCTGGTGGGATTCCTGGACCTGCTGATGCTGTGCGGCCTGTTCATGGTGCAGCCGAACCAGGGCGTGGTGCTCACCCTGTTCGGCGCCTACCGGGGCACGGCCGTGGCGGAGGGCCTCGGCTGGGCGAACCCTTTCTACGCGAAGAAGAAGATCTCCTTGCGCGTGCGCAATTTCGAGACGTCGCGCCTGAAGGTCAACGACAAGGACGGCAACCCCATCGAGATCGGTTCGGTGGTGGTCTGGAAGGTGGTGGACACCGCCGAGGCCTCTTTCGAAGTGGACAACTACGAGAACTACGTCAGCGTCCAGAGCGAGTCGGCCCTGCGCAACCTGGCCACGGCCTACCCCTACGACTCCCACGAGGAGACGGTGATGTCGCTGCGCGGGCACACGTCGGAGGTGGCCGCCCATCTCAAGGAAGAGATCCAGGACCGGCTCTCCCGGGCCGGCGTCGAGGTGGTCGAGGCGCGCATCAGCCACCTGGCCTACGCCCCGGAGATCGCGGCCGCCATGCTGCAGCGGCAGCAGGCCTCGGCCATCATCGCCGCGCGCCAGAAGATCGTGGAGGGCGCCGTGGGCATGGTGGAGATGGCGCTCGAGCGGCTGTCCGCCAACAACGTGGTCGATCTGGACGAAGAGCGCAAGGCCTCCATGGTCAGCAACCTGCTGGTCGTCCTCTGCTCGGAGCGCTCGGCCCAGCCCGTGGTCAACGCCGGAACCATCTACCATTGAGGTTCTCATGGCGCCTTCCAAGCCCTTCATGATCCGGATCGACGCCAGGGTGCTCGACGCCATGAAGCGGTGGGCCGACGACGAACTGCGCAGCCTGAACGGGCAGATCGAGTGGGTGCTGCGCCAGGCGCTCCGGGAACAGGGGCGCCTGGCCCGCTCCGAGCCGCCGGCGCCTGTGGTGGAAGAACCGGAAGACGGAGAGAAGTGAGCCCGGCGCCGACGACGGGCGAAGACCGCGGGGGTCCCGAGAGGATGCCCGCGGTCGGTGTTTTCGGGCCGGGGCTCACCACAAAGGCACAGGAAATATAAAGTATGGAAGAGGAGCAACCGGGGAGGAGCGGGTTGACAAAGGGCCGGCGGCGCGGTAATGTCGCGGAAAATCCCGCCGCGCGCGGCAAGAGGGCGAACGAATGCCTACCTGGACCGAATCTGTCGACCAACTGACTTCTCTTCTCGCCACCGTGCGGGCCCGTTTCGGGAAAAACCTGGAGGACGCCGCCCAGGCCTGCGCCCGCCGGCTGGCGGACGGGGGGCGGATCTACTTCATGGGCAACGGGGGCTCCGCCGCCGACGCCCTCCACTGGGCCGGGGAGCTCATGGGGCGCTTCCGCTTCAACCGCCGGGCGATCCCTTCCTACGCTCTGATGGAAAACCCCGCCTATCTTACGGCTGCCGCCAACGACACCGGCTACGACTCGATCTTCGCCCGGCAGACGGCCGCCCTGGTGGTGGACGGCGACGTGCTGGTCGCCATCAGCACCAGCGGCGATTCCCCCAACGTCGTGACCGCCGTGGAGGCCGTGGCGGGGCGCAGCGTCCTCAAGCTCGGCTTCACCGGGGAGGGGGGCGGCCGCCTGGGCCCGCTGTGCGATTACCTCTTCGACGTGCCGACGCACGACACGCCGCGGGTCCAGGAAGTCCACGCCCTGGCCGGCCACTTCCTGTGCGAGCGTATCGAAGCGCTGCTCTTCCCCGGCGGAACCTTCCCCCCCGCGAAATGCTTCTAATGATATGTTCCGGGGTGTTTCGGGTTACAATGCGCCGGAAAAATCGGCTACGAGGAGACTCTCATGTGGGACTATTCTGACAAGGTGAAAGATCACTTCTTCAACCCCCGCAACGTCGGGGAGATACCGGACGCCGACGCCGTCGGCGACGTGGGGAACATCGCCTGCGGCGACGCCCTGCGGCTCTTCCTCAAGCTGGACGGCGACAAGCGCATCGTGGACGCCAAGTTCAAGACCTTCGGCTGCGGGTCCGCCATCGCCGCCGCCTCGGCCCTGACCGAGATGATCAAGGGCAAGACCCTCGACGAGGCCCTGACGGTGACCAACAAGGACATCGCCGACTTCCTGGACGGCCTCCCCCCCGAGAAGATGCACTGCTCGGTCATGGGTCGCGAGGCCCTGGACGCCGCTGCCGCCAACTACTACGGCCTCCAGCGCAAGCACATCGACGAGGGCGACGAGGGGGCCATCGTCTGCCGCTGCTTCGGGGTCACGGACGGCCTGATCAAGAAGGTGGTGCGCGAGAACGACCTCACCACCGTGCAGGAGGTCACCAACTACTGCAAGGCCGGCGGCGGCTGCGAGAGCTGCCACCTGGCCATCGAGGAGATCATCAAGGAGACGCGGGCGGCCATGGCGGCCGAGGCGGCGCAGAAGCCCAAGCCGAAGCCGCGCAGCAACGTCGACCGCATCCTCAAGATCCGGGAGATCCTGGAGGAGGAGATCCGGCCCATGCTGCAGGTGGACGGGGGTGACATCGAGCTGGTGGACGTGGAGGGGAAGAAGGTGAAGGTCGCCCTGCGCGGGATGTGCTCCTCCTGCCCGTCGTCCGGCCTGACCATCAAGCACGCCGTGGAGGACCGCCTGCGCGAGTTCGTCGACGAGGAGATCGTGGTGGAGGAGGTGCGCTGATGCCCTCCACGGTCTACCTGGACAACAACGCCACGACCCGGGTGGCCCCGGAGGTCTTCGAGGCCATGAGGCCCTTCCTGACCGACCTGTACGGCAACCCCTCCAGCATGCACCGCTTCGGGGGCGAGGTGGGCCGGGCCCTGTCGCAGGCCCGGGCCCAGTGCGCGGCCTTCCTCGGGGCCGACGTCAACGAGATCGTCTTCACCAGCTGCGGGACGGAGAGCGACAACATGGCCATCCGCGGCGTGCTGGAGGCCAACCCGGACAAGCGGCACATCATCACCACCCGGGTGGAGCACCCGGCCGTGCTCAGCCTGTGCCAGCACCTGCGCAAGCGGGGCTGGGACGTGACCTTCCTCGCGGTGGACGGCAGCGGCCGCCTGGACCTGGAGGAACTGCGCGCCGCCCTGCGGCCGGACACGGCCGTCGTCTCGGTCATGTACGCCAACAACGAGACGGGCACCATCTTCCCCATCGAGGAGATCGGGCGGCTGGTCCGGGCCAACGACTCGGTCTTCCACGTCGACGCCGTGCAGGCGGCGGGCAAGATCCCCCTGGACATGTCCCGCAGCACCATCGACCTGCTCAGCCTCTCCGGGCACAAGCTCCACGCCCCGAAAGGGGTCGGCCTGCTGTACGCCCGGCGCGGCGTGCGGCTGGCCCCCTTCCTCATCGGGGGGCACCAGGAGCGCAACCGGCGGGGCGGCACCGAGAACGCCGCCTCCATCGTGGCCCTGGGCCGAGCCTGCGAGCTGGCCGCGGCCAACCTGCCCGAGGAGAACAGCCGCGTGGCCGCCCTGCGCGACATGCTGGAGAAGGGGATCCTCTCCTCCGTGCCCCAGGTGCGGGTGAACGGGGACCGGGAGCACCGCCTGCCCAACACCACCAACATCAGCTTCGAGTACATCGAGGGCGAAGCCATCCTGCTGATGCTGGACCGCGAGGGCATCTGCGCCTCGTCCGGCTCGGCCTGCACCTCCGGCTCCCTCGAGCCTTCCCACGTGCTGCGGGCCATGGGCGTACCGTTCACCGCCGCCCACGGGTCCACCCGCTTCAGCCTGAGCCGCTACAACACCGAGGAGGAGATCCGCACGGTGCTCACCGTGATCCCGGGCATCATCGCCCGGCTGCGGGAACTCTCCCCGTTCTGGCAGGACTTCCTGCGCGG
>CAYTBK010000159.1:0-8604 GCA_964436005.1 uncultured Acidobacteriota bacterium
CCCTGAACCGGGCCAAGGAGATCCTGGCCTGGGAGGTCACGAACCTCCTGCACGGCCAAGAGGCGGCCGACGCGGCCTACCATTCGGCGGTCCGCCAGTTCGGCGCGGCCGACCCGGAGAACGTCGTGGAGACGAGTTCGGCGGTCCCCCGGGGCGATGCCGGCGGCATCGACAACATCCCCGCGGTGAACGTGCCGGCGGCGAAGCTGGAAGGCGGCGACCTGGCCGCTCTCCTGGTGGAGACGGGCATCGTGCCCTCCAAGGCCGAAGTCCGGCGGCTGGTCCAGCAGGGCGGGTTGTCTTTCGGCGGCCGCAAGGTCGAAGCGCTGCCTTTCGTGCTCAAGCGGGCGGACGTGCCGGAAGAGGGCGCCCTGGTCCGCATCGGCAAGAAGAAGTTCCACCGCATCGTGACGGAGGGCTGAGGAGCGGGGCGACCCCGGGTCACCGGTGCGGCCCCGCGGAAGGAGGAGGGATGCGTGGTCTGGTGCTGGGCCTGGCTGCCGGTTCCGTCTGCCTGGCGACCTGTGCGCCCGTGCTGGCGCCGTTTCTCCTGGCGGAAGGGAAGACCTCCCGTTGGAACACCCGGGCAGTGGCCGCGTTCCTGGGCGGCCGTCTGGCCGGTTACATCCTGTTCGCCGTCCTGGCCTGGCTGGTGGGCGGCCTGCTGCCCTCGGGCGAGCGGTTCCGCTACTGGCTGTTCGCCGGGGCCTACCTCGCCCTGGCCGTCACCCTGATCGTCTACGGCCTGGGGAAGATTCGCGGGGGGTGCCCGGCCGTGGAGGGCCGAGGGCGGCGGAAATGGTCGGAGCGGGCCTCCGGTTGCACGGCCGCCTTGCTGCTGGGTTTTTTCACGGGTCTCAACCTCTGCCCGCCCTTCCTGGCAGCCTTCACCGAAGCGGTGGACTCCGGCAGCCTCGGGGGCAGTATCTTCTTTTTTCTGATGTTCTACATCGGCACATCGGTGTATTTTGTTCCCGCACCCCTGCTGGGCCTGTTGAACCGTTTCGTCTCC
This sequence comes from uncultured Acidobacteriota bacterium, assembly GCA_964436005.1. Classification (GTDB taxonomy): domain Bacteria; phylum Acidobacteriota; class JAAYUB01; order JAAYUB01; family JAAYUB01; genus JAGNHB01. The sequence continues at coordinate 1,013 of CAYTBK010000159.1, forward strand.
CTCCGGACTGTGGGGCAGCTGGCCGCGGTCCTCGTCGGTTCGCTGTACCTCTTCCGCGGAGTCATCTTGGTGTATGGAGGTTTGGTGAAGTCATGAACACCGCAGATTCTGGCACCGTCCCTCGCTCCCCCGGGTCTGTGGGCACCGGGAAAGCCCTCCTGGTCAGCCTGCCCATGTTCCTCCTGACGGCGATGATGCTGTTCGGCAGTACCGCCGGGCAGCCCCGCTCGGCCACCCTGACGGCTGCCCTCGCCCTGGCCTGGATCTTCCTCAACTCGATGTTCTTCCTGATGATAAGGACCGGGAAAACCGACCGCTACCGGTCGGTCGTCTTTGTCGCCATGGCTTTCCTGTTCGTGCTGAGCTTCATCACCAACCTGCTGGAACTCCGCGGCAGCATGGCCCTGCACCTGGACGACTGCGCCCAGGGCGAGACCCCGTTCTGCCACATGGTCATCCCCATGACCGTCATCCCCGCCGCGCTGACCCGGACCATCATCTTTCCCGGTCACCTGCTGGGCGGCTTCGCCCCCATCGCCGGCATGATCATCCTCTGGCTGGGGGCTTCGCTGGCCCTGGGCCGGGGCTGGTGCAGCTGGGGCTGCTTCTTCGGGGGGATGGACGAGGGCTTCTCCCGCCTGCGCAAGAAGCCCCTCATCCGCAAAATCTCCCGCCAGTGGCTGATGATGCCCTTCGCCGTGCTCCTGGTGGTGGCGATCTGGTCGGCGTTGACCCTCAGTCCCCAGTACTGCGAGTGGTTCTGCCCCTTCAAGGCGGTGACGGAGTTCTCGGCCGTCACTTCCTTCCTGATCCTGCTCCAGACCATCGTCTTCGTGACCCTCTTCGTCGGGCTGGTGATCGTTCTGCCCATCCTGACGCGCAAACGGACGCAGTGCGGCCTTTTTTGCCCCATGGGGGCCTTCCAGTCCTGCACCAACGCTGTCACCCCCGTCCGCATGGACATCGACCGGGAGAAGTGCGTGGACTGCGGCCGCTGCATCCGCGTCTGCCCCCTGTTCGCCCTGGACGCCGAGGCCGTTTCGGCCGGCCAGCCCAAAATGACCTGCAGCCGCTGCGGCCGCTGCGCGGACGAGTGCCCCAAGGGGGCCATCCGGTACCACGTGAAGGGAACCGCGAAGAAAGCCTCGCCGACCGCCGCCCGCTGGCTCTTCCTCTACCCGGCCTTCCTCTTCCTGGCCACCTTCGGCGGGGGGAGCATCGTGGGCGGGCTGTACCGGATCCTGCTGCTGGTCACCACGGGCAGCATTTTCCAATGAAAGGGAGGAGGCAACCATGCCGAAACTGAAAGCGATCGCCGGATATGCCTGGGCCGCTTTGGCCCTGCCGGTCGTGCTGGCCACGTTCATCGGGATGCCGGCGTTCTCGGAAGCGTTCGTCAAGGCCACGGGTCTGCGGGTTTCCCCCAAGTACGTGGCCGGAGACGCGGTGGGAAGCCCCATCCTCCATGACGGGGGCCTTTGGTCGACGGTGGTGCGGAAACCGGAGTTCCCGGCCCTGATCGGGGAATCCGCCGAGGGCTATGTGCAGGTGGAGTGGCTAAACGACGAGAAGTCGAAGCAGGACCTGGTGCCCGCCGTGATCGAAGAGGAAATCGACTACACCCTGGACGGGCAGCCGGATTTCGGGGTGAAGGTGGACACCGCCCGCCGCCAGGCCACGGTGACGCCGCACACGCCGCTCGTGATCGGCCGGCCGGAGGTGTACCACTTCCACCGGGGCTGGGCTGTGCGGGTCTGGGTGCGCAACCCCGGCCGCTAGAACGGCTGGGGCGTGAAGAGCAGCACGCCCAGGCGGCGGGTGAGGCCGATGGTGGCCTGCCCGATGAGGTCGAGGCCGGCCAGGAAGCGGATGCGTTCCTCGGACCGGCGCGTCTCCTCCTCGGTGAGCACGGCGTCCCACAGGCGGCAGGCGTCGATCAGGCCGACCAGGGCGGCGTCGCGCGGGTCGGGCAGGGCGTCGGAGAGGACCAGTGAGCGCAGGCGCGACTTGACCTCGCGGCACTGCACGCCGTTGCACTTCGGGTAGCGCCGCACGGCGAACACCCACAGGATGCGGCTGTTCTCCACGCGCAGGACCTTTTTCTGCACCAGGCGGTCGAGGGTCTTCCGGCGGATGTTCTCCGAGCGCAGGAAGAGGCCCTCCAGGCAGTCGGCGATGGGAATGTCCTCCCGGGTATTGCCCAGGTCAGCCAGGATGGTGTCCAGAATCTCGTCGCCCGTAGGCGTCGGGTCGATCACGCGCAACACGTTCTGGTCGTTGTCGATGCGGTTGAGGAAGGCCAGGTCCATGAGCACGGCGGCGACCAGGGCGTTCTCCAGGGAGAGGGCCGGGAGTTCGCGCAGGGCCCCGGCCTCGTCGTCCAGGGCCAGGAGCAGGATTTCTTCCGCAAAATTCAACATGGTCCACCCCCGCTTCAGTCCGTTCGCTGCAAATGGAATTCCAGGATTTTCCTGGTAACTTCATCATACGCAAGCGCGCCCCGGTATTCAAGGGGACAGCTGCCAACTTTTTTGCGAAAGGACGGGCTTTTGCGGATATACTGAGCTTTCATCAGGGTGAAAGAACCTCTTTGTGAAATGAAAATATAACATTCCAGCAAATCAGGAGTTGTCATGCCGAATGCCCGACATTGCAAAGTCCTCATCATCGGTTCCGGCCCCGCCGGACTCACCGCCGCGTTGTACACCGCCCGGGCCGGGCTGGCCCCGGTGGTCATGGAAGGGCTGCGGCCCGGCGGCCAGCTGACCATCACCACGGACATCGAAAACTACCCCGGCTTCCCGGAAGGGATCGGCGGGCCGGAACTCATGGACCTGTTCCGCCGCCAGGCCCAGCGGTTCGGGGCCGATACCCTCCCCTCCATGGCGGTGCAGGCCGACCTCTCCCGCCGGCCCTTCCGGCTGGAGGACGAGAGCGGGAACCTCTACGAGGCGGAGACCCTGATCATCGCCGCGGGCGCCTCGGCCCGCTACCTCGGGCTGCCGTCCGAGGCGGCCCTCATGGGCCACGGAGTTTCCGCTTGCGCCACCTGCGACGGGTTCTTCTTCCGCGGCAAGGAGGTGGCGGTGGTCGGAGGCGGGGACACGGCCGCCGAGGAGGCGGCCTACCTCACCCGGTTCTGCACCAAGGTGACCCTGGTCCACCGCCGCGACGCCCTGCGCGCCTCCAAGGCCATGCAGGAGAAGCTGGAAAAGAACCCCAAGGTCTCCTTCGCCTGGAACTCCGTGGTGGAGGAGGTGCTGGGCACGCCGCAAACCGGGGTGACGGGGCTGAAGCTGCGCCACGTCCAGACCGGCGAAACGACGGAACTGCTCTGCCACGGCGTGTTCATGGCCATCGGTCACACCCCGGAAACCGAGGTGTTCAAGTCCCAGCTGGAGATGAACCCGGCCGGCTACATCGTGACGCGGCCAGGTTCCTCCCACACCAGCGTGGAAGGCGTCTTCGCCTGCGGCGACGTGCAGGACCCGGTCTACCGGCAGGCCATCGTGGCGGCCGGTTCGGGTTGCATGGCCGCCCTCGACGCGGAGCGCTACCTGGAAGCGAACGCCTTGTAGGAGCAACTGGTCGCGCTGACGGACCGACCCGAGGAGGTGAACCCGTGAAAGTTCGCAACCGTTTGCAATGCAACGTCAACGAGCCTGCCGCGGGGTGGCGGGCCGGCCGGAACGAAGGGCACCGACCCGCTGCCCTCCGGGTCGCCCTGGCCGCCCTGGCGTTCTTCCTGTGGGCGGCGGTGGCCCTGGCCGCCCCGCCCCTGAACTACAGCCAGTACATCCCCCTGGTGCAGAGCGACGGGGAGAGGGTCACCGCGGTGGCCCTGCACAACCTCAGCGCCGAGGCGGCCGCCGCAGTGGTGGTCCACCTGTACCGGGCGGACGGTACCCGGCTTGCCGACTCGCCCACCATCGCCATTCCGGCCAACGGGCAGGCGGGATGGTACCTGGCCGGCGGCGAGACCGTGGACGGACACGCCTGGGCGGACATCCGCTCGGACATGCCCCTCACGGCCACCTGCCTGTCCCTGCCGCGCGCCGCCATGGCCAAGGACCCGGTCCGGCGGCCCGTTTTCCCCGGCGCGTCCTCGCCCGGCGGGGAGATGGATGTCCCGGTGCTGGAGAACATTTCCTCCCGCTGGGTCTTCTCCCACGCGGTGAACCTGGCGGACACCGAAACGGCCTTCTTCGTGGCCAACCCCAACGACACGGCCGTCGCCGCCACGGCCCGGTTCTACGACCAGGCCGGGGCGCTGCGCAGCGAGAAAGCGTACGCTATCCCGGCGAACGGGTCGCTCCGGCTGCTTTCCTCCGAGCTGATGGGGGGATCGGGCTCTTCCGTGGGCGTCCTCGACCTGAGCACCACGCTGCGGACCGCCGCCTGCGCCCGTTACGAGCACGTCCCCTCTCGTCTGCCCATGGCGGTGGTGCGGGCCGCCGACCCCACCGTCGCCCTGAACCAGGCGGCGGACTACCAGGCGAGCCTGGCCCGGACCAGCCTCCCCAACACCTATGCGCAGGTCTCCCACAGCCTCTGGCGGGTGACGCCGGACAACGACCGCCTGTCCTGGCAGGACGGCCGCGTCCTCGTGGTGACCTGGACGAACTACAACGGCTACGACGCCTGGGCGGGCGACGGGCAGACGCACGACGTCGGGCCGTACGCCCAGTGGGTCACCCTGTACCCGGAAATGCGGGAGTTCTGCCAGTTCGAGCGGCTAGGCCAGGCCGATATCCCGGCGCGGATCGAGCAGGTCCTGGGCATGCCGCCCGGCCGGGAACACACGCGCATGGTGGAGATGTGGGTTTCGCCGGAGGACATGTTCCGACCGTCGCCCGACCCCGAGATCTCCGACACCGCCGCGGAAACCGATTTCTTCTTCTCCCTCTTCCGCGACTACAAGTCTTCACCCCTGGTGGAGGGGCAGACCTTCGTGGACTGGTTCAACAACCTGAAGGCGAACTCCTACACGGGCGACACGCCCCACCCCTGGACCCGGCTGGGCTACACCTTCGACTGGGGGCGGATGAACAACCCCTTCGGGATGAGCGAGTTCATCGTCCGCGACCACAGCCAGGTCATCATCCAGGCGGTGCACCGCACCGACGACTACTGCCGGGCGCGCTGAGGCGGCTGTCCGCCCGTGGATCTGGATGCCCTGCGGGCAAGGATGGACAACCGAAACATAACGAAAGAATAAACCTTTCGTGGATAGTGTTGTAACCACTGATCTCACTGATGGAAGGGGAGCAGGTTGTGGGGATTGTCGATAAATCCTCTTGATGGGAATGGTGTCTGGCGGTGGCCTGGGACCGGGTAGCCCGTCCCTCGCCGAGGGGCGGGCCTCTCCCGCGCCACCACACCGTATTCTGCTTCGTTTCCCGGAGCCGCCTCTCGGCGAGAGGAGGCGTACCGCAGCCAGGCGTTCAGCCCGTAGGCGCCGGGCGCCGGCCGGCGCACCCGCGTCCCGTGTTGTCGCGTCGGGGACGCCGATGCCCGAAATCCGGCCGCCAAGAGCGGCGACGGCCCATCCTCCCCGTCCGGCCCCTCCCTGTTCCGGCCGGCGGTAACCCAAGGCTCCCGGCATTCTTTCCTCGGCCGGTCATCTGTTCCCGCCTGCCCGGATACCGGGATCCGATCACGCCCGAGCCTCCTCATTCGGTTTTGAGCGACGCCATGTCGATGGAGAAGCGGTACTTCACGTCCGACTTGGCCAAGCGCTCGTAGGCCTCGTTGATTCTCTGGATGGGAATGACCTCCACATCGGCGGTGATGTTGTGCTGGCCGCAGAAGTCAAGCATCTCCTGGGTTTCTTTGATTCCGCCGATGAGCGAACCCGAGAGGCTGCGGCGTCCGAACAGCAGGGCGAAGGAGGAGACGGCGAGCGGTTTCTCCGGCGCCCCGACGAGGGTGAGATGGCCGTCCCGGCGAAGCATGTTTAGGTAGGCGTTGACGTTGTGCTCGGCGGCGATGGTGTCGAGGATGAAGTCGAAGGTGCCGGCGTTCCGCCGCATTTCTTCCTCGTCCGTGGAAAGGATGACCTCGTGGGCGCCCAGGCGGACGGCGTCCTCCTTCTTGCGCGGGGAAGTGGTGAAAACCGCCACCCGGGCCCCGAAGGCGCGGGCGAACTTCACGCCCATGTGACCCAGCCCGCCGAGGCCGACCACCCCGACCTTCTTGCCGCCGATGTCGCCCCAGCGGTGAATCGGCGAGTACGTCGTGATCCCGGCGCAGAGCAGGGGCGCGACCCCGGCCAGGTCGAGGTGGGAGGGAACGCGCAGCACGAAGCGCTCGTCGACGACGATGCTTTCGGAATACCCCCCGTAGGTGACGCCGCCGAGATGCTTGTCCGGGGAACGGTTGCACCGGCAAACCCCGTCTGGCATCATGGGGCTGGAGGCGCCGATGCGAAATCAAAGCACTCAAAAGACATCGGAAAACAATGCCCTGGAAGCGGCGCGGGACGCCCTGCGGGCCAACATTGCCCGATGGACCGACGACGACCACCCGGTCGTGATGGCCCTGCCGGGCCTGACGCTGTACCGGAGGGTGGAACCGAGCCCGCCGACGTGCGGCCTGTACGAGCCGGGCGTCTGCCTGGTCGCCCAGGGGGCCAAGCGGGTGCTGCTCGGCGAAGACGCCTTCCTGTACGACGAACACCATTTCCTGATCGTGTCCGTGGACCTGCCCACGGTGGTGCAGATCGTTCGGGCGAGCCGTGAGAAGCCTTGCCTGGGGCTCATGCTGAAGCTGGACCTGCCGGAAATTTCGCAGATGATGCTGGACGGCCACCTGCCCGCGCCGCGGCCGCAGCGATCCCGCCGGGGCATGGCCACGGGCGAGGTCACCGAACCGCTGCTCGATGCGTTCCTGCGGTTGACCGACCTGCTGGCGGAACCGCAGGACATCCCCATCCTGGCGCCGGTCATCCAGCGGGAAATCATGTACCGCCTGCTGGTGGGAGACCAGGGGGCGCGCTTGCGCCAGATGGCGTCGGCCGGCAGCCAGAGCCGGCAGATCGCTCGGGCCATCCACTTCATGAAAACGAATTTTTCGCGGCCGCTGCGCGTCGGGGACCTGGCCAGGCAGGCGGACATGAGCCCGTCCACCTTCCACCACCATTTCCGGGCGCTGACGGCCATGAGCCCGCTGCAGTACCAGAAACGGCTGCGGTTGAACGAAGCGCGGCGGCTGATGCTCACCGAAAGGCTGGATGCCTCGACCGCGGCTTTCCATGTCGGGTACGAGAGCCCTTCCCAGTTCAGCCGCGAGTACAGCCGCCTGTTCGGCACGCCGCCGATGCGGGATATCTCCGGCCTGAGAAGGGGAGGAGAACTCGAGAGCGTGTGAGCGCGACAGCGCGTCACGGGGCCTTGCCTGAAAAGAGGGCATGAAATTAAAGAGGATCAGGGAATGGATCGCCGAGGAATTCTGTTCGGGCTGGCCGCTGCGGTGCTTTTCGGTTTGAGCACGCCGCTGTTGAAAGTGTTCCTGGCCTGGGCGCTCTTCCGGGAACATGTCGGCCGGAGGGCGCTGGGCGGGACGGCCGCCATTCTGGTAGGCGCCGTGGCCTT
>CAYTBK010000160.1:0-8529 GCA_964436005.1 uncultured Acidobacteriota bacterium
GAGTCGGGCCAGGGCATGGGCGCCCTGCTCATGATGGCCTCGGAAAAGCGGGCCTACACCCTGGCCGACCGGGGCACCTACCTCGCCCTCCGGGACAAGCTGTCGCTCGCGGTTCTCTGCGAAGGGGACAAGGAACTGCTCAACCCCTACAGCGTCATCGTGGTAAACAAGGGCCAGGCGCCCAGGCCGGAAGCCGAGGCCTTCGCCCGCTGGATCGTCTCCGACGAGGCCCGGAAGGCCATCGCCGCCTTCGGCGTCGCCCGTTTCGGCCGCCCCCTCTTCCAGCCGCTCCCCTGATCACAGGGGAAATGGTTCCTTCGCTCATGGGATTCGAGCGACAAGAAGCACCAGGTCCAACAGGTCCACGCTCCCGTCATCGTTGAGATCGGCGCAGTCCGAGCAAGGCAGTGCCGCCAGATCGCCGGCCAGGAAACCTCCGAGAAGTTCTGCATCGGAGGCATCGACATACCCGTCCGCGTTCAAATCGGCCGCCAACCGCAAGACCGAAAAGCCGGCAGCGAGGGAGCCCGCTTTTCCGTCCGGATTTGAAACCCGTGGGCTGTAAACAGCGGGAGAGGTCCCCCAGGCAATATCCAGGCGGGCGCGGAAGGTGTATTCGTCCACCCGCTCCTGCGCTTTCACCGCAATCCCTTCGCCCAGTTGAAGAGAGGCTCCTGGCTGAAAAAACCGCCCGTCCAACGACACATCCAGGCTCTGCCCCGGGTAGGCGCTGCGGGGCTGGATTCCCGTCACCAGCGGACCCGGCGCCGGCTTGCCGGGCGCACAGGCAAACTGCTCCGCCGCATAGGCATGGGTTTGTCCCGCCTCTTCCTGGACGTCTTCCACGCCCCGGGCCGAAACCACCCGGACCCCGTGCAGGGCAAAGGGGCCGGAAAAGGCGTCACAGCCCACCGTGCGAAGATCGAAGACCACGTTCGACCGGGCTTCGCCAGGGGAGTCAGCCGTCAAGCTCCCCGAACCGGAACCGACCCGGTACCCCGCCGCATCACGCAACTCTGCCGATACGGAATAATTGCCCGCCCGCGGGACGAGCAACCCGCATTCCACCACGATCCGGTCCGACTTCCCGTCGCCGTCGACATCTTCGGCCCGGTCGTCATACGTTCCCGTCAAGATCCGTTCCTCCTGCAGCACATTGAATCCAGAGCTGCCCTGACGACGAACGGTCTGTCCTCCCTGCTGCGCCTCGATCCAGTACTCGGCGGTGTAGAAGCCTTGCCCCGGAGGTGCCGCGTGCCCGGCGCCGAAGAGTTCGTCCCCCGCCACACCGTCACCGTGCAAGCCGTCGTCCGCCATGTCTGCGGCGAACACTTCGGCGCCCAGGCTGTTGCGCACGGAAACCTTGACGAGGCCGGCGGTTACGGCGGAAAACTCCCCGACAGGCCAAGCGAGGAACTGGATCGCCTCGGCGGGACGGTAGTCCGGATAGTCGGTTCCCCCGCACAGCATCCAGCCACCCGTTTCGGAACACGTCGCGAAAACGGCCCCCGTGGCATCGGCCGCTTCCACGGAAAGAGTCCAGTTCCCCCCCGTTGGAGATGTCACGGTATATCCCGCGCCGTACGGGCCCTCCTGCCGGTAAGCCGCCCCCCCGTATCCGCTCACGCCTTCCGGTGTCACCAGCACCCCGTTCGGGTCCACCAGCGTGATCCGGGGACGCAGTCCGGCCGCCGCCGCATCGAACCAGACCTTCTCGGCCGAAGCCACGGGAACCGTCCAACTGCCTCCCACCCCCCAGGACTGCTCGCGCATCACGCGAACCGGCATGTGCGCGGAGGCCATCCGGGGGACGCCGGCGCCTCCGTTCGCAGCCGAAACCGGACCGGCCGACCGTCTCTGGACCGTCGCCCCCTCCATGGCATCGAGGAGTTCTTCGGCGATGGCTCCCCCAAACAGGGCGTCAAAAGCCTCCGCCGAAGTCAACTCCTGGTGGGAAAAGGGGAAGTTGTGCGCGTACGTACCGTTGCACCGCAGCGGCGCTTCGTTGTCGTTGGCAAAGGCCGTTTCCACATAGTCACCGGAGAGGCTTCCGGCCGCCGTCTTCTTGGGGGAGCGCACCAGGAAGGGGCTCTCGTTGCTGCGCACGGTGTCGCTGAGCCAGAACACACGTCCATCGTCCGGCCCCATGAAGCCTTCCGCGCACCCTTCGTGCCCGGAAACGGCGAAAACATCCGCCGGGCCGAAGTCCGGGCAGATCGCGTTGAGGTTGATCACCGCTTCCCGACCCAGCCCGTACAGGGACCAGGCCGTGTGATCGGTGCCGGAATGGGGCGTGCCCAAGGTGAACACTTTCGCCGCGCCTGCCAGGAAGGGCGAGTTTTCCTCCGCCCAACGCTGCAGCAGGAAACGGGCACTCACCCCCCCTTCCCCGTGACAGACCAGGGTGAAGGGGCTTTGCGGCCCGGTTCCGAACAGGCCCGTCAGGTCAGCTTCTACCTGAACCTGCAGCCAGGGCGCCTTGGAATCCTGGTAGAGCCCTGGCAGCGTGGCGTTTTCCTCTAGCCACAAGCCCGGGTTCAGCGGTGAAAACACAAGAAAACCCACCGACAGCGCCTCGCCGCTCAGCAACCGCTCCCGCCAAACATCCCAGCACGTTTCGCTCTCCTCCACCCCGTTCACCAAGAACAGGGGCGGGCCCAGCACCAGGTTCAGGCGCAGCGGCGTCCCCCCGTCCAGCAGACACGGGGCCAGGAGCCTCATCACCCGGCGCACCGGTACGGGAGCGGCCCCAGCCGCCGGACTGACATGGTCGTCGTACTCGATTTCCAGCGTTCCGGGAACGGTTGTCCCCCAGGGGAATTCAGCTTCCCCGTGCGCGGCATCGACGAAAGACGTACGGGAATCGAACGTACCCGCTTCCGAGACGCCCAGTTCGAAGGCGGGGTTGTCCGCCAGCCGGAAAACCGCCCGGAGCGACCCGGCTGCGGGACGGAAGGGGGTCTGCGCACCGTTCCACTTCCACTGGACGCTCCCCAGCACGGCGGGGCAAACCCTCACGGTCCGCTCCGCGGAAGCGGACTGCCCGTAACCGTCGACCACGGAGACGCACAGGGTGTGCTCACCCAGGCCAAGACCCGTCACGTCCCAAAAGAACCGGAAGCTGGCGGAGCTCCCCCCCTCCAGAGGAATGGGCGAACCGTCTGCCGCGGCCTGGCGATCCGCGAGCACCACCGCCCCGCTGCCGGACACAACTTGGACGGAAACGGGAACCTTTCCGGCGACCTCGGGCTTTTCCGCCTCGTTGTTCGGCAAGGCGAGCACCACAGTGGGCACCGGGGCGATGCTCACGGTGGCCGTCCGCGTGTCCGCCACGCCGCAGGTTCCCTGCACCCGGCACCAGTAGGACGTGCTCTCCGTCAGCGCCGCTGTGGTGAAGGAGGGGGAATCGTCCCCCACCGGCGCGGAAACCGTGCCCGCCGTGCCCTGGTACCACTGGTAGGAAAGCCCTTCCCCCCGCGCCAGAACGGTGAGGGTCGCCGTCTGCCCGGCAGCGATCCAGGCGTCGACCGGCTGGGTCAGGACCTCCACGCTCTCCCGGATGTTCACGGCGGCTTCCGCGCTGTCGGCGCTTCCGCACAAACCCGTCACCCGGCACCAGAAAAGAGCCGCCGCCGACAGAGGCGGGGTCGTCAGAGAAGGCGCGTCGCCCCCCACGGGTGCGGCCGTGTCGCCCCGCGCCCCCTGGTACCACTGATAGGAAAGGCCCGTCCCCGTGGCCGTCAGGGAGAGCGTCGCCGCCCACCCGGAGCAGACGGCGGCCGCCGAAGGTTCGGCCGTGATCGCCGGGGCCTCGCACGTCTCCAGCACGACGATGGAACCGGACGTCTCGCAGACGTCGGCCCCCTCGCTCACCCGCAGCGTCCAGGCATAGGTCCCCGGTGTCTGGTACGCGTGGGTCGTTTCCTGGGTGTTCCCGTGAGCCGACCCGTCCCCGAAATCCCAGTCCCAGGTCGCCGTCGGGCTGGCCGGCAGGCGCAAGGCCGCCGGCAAGGTCCGGCACAGGCGGAAGCCTATCCGAGGATCAGAAGCATCGGTCTCATCTCTGAGAGAACCACACCGGAAAGCCGAACGATAGCTACGAATTCCCACGTCATTTGACCAACCCATTCCTCGACATGCGCGTTGACAAGGTTGGCCTTCAGGGCAGAAGAATCGGCCACGGTAATCCGTTTGAGGCCCGAGGGGGTAAGCGCCGTAAATCCAACCGTTTGTAATTTCATGATCCCAGCACATCTCCTTTACATTTCCTAATATGTCTCTCAAATTCCATGGGTTGGCTTTTTCTCGGGATCCCACTTCGGCAGCAGACCAACTGTCGTTGCCGTCTATGAAGGCAACGGCCCGCAGATTGGCCCAAGTGATCGGGCATAGGTTGTTCACACATGTTTCTGCTGAGTAGTCAGGGGAAGGAAAGAAAAAGGGCGTGGTCGTGCCGGCCCGGCAGGCGTACTCCCATTCCCCCTCGCTGGGCAGACGGTACCCCGAGGCGCTCCACCGACAGAAAACCGGAGGGTTCTTGGCCCAAACGCTCGTCGTTTGGTAGTTGCTTCCGTCGAGTGGGGTGCGCAGGTCCTCGTCCACGAAGTAGCAGACCTCCAGGCCGTTCTGGACGGACAGCAAGTTGGCGAACAGCAGGGCCTGGGCCCAGGTCACGCTCTGCACCGGATGACGTTGGCTCGCACTTGCGTGCGGTTCGCTGGGATCGGCGGGAAGGGCGCCCTGCACGGCCCGCAGCGCGGACCACATCTCCCGGGAGACTTCCATTTCCATCAGGGCGAACGGTTTGGTCAGGGTGTGCGAGAACTGGGTCTCTACCCCATCATACGGCGAGCGACAGAATTCGTCAGGTGGAGCCCCTTGCAAAAAGGTCCCCGCGGGAATGTACCGGAGGTTCCCCACGATGGGGTCCGGGCCGACTAGTTCCCCGCCGGCGGGAGGCAGGATTTCCCTGGCTCCGGCGAAGGAAACAGGAACATTCACCAGAGCCAGGTCCGGAACCGTTGCCGTGCAGGAGATGGCGGAGGGGAAGCCGGGCGATGCGGCTGCGCTTTCCCCGGCGGTGCGGGACAGGCTTGCCACACCGTCCGTCACGAAGGCAAACAGAACCGAAACGCAGATCAAAACGGCATTTGAAATTCGCTGATGCCCCATCGTCCTTCTCCTGGCGAAAGTTTCCAGCCGCGAGGCTATCCTCTGCGAAAAATTCTACCTTCCCGATGAAAGACTGCCGTGATTATACAACTCGACTCAAATGCAAAGCAAGCTGAAATCGGGAAGTCGTTTCAGTTCCAGAATGCGATCGCCGGAAGACAATGGAGCCTGTCCACCATTGGGGAGATGGGTGATATGTATTCACAAGATGAACAGGATGGCGGTTCCCGGCCGCAACGGCGAGGGGGCCTTCCCGGGCGGCTCTTCTTCTTGTGCCGCGGGGTATCTTCTCGACGCCTCGCCAGGGAAAGGGGTCCTTCAGGCGGGGCCTTCGCTGGCGATGGAGATGTCGCCGCCCAGCTTCTTGGCCGACTCCAGGGCGGTGTTCACCCGGCGCAGGCAGTCTTCCACATCCTCCCCCTCCCCGGAGACGATCACGCCGAAGCTGGCGGTGACTACTTCGTGGGTCTCCCGTCCCTCGAGACGGATTTCCGTGACGAGGCCGCGGACCTTGTCGGCGACCACCATGGCGTCGCGCAGCTCGGCCTCGGGCAGCATGATGATGAACTCGTCCGCCCCCCAGCGGGCGCAGGCGTCCTCCTTGCGCAGGCAGTGGCGCATGGCGGCGGAGAAGGAGGCCAGGAAGTCGTCCACCGCCTCGCGCCCGTGAGCCTCGTTGAGATCCCGGAAATGGTCGATGTCCGCCAGGATGATGGCGTAGCTGCCGCCGTGGCGCCGGGTCCGGCTTTTCTCGGCCTTGAGCCTGTCCAGCATCTCCTTCCGGTTCGGGATACCTGTCACGGGGTCCGTCCGCGAAGCGTGGTTGAAGGCGTCACTGAGTTCGTGGAGTTCGTGTTCGTATTCGTTGCCCATTTTGGACAACCGCCGGAGACGGCGCATCAGCCGGGCGTATTTCCACAGCAGAAACCGCAGTTCCTCCGCCAGGGGGTTGTTCTCGTGCCGCTTGTCTTCGAGCAGCGCGAGGATGCGGCGGACGACCGGGTCTTCCAAATCCAGGTCCCGCGCATCGCCGGCCTCGGGTTCAGGAGCGGTTTCCGCCTTTTCCTTCGTTTCGGCTTGTTTTCGCACGTTTCAAACCTCCTTGCGGGGCAGCGAAGGAATTCTGTTCCTGCTACATCTCTACGCTCGCCATGCAAACTTCCGCCGGCTCGGTTTTCGCCTCCCGGTACAGGCAGGCCACGAAGAAAGCGGAAACGCCCACAAGGGCCATGACGAAGAAGCAGTCGTGGAAAGCCGCCATCACGCCGGGCGCCTGGGCCTGGTCGCCGATGGCGACATGTTTCCACGCGACGAAGTCGTCCAGGAGGAGGGCCCCGAAGCTGACGCCCAGGCTCATGGAGAACTGCTGGACGGTGCTGACGAGGCTGGTGGCGCTGCTGGTGAGTTTACGATCCAGGGTCAGGTAGGGAACCGTGCCACACAGGTTGGCCATGATCGAGTAGAAAACGCCGAACAGCAGCAGGATCAGCGAAATCGACAACTGGCTCATGGACGTGGAGATGGTGGTGAAGAGCATCAGGCCGCCGGCGACGGCCAGGGGGTAGGCACGCAGGAAGAAGGGGTAGCCCGCCTTGCGGACCATGGGCGCGACGAAGGGGCGGACGAGCACGGCCCCGACCGCCATGGTGAAGGTCGTCAAGCCGGATTGCAGGGCGGAATAGCCGAACTGCTCCTGGAGCATCACCGGCATGAGGAACTGCACCCCGCCGGTGGACACGAGCCCGAGCACCATCATGACCACGCCGACCATGAAGGCGTTGTTGCCGAAGAGCGAGAAGTTCAGCACGGCGTTTTTCCGGATGTTGCAGTACAGCACGGAAGCGCCGAAGAGGATCATCCCGCCGACGGTCAGCAGGACGAGGAAGCCCTTGGAGATGGCGAGGCTGTCCAGGTTCTCGAAAGCGAAGCTCAGGGCGGCCAGGGAAATGCCCACGAGCAGGAAGCCCTTCGTGTCGAAGGGGGGCACGCGTTCGCCCCGGTCGGAGGGGACGAAGCGCAGCATGAGCAGGAAGGCCGCGATCCCGATGGGCACGTTGAGAAAGAAGATCCAGGTCCAGTTGAAGTTGGTGGTGATGTAGCCGCCGAGCACCGGGCCCAGGATCGGCCCGAAAATGATGGGGATGCTGACGAGGCCGGTGACCTTGAGGAGCTCGTCCGGCTTGAAAAGCCGGATGATGATGAGCCGGGAGACGGGTGTCATCATGGCGCCGCCCACCCCTTGCAGGATGCGGAAGGCGACCAGTTGCGGAAGGGTGTGGGAGAAACCGCAGAAGGCCGAACTTATGGTGAAGACGGTGACGGCGATGAGGATGATGCGCTTGCAGCCGAAGCGGTCGGCCATCCAGCCGCTGATGGGGATGAAGATGGAGAGCGAGATGAGGTAGGCGGTGATGGCCGTTTTCAGGGAAAGAACGTCCACGCCGAAAGAGCGGGCGATCTGGGGGGCGGAGGTGTTCAGGATGGACGAATCCAGCAATTCCATGAACGTCACCATGGTGACCAGCCAGGCTGCCGTCATCCTGTTGGGGGCGTTTGTTTCCATGCACCCTCCGTTGCCGCGTGTCCCGGCTCGAGGTCCGGTTCTGTCGATCGAATGCGTTGAATGGCACTATAAAGGAAGCGCCCGCCCGATGCAAGCCCGCTCGAGCCTTGACGTTATATAAAAAAGCCGCCTCCCCGGAGGGAGGCGGCGTGGACGGGACAACCGCTGGCAGCAGAGGAATTACTTCTGCTGGGTGCCCGCATCGACCTTGGTCTTGGCGACGGACTGGGCAGCCGCCAGGCGGGCGATGGGCACTCGGTAGGGGGAGCAGCTGACGTAGTTCAGGCCGACCTGGTAGCAGAACTCCACCGAGGAGGGCTCTCCGCCATGCTCGCCGCAGATGCCGAGCTTGATGCCGGCGCGGGCCTTGCGGCCTTTCTCCACCGCCATCTTGACCAGCTGGCCGACGCCGTCGCGGTCCAGCATCTGGAAGGGGTCCTTCTCCAGGATGCCCTTCTTCAGGTACTCGCGGATGTAGGTGCCGGCGTCGTCGCGGGAGAAGCCGAAGGTCATCTGGGTCAGGTCGTTGGTGCCGAAGGAGAAGAACTCGGCCTCCTTGGCGATATCATCGGCAGTGACTGCAGCTCTCGGAATTTCGATCATGGTGCCGACCGAATATTTCATGTCGATGCCCGACGCCTTGATGAGCTTGTCCGCGATCTCAACGACAATTCTCTTGACAAACGCGAGTTCCTTGACGTCGCCGACCAGCGGGATCATGATCTCGGGGACCATCTTCCACTCGGGATGGCGTTTTTGCGTGTTCAGGGCCGCTTCGATGACGGCTCTGGTCT
>CAYTBK010000161.1:0-8486 GCA_964436005.1 uncultured Acidobacteriota bacterium
CGCCGTGGACTTTTCCGGCGCTCGATCCCCCGGAAAAATGCCGCCCCCGGCCATCAGAAATGTGCGGAATGAGGGTTTCTAGCTTCAAATTCCTATCATGTTTATCCTGCTCATCAATGTTGCCTTGCGGTTCCGGGTTTTGAAACAGGTTGGAATGAAAAAAGGCGGGGACCGGGGGTCCCCGCCTTGCGCCTTCCGTTCGGGACGAGTTCTACTTCAGCTCGCTGAGCTTCTTGTAGTATTCGTGCTTGGCCTTCTTGAACTCGATGGCCTGCTCGAACAGCTTTTCCGCCAGCTCCGGGTGCTGGAGCTTCAGGGTGGTGTAGCGGACCTCAGACTCGATGAAAGACTTCATCTCGATGGTCGGGTCCTTGGACTCGTAGACGAAGGGGTTCTTCCCTTCGGCCGCGAGCATCGGGTTGTACCGGTACAGCGGCCAGTAGCCGGAGGCCACGGCGCGCTTTTCCTCTTCGATGGTCTTGCCCATGTCGATGCCGTGGGCGATGCACGGGGCGTAGGCGATGATCAGCGAAGGTCCGGGGTAGCTCTCGGCTTCCTGCAGCGCCTTGACGGCCTGGTTCATGTTGGCCCCCAGGGCGATGGCGGCCACGTACACGTAGCCGTAGCTCATGGTGATGAGGCCGAGGTCCTTCTTGCCGGTCTTCTTGCCTGAAGCGGCGAACTGGGCCACCGCGCCGATGTTGGTTGACTTGGAGGCCTGCCCGCCGGTGTTGGAGTAGACTTCGGTGTCCAGGACCAGGATGTTGACGTTCTTATTCATGGCCAGCACGTGGTCCAGACCGCCGTAGCCGATGTCGTAGGCCCAGCCGTCGCCGCCGATGCACCAGACCGACTTGTCGGTGAGGTAGTCCTGCAGCTCGACGATCTTGCGCAGGGTCCCGCAGCCGCAGGAGTCGCCGGCCTTCGCCAGCAGCGAACGGATCCGGCCGGCCAGGGCTTGCGTTTCCTCGTCGGTGCGGTTCCACTTCTCCAGCATCTCCTTCAGGGCGGCGGTCAGTTCGGCGCAAGAGCCAGATTCGATGAACTTTTCAATGTTCCAGCGAAGCTGCTTGCGGAGGGCGTCCACGGCCAGGCGCATGCCGAAGCCGTACTCGGCGTTGTCCTCGAACAGGGAATTGGCCCAGGCCGGGCCCTTGCCTTCCTTGTTGACGCAGTAGGGGGTGGTGGGGAAGGTGCCCGAGTAGATCGAGGAGCAGCCGGTGGCGTTGGCCACGAGCATCCGTTCGCCGAACAGCTGGGACACCAGCTTGACGTAGGGGGTTTCCCCGCAGCCGGCGCAGGCGCCGGAAAACTCGAACAGGGGCTTGCGGAACTGGGTCCCCTTGACCTGGGTGGGCAGGGTTCCGTCCAGCACGTTGTCGGGCAGCGCTTCGAAGAAGGCCACGTTGTCGCGCTGGCCGGCCTTGCGCTCCTCGTCGATGGGGCGCCACTCGAGGGCCTTGGTCTTGGCCGGGCACACCTGGAGGCAGTTGCCGCAGCCGGTGCAGTCGTCCACGTAGACCTGGACCCGGTAAGCCAGGGACTTGTCGTTCTTGGTGCTGGACTTCACGGTCTGGAAGGACGCCGGGGCCTTTTCCAGTTCGCGGGGGTCGATCTGCTTGGCGCGCACCGCGGCGTGGGGGCACACCAGGGAGCACTGGTTGCACTGGATGCAGTTCTCCTTGATCCAGGTGGGGACCTGCGGGGCGATGCCGCGCTTCTCGAGCTTGGCGGTGGCGGTGGGCACGGCGCCGTCGAGGGGCATCTGCGAGACCGGGATGGAGTCGCCCTTCAGGTGCATCATGGTGCGGATGACATTTTGGGCGAAGTCGGGCGCGTCGTCGGCGATGAGCTTGGGCGTCGGGGCCGAGGCCTTGATCTCGTCCACGGAGGTCGGCACGCTGACCTGGGTCAGCGCGTCGCTGGTGCGGTCCACGGCCTCCCAGTTCATCTTGACGATGTTCTCGCCTTTCCGCTCGTAACTCTTCTTGATGGAGCTCTTGATCAGCTCGATGGCTTCCTGCTCGGGCAGCACGCCGGAAATTTTGAAGAAGGCGGCCTGCATGACGCTGTTGATGCGCTTGCCGAGGCCGACCGCCTCGGAGATCTTCAGGGCGTCGATGTTGAAGAGCTTGATCTTCTTGCGGATGATGGTCTCCTGCATGTCCCGGGTCAGGTGGGAGAACACTTCCTCGTTGTTCCACTCGGAGTTGAGCAGGAAGGTGCCGCCCTCCTTGATCTCCTTCAGGACGTCGTAGCGCCCGATGTAGGCCACGTTGTGCAGGGCGACGAAGTCGGCCTTGGTGGGCAGGTAGGGCGCCCGGATGGGGCTCTTGCCGAAACGCAGGTAGGAGATGGTGATGCCGCCCGACTTCTTGGAGTCATAGGAGAAGTAACCCTGGGCGTTCATATCGGTGTGGTCGCCGATGATCTTGATGGAGTTCTTGTTGGCGCCGACGGTGCCGTCGGAGCCGAGGCCCCAGAACACGCAGCGGATGATGTCCGAGGCCTCGATGTCGAGCTCCTCGCCCACCGGGATGGAGCGCTTGGAGACGTCGTCCTGGATGCCCACTGTGAAGTCGTGGAAGGCTTCGCCGGCCAGGTGGTCGAAGACGGCCTTGACCATGACAGGGGTGAACTCCTTGGAACTCAGCCCGTAACGTCCGCCGATGATCTCAACCGGGCGGTTCTTCAGGGCGGCCACCACGTCGAGGTAGAGGGGTTCGCCGATGGCGCCCGGCTCCTTGGTGCGGTCGAGGACGGCGATCTTCTTCACCGTCTTGGGCAGGGCGGCCAGGAAGGCTTCGGTGGCGAAGGGCCGGTAGAGGCGGACCTTGACCAGGCCGATCTTGGCGCCCTTGCCGTTGAGGTACTTCACCGTTTCGTCGATGGTCTCGCAGCCGGAACCCATGGCGACCACCACGTGCTCGGCCTCGGGGTGCCCGACGTAGTCGAACAGGTGGTACTGGCGCCCGATCTTGGCGGCCAGCATGTCCATGTACTTCTGCACGATGCCCGGCACCTTCTGGTAGTACAGGTTGCTCGTTTCCCGTCCCTGGAAGTAGACGTCGGGGGTCTGCTGGCCGACCTTGAGCATGGGCTTTTCCGGGCGCAGGGCGCGGTCGCGGAAGGTTTCGATGTGGCGGGGGTCGAGGAGGCCGCCCATGGTCTCATAGTCGATCATGTCCACTTTCTGCACTTCGTGGGAGGTGCGGAAGCCGTCGAAGAAGTTCAGGAAGGGGACCCAGGACTCCAGGGTGGCCAGGTGGGCCACCACGGCCAGGTCCATGGTCTCCTGCACCGAGGCGGCGGCCATGAGGCCGAAACCGGTGTTGCGCACGGCCATCACGTCGGTGTGGTCGCCGAAGATGGAGAGCGACTGGGCGGCCAGCGAGCGGGCCGACACGTGGAAAACCGTCGGCTGCATTTCCCCGGCGATCTTGTGCATGTTGGGGATCATCAGCAGCAGCCCCTGCGAGGCGGTGAAGGTGGTGGTCAGCGAACCGGCGGTAAGGGATCCGTGAACAGCGCCGGCGGCGCCGCCCTCGGACTGCATCTCGATCACTTCGACTTCCTGGCCGAAGATGTTCTTGCGGCCGGCGGAGGCCCACAGGTCGGTCAGTTCGCCCATCACGGAAGAGGGCGTGATCGGGTAAATGGCCGCGACCTCGGAGAAGGCGTAGGCCACGTGGGCGGCGGCGGTGTTGCCGTCGATGGTCTGCTTGACGGTTTTCATGATGGTGGCTCCTTCGGTACCGGGCTGGCAGAGTTTCGGTTCGAACCGCACACGGGATGGCTCTGGAAAGAGGTTCAGGTGCGAGTGAACCACCCGCCCGGGCTAATCGCCAAACATACCACACCCGGGTCGGGCTGTCAACGAAGCGGGATCCCCGCACGCTGAAAAACTTCCTTGGGGCGGAAGCCCCGCGGAGCGGCCGGAAAGCCTCCCGAGACCCCGTCGGTCGCGCGTCGGACCTTTCCGTATGCGCAAAGATCGGTTATAGTGCAGGGAGCACTGAAAACGTTTCAACGCGGAGCGGCCGGGTCGGACGGCCCGGAAAATGGGGAGGCTGACACCATGTCGTACACCGCCGGGAGCCTGGCCATCGGTTGCGCGTTTTTCTGCCTGGTGCTGGTGGTCCTGTACGCGCGGATTTTCCGGCTGCTTCTCCGCTTGCCGAAACTGGAGGACTGCCGGCCCGAACAGCCGGACAGGTGGCCGGCGCTTTCCGTGGTGGTTCCCGCCTGCGACGAGGCCCTTACCCTGCCCCGGGCAGTGTCGACGCTGCTGGCCCAGGACTACCTGGACCTGGAAATCATCCTGGTGGATGACCGTTCGCGGGACGGGACCGGGGAGATCATCGAGAGCCTGGCCCGCCAGGACAGCCGGATCCGCCCGGTTCACGTTCGCGAACTGCCTCCCGGCTGGCTGGGCAAGGTGCACGCGCTGGCGGTGGGGACGTCCTGCGCCTCCGGGGAGTGGCTTCTCTACAGCGATGCCGACACCGAGTTCGGGGCGGGGACGCTCCGCAAGGCGGTGGGCCTTTCCCTGGAAAACGGCTGGGAACACCTGGTCCTGTTTCCCGGTTTTCGGGAGGCCGGTTTCGCGCTGCAGGTCGTCCTCCACTCTTTCCTGCTGGGCGCCCTGCTGACCTTGAGAGCCGACAGAATCGGGAGGGAAGGGGCCCGGAGCGTCGTCGGGGCCGGGGCCTTCAGCCTGGTCAGCCGCCAGGCCCTGGAAAGATCCGCCGGGTTTTCCTGGCTCCGCATGGAAGTGGTGGATGACCTGGGCCTGGGGCTGCTCCTGCAGCGGGCGGGGGTGGTCTCGCACTTCCTGGTGGCCCGGAAAGACCTGGGCCTCCGGTGGTACCCCTCGGTGCGGGCCTTGGTCCGTGGGCTGGAGAAGAACAGCTTCGCCGGCGCGCGGTACAGCTATTGGGCCGTCGGCGGGCTGATCGTCGGCATGTTCGGGTTGCTGGCCTCCCCGCTGGCCGCCCTCCTGAGTTGGCGGACCCCCTGGCTGTGGGCAGGCGGGGCGGCGGTCATCCTGGCGTTGACGCTCGTCTCCCTTGTTTTCCGCCTCCGCTTCGGCGCCCCGATCCTCCCCACGCTGCTCAGCCCGGCCGGGGCGGCCGTGCTGACCTTCACGCTGGCCCGGGCGGCGATCCTGTGCGCGGTCCGGGGCGGCATCGAATGGCGGGGCACCCGGTACTCCCTCCGGGAACTGCGTCGGGGCCAGCGCCTGAAGCTGTGAAAAGCCCGCCGGGAGTCTCAGACCAGACGGTCGTCCGGAAACTCATGGCACTCGGCGTCGATGATGCGGACGAGGTGCCACCCGGAGAGTTTTTCCAGAAACGACAGCACTCTGGATTGCATCTCTCCCGGCTCGACCCCGCAGCGCGGGGCGAGAACCCGGCCAAGATCCTCCACCTTCACCGGGATCTCGAGGTGATCCCAGATCATTCTCTCGACGGGATCGAAGGAGAGGACGTTGTTTCCTTCCAGGTTGAGGATCACCAGGTCCCCCTCGACGGGAGCGGCGGTCAGGCCTTCCTTTCGGGCGACTTTCGTGGACGGTGTGATAACCATGGGCACCTCCCCCCGGCAATTCCCGGTGGCGGTCGGTCCTGGCAACTCCGTCGCGGCCAGACCATATTCCGATACGTATCGGCACCATCGGTCCCGGCCTGGCCTCTGCTCCGCACCGGGCTGTTCACCATGATTATCTCTCCCCGGTCGAGCTGCCGTCAAGGAAGCGGTTACCGGCTTCCTCGACTGACCATCAGGTCGAGGTCCTCCTTGAGACTCTGCAGGTCTTCCTCGTGCTCGACCTCCTGTTCCAGGATGGTGAGGGCGATGTTGTAGGTGACCATGTCCTTGTCCTTGGTGGCGTCCATGAGGCCTTTGTAGGCGGTGATCGCGCACTGTTCCCCGGCGATGTTCTGGTCGAGGAGCACGGCTACGTAGGGGTCCGCCGGCGGATCGTAAGGGCAGGGGCTTTCCTGGCTCCATCCTTCCGGGGAAAGCACGGGCGTTCCGCCGAGTTGGATGATGCGGCTGGCCAGCAGCACGGCGTGGTTCAACTCCTCCGTGGCGTGGAGGTTCAATTCGCCGGCCACGGCGTCCTTCATCGGGCCCTTGATGAGCTTCGCACCGAGCCAATACTGATAGTAGGCCAGCCATTCACTCGCGTAAGCCTTGTTGAGCATGGAAATCAGCTGCTCCACGTCCATGCCGACGATTTCGCGTCCTCGGGTACCCATAAATCTTGCTCCTTTCGGCGACCAGGCGCCGTCTTGTATTGATATGTCGACAATGCGTGAATATTGTACAACAGAAACGGGGCGCTTCAAGGCGAGAGAGTGATGACGACGTCCACCGTTTTCGATTCCGGGTCGGGGCGAATTTCCTGGCGGATGGAAAGGCTGTCGTTCTTTCTCGATTGGACTGCATTCCAGGCCTGGGCGATCTTACCGCCCTGGCTGCGAACGAATTCCGACGGGTAATTCGGATCGAACACCTCGCCCGGGCGAAGTTTCCACTCGCGCTGGAGACGGGCCGCGTCCGCGGGGGAAAGGCCGGGGAACAGCACCTGGCCCATCCGGAAAACGCCTCCGTCGTCCAGCTGAATCATGACCCGCACGGTACAAAGGCTGTCGTCGCGCTCCAGGGCGAATTGCGCCCTGGCGGCAAAAAAGGCTTTCCGGGCATATTCGTCCTGGATCCGGCGGAGGCCTTCCTCGATGCGGTCCTGGTCCCAGGCCTCGCCCTGCCCGAGTCCCAGCAGGGCTTCCAGTCTGCCCTGCGGAATCGGGCCGACTCCCCGCCAGTCCAAACCGCCGACACGAAACGACGGTCCTTCCGCCACCGGCAGCGTCACGCGCACAGACGTGCGGCCGCCTTCCACCTGGAGGGCTTCGGCCCTTCCGGGTCCACAGGCGGCGTGGAAGCGTCCGCGACGCTGGAAGACGGGCAACAGGGCGTGCCGAACGAAAGCTTCCGTTCCGGATCTCGAGTAATCCCGTCCCTGGATCGCTTCGCAGGCCTTCCTGGCCTCGTCCGCAAGCGTCGGCGAGACGCCCTCGAGCCTGATTTCCGAGCAGACCGCCCCGCCGCCGGACACCGCGAAGCGAAGGCAGCGCTGCCCCGAGGAAAAGCCGGCCGCCAGCAACGAAGTCGCCTTGCCGGGCAGGGAATTTTCCTTAAGCAGGGCATCCAGGATGATTCGGATCGTCCCCGCCAGGACGCCGTCTTCGTCCACCCAACCGTCGTAGAGCGGGAAAACGGTGCAAATCCTTTCGGCGATCGCTGCATCCTCGAACCAGGGGAAATTGTCGAAACAGGCGGGCAGGAGGTTGGTTTTTTCCATCACTCTGAACTGGACGACAGACTTCTTCTTGACGGTCTTCGCGCTCCAGGAGAGGCTCCGGAACATCCCCGACGCCTTCAGCCGGGCCGTGACGCGGTCGAGGTCCTCGGTGGCGACCGGCATCCCGGCCTTCAGGCCGGTGGCCGCGAGGAAGGCCTCCGGCTTCCAGTGCTGCAGTCCGCTCACGCCGACTGCGCCCAGCACGGTTTTCGGGGGCGCGCCCGTCTTCCGGGCTTTCCGGGCGGGGGTGGCCGGCCGGGCGGCTCCAGCCGCGAAAGCCGCCAGCAACAGCAGCCCGAGACAACAGGTTCTTTTGTTCGTGAGGAAAGACCGCATAACACTCCAGGCTTCGTCACATCGCCGGGCGACTGGCGCTCGGCTTCATCTTCCCCGGGGTTGCCCCTTGACCGAGTCGATGACCTGGCGATAGGCCTCGACGGTCTTTCCGGCGATGTGCTCCATGGTGTAGTGGTCCTCCACCCTTTTCCTGGCCGCCCGGCCCATGCGTTCCCGCCGTTCCGGGGAAGCCGCCAGGTCCAGAAGCGCCTGGGAAAGCTCATCCGCTTTCCCGGGGGCCACCTTGAACCCGCTGACGCCGTCTTCCATCATCTCCGTCATTCCGCCGGAATCGCTGACGACGACGGGGCGCCCGCAGGACATGGCCTCCAGGCAGGAATAGGGGAAGTTCTCGAATTTTTCCGATGGGAAGACGCAAACTTTCGCTTTCCGGTAGTGGGCGGGCAACTCTCGCCGGTCCACCCGCCCCAGGAAGACCACATTGTCGGCGATGCCCTCCAGAAGCCTGGTCTGCTCGATATAATCCATGAAGAACAGGGCCTTTCCCCGATGCGGGAAAGTGGGCGTGTCGTGTCCGGCCAGAACCAGCCGGGCATCGGGGTGTTCCCGAACCACGGCCCGGAAAGACTGCAGGAGCATGTGAACCCCCTTGCGCTTTTCCAGCCTGCCTGTATAGAAGAAATCATATTCCAATTCCGGCCTTTCTCCCGCGGGGGAGAACTCGTCCGTGTCGATGGGGTTGGGAATCACGGTCGGCATGGAGTTGCGCAGCCAGCCCGCGGCGTAGGCGGCCATGCGGGAACTCGGCGTGGTCAGCAGG
>CAYTBK010000162.1:0-8314 GCA_964436005.1 uncultured Acidobacteriota bacterium
TACACGGTGTTGTCGGCGGTGGCCACGAAGGCCTGCACGTTCTGGCTGGCCAGGGCGGCGGCGGCGTCCCGGATGTCGTTGATGGATTGGACCGCGCACCGGTTGACCGTGATGCCCCTCCTCTCGCAGGCGTTCAGCACTTTCCCGGTGGCGAAGACGGCGTTGGGTTCCGACGGGGTGTAGAGGATGCCGATCTTCTGGACCCCCGGGATGAACTCCTGCAGCAGGGACACGAATGCTTCCGCATCGAAGGGGTCGTACAGGCAGCTCATGTTGGGGACCTGGCCGGTGAAACCGGCGTCGGCCGGGCTGAAGGTCACCGAGCAGACGAAGGGGATGGATCGCAGCAGCTGGGCGGCGGCGACCATGCAGGGGGTCGTGCTGGTTCCCACCAGGGCTATGTTCTGGTCTTCAAACGATTTGAGAATCAAAGGGATGTTGGCCATTTCGCCCTGGGCGCACCGTTTGACGAGCTTGAGGTTGCGGCCGTCCACGAAGCCCTGGGACTCCAGGGCCTTCTTGAATCCCTGCGCCGACCGGTCGAGCTGCGGATCGTCCACGAACTGGAGGAACCCGACCGTCGGTCCCTGCACCTCCGCTTTCTTCGTGCAGCCGGAAGACAACAGCGCGACAAGGCACATCGTCATGCCGAACATCGTTTTGGGCATCATGAGAGTACGTTCCTGGTGGGGGATTGTCTTTCCGTGGCCCTCAACTGTCCCGTTTCAAGGCCACGAGGAGTTCCTGGAGCGTTTTGTCGGCCTGCGGCGTGGGGACCTGGCAGGTGCCGACCATGCGGTGGCCGCCGCCCCCGTAGAACAGCATCAGGGCGCCGATGTCCACCGAACAGGACCGGTTGACGACGCTGTAGCCGCAGGTGAACACCACGTTCTGCTTCTTCAGGCCCCAGATGACGCGGATGGACACGTTCTGCTCCGGGTAGAGGACATATTCCTTGAAGCGGTTTCCCGAGAGGATCTCCTCCACGTCGCGCAGGTCGATCAGGAGGACGTTGCCGACAGTCCGGGAATGGCTCCGGATCATGGCCTCGTAGGCTTTCTCCTGCTCGAAGTAGCGCCGTGTCCTCTCCTTGACGTCCTCCACGGCCAGGATCTCGTCGATGGAGAGGGTCCGGCAGTACTGGATCATGTCTTCCATGAGCTTGTAGTTCGAGATCCGGTAGTCCTTGTAGCGCCCGAGGCCGGTCCGGGCGTCCATGATGAAGGACAGGAGCGTCCAGCCCGCCGGGTTGCGGATTTCCTCGTCCGTCACCATCCCGCTGTCGGAGCGGTCGACGGCTTCCATCAGGCCCGAGGCGTCGAACTTGGCGAAACGTTCGGCGCCCCCGAAATAGTTGTACACGAGGCGGGCGCAGCTCGGCGAAGGGGCGCTGGTGCCCTTGAAATGGTGCTTCTTCATCAGTCGGAGCCTCTCCACTTCGCTGGAGTGATGGTCGAACCACATGCCGCAGCCCGGAATGTAGGGGACGTTGGTGAGTATGTCGTTCTCCGTGGCTTCGATGAGGCCGTCCTGCACATCCTTGGGGTGGACGAACCGGTAGCTTTCCACTATGCCGGCTTCCACCAGCAGGACCGCACAGGCCAGACCGTCGAAATCGGAGCGAGTGAGGAGCCTCATGTCTGTACGCCTCGCATCTGCAACGTTGGGGGGATTCTTCCTTTTCCGGCGGGGGATGTCAAGGAATTTCCCTCATCGGGGTTTCAAGTGGCGCCGGGGGAAAAAAGCAAGTACAATGACCTTGTCGTTCTGCAGGAAACAGGGGTGTCCGCCGATCGGGCAATGCATGGATTTGCTGGGGGATGGGGATGGATCCTTTCGCCATTTCGTCCGAAGAAGTCCTCAAGGCGATGCTGGACTGGACCTGGAGCTGGGAGTACCTGGTCGACCCTTCCGGGCGCATCGTCTGCATGACGCCTTCCTGCGAAAGGATCACCGGCTACCGGCCCGAGGAGTACGCGGACGACCCCGGGCTGCTGGTCCGCGTCGTTCACCCGAAGGACAGGGCCAACTATCCGGCCCTGGAGGACGAAGGCGGCCCTCCTGCCGTTCGCGATGCCGTCACCGACATTTTCCTCCGCATCCTCCACAAAGACGGGTCCACCCGTTGGATCCGGCACGTTCGCCGTCCCCTAACCGGGCCCGGGGGCGAGTTCATGGGCTGGCGGGTCAGCAACTCCGAGGTCACCGAGCGCAAAAGAGTCGAGCGGGAACTGGAGATGGCCGTGATGCGGCTCGACCTTTGCCTGAACAACGCCATGATGGGAACGTGGGACTGGGACCTGCGGACCGGGAGCATCCTGTTCGACTCGCGCTGGGCGGACATGCTCGGTTGCCGGCCGGAAGAAATCCCGCCCGGCATCGCCGGCTGGGAAAGCCGCGTCCACCCGGAGGACCTCGGCCGGATGCACGACCTGCTCCAGGACCACCTGCTGGGGAAGACTGTCGTCTACGAGGCCGAGTTCCGCATGCGGCACCGGGGCGGCCGGTGGGTGTGGGTGAAAGGGTTGGGGCGCGTCATCGCCAGGGATGACCGGGGGGACCCCGCCCGGTTTTTTGGAGTGAATCTGGACATTTCGAGCCAAAAGGTAATGGGGGAAATGCTCCGGCAGAGCGAGGAGCGATTCCGCGTCCTGATGGAATCGGGAAAACGGGAGCACGAGGCGTCGCCCTTTCAGCCGAAAGCGGAATTCGAGCGGGTCGTGCGCCTGCAGGCGCCCTATGCGGAGGAAAAGCACCTCGGTTTTCGCGTGTCCATTTCTCCCGACATCCCCGACACGCTGGTCGGGGACCCTCTCCGGCTGAACCAGGTTCTGATGATCCTCATCGGCAACGCCGTCAAGTTCACCGACAAGGGGGAAGTCCGTTTTTCGGCGCGGTGGGAAAACGGCGAGGGCACGGAGAAGCTGCTGATCGAGATTTCCGATTCGGGCCAGGGGATCGCGCCGGAAAAGCTCGGTCGCCTGTTCGGTCCGTTCGGCCTGTCGGCCACTTCTCCCCTTCTCCCGGGGCAGTCGGGGATGGGGTTGGCCATGTGCAAGCACTTCGTCGACCGGATGGGGGGTGACATCCAGGTTTCGAGCCAGCCGGGCCAAGGCAGCCGTTTCGAGGTGGTCATCCCGTTCCGCCGGGAGGCGGCGGGGGCGCAGCCCTTCCCCCGTTCGCAGCCGGCCGCGGCGGCCGTCGCTTCCACTTTCGGCCCCCTGCGCATCCTGCTGGTGGACGATGTCCGCCTCAACCGGGAACTCGTGGCCCGCATACTGACGAAGATCGGCCACGCGGTCGACTTGGCGGAAGACGGCGAGGAGTCCGTCCGGTTGTTCGGCCAGGCCCGGTACGACCTCGTGCTGATGGACATCCAGATGCCCGTCATGGACGGGCTGGAGGCCACACGGAAGATCCGGGAGCTGGAGGCGGCGGACGGGCGGCGGACGCCGGTGATCGCCATGACCGGGCAGGCGGTCGACGGTTTCCGGGAGGAGTGCCTGGGCGCCGGCATGGACGACGTGCTGACCAAGCCCCTGCGCCGCGACGAGATCGTGACGATGATCTCCCGGCACTGCCCCCAGGCCAAGTAGGCCGACGCCCGGGGAAACGTCTCCGCGTCCGGCGCACCCGCGTTCCGCGCTGTCGCGTCGAAGCCGCCGACGTTCGAAATCCAGTCGCCGGGGCCGCGTGTGCGCGTCGGTGGTTCGCTGCCGACGATGGATCTGGATGCCCTGCGGGCAAGGATCCATCGGGGCCAACGCGCGGGCTGTGGACATTGATGCCCTCCGGGCAACACCAGGCCCATGACAGGCTATCGAAAGAAACGGTTTCCCGTCCGTGGCCTTGGCGATCTGCGTGTTGAGAATGAAAACGAGGCTCACGAAAAGCCACCAAGGATGGCGGGGGCGAGGGCTCCGGCCGTGATTTGCCGACGGCAACAGGTTGCCGGGAATGTCGGCGTATTTGCAAGTAATGACATGTCATAGATAGCGATTGGCGTTTGACGCCTTTTCGCTTCACGCGGGAACGTCTTTGCGTTCGGCGCTCCGGAAACCTCCGCGCCCGCACCATCGAAAATTCCGTCGATCACCCGTCCTCAATGGGGCCCTGGCAACAACGCCATGGAAATTCCGGAGCGCCGAACGCGGAGACGCGTCTCCCACGCTTTGGCCGCGCCGCTCCGCCGGGCTGCGCGGCGCGAAGAAAGCGGCGCTCCGCCGGGTTGCGCGCCGCACTCAAAGCGTTAGAATCTTGTCACCCGGGAGTGCGGCGCGGAGGTTGCCGGAGCGCCGCTTTCGCCAGGCGCGCAGGTTTCCGGAGCGCCGAACGCGGAGACGCGTCTCCCACGCTTTGGCCGCGCCGCTCCGCCGGGCTGCGCGGCGCGAAGAAAGCGGCGCTCCGCTCCGCTGCGCGCCGCACTCCAAACGTTGGAACCCTCTCTCCCGGGAGTGCGGCGCGGAGGTTGCCGGAGCGCCGCTTTCGCCAGGTGCGCAGGCTTCCGGAGCACCGAACGCGGAGACGCGGGCCCGGGCGCTAACATCCTGCCGGTCAATATTCGTCAGGAACGTTGATGCGGTCAATCGGGAATGAGTAAACTGTCCGCACTTGGGCCGGCGTGCCAACGCGCTCGAACCAGCCGGCCGAACACCAGCGGTATTGGGCAGCGACCGGTACCAATCCATGGCGGACGGGGTTCCGGTGAACGTAATGCAGCCGGGCCAAGTAGCTCGTCTCGTAGATGAGCAGAGTTTCCCAATAATTGTGCCAGACCATCCGGCCTTTGACGCCGTCCAGTCGGTTGACCCGCCGCGCCGTTTCGGCGTGCAGTATGCCCAGCATCCCCGACAGCCCCGAGTTGCCTCTTGCCGGCGCCTCCGCCACAAAGTGGTAATGGTTGGAGAACACCGCCCAGGCCTCCAGCTTCCAGTGGAATTCGCAGGCCATCCGCAACAGGGTTTCTTGGAGGATGTCCAACCGGTCTTCCCCTCGAAAATGATGCGCTTTTCGGTAGGTTCCAGCGGTGACCATGAACATGCCATTCTCGCCCATCCGGTGCGTCGGGGCGTGAGGCCAGTGAAGCAAGCGGACCGTTTCGTCGGACGAACTTGGGGAATTCCGTGAATCGTCTGTCATGAAGGCCTCCTCCTTCATAACGCATGAGCAGGGAATTTTCCGGGTAAAGGACGTAAATTATTGAAAACAGGTCGCTGGCGCCTGCCGTGGCGAAATTTGCAGAGGATAAGCGAAAAAACGTCCGCCATCCCTGCCAGGGATGCACATCGGGAGGTTGTCATGCCCCAATCATTGGCCGACGTCCTGGTCCACATCGTCTTTTCCACCAAACAACGCGTGCGCTGCCTCGAAGGTTCCGAACTGCGCAGCCGCCTGCACGCCTACCGGGCGGGAATCTGCCGCCGCCGACAATGCTGCGCTCTGACCGTGGGGGGGACCGGCGATCACGTTCACCTGCTCTGCCCACTGCACCGTACGGTCGCCCTGGCCGCCCTGCTCCGGTAGTTGAAACGTTCTTCTTCCAACTGGGTACAAGGCCAGATTGAGTTTTTCGAAGGCGATCCTGGCAGCGTGAATCCCCTCCAGGGATTCCCCGGCCGGATGGCGGCGCTCCCGGGGCCGGCGCGTCGCCGGCCCCGGGCTGTGGTGTGCCACGCCTTGGGCGTGGGGAGGGGGGCGTTTCGTCGGAAACGATTCCGGACTTTTAGAGTGCGGCGCGCAGCGGAGCGGCGAGGCGAATGCGGAGACGCTCACCTGGGGCGGGTATCAGCTTTGCCGCTGTGCAGAAAGCGGCGTCTCGAAGACTCGCCGCCGCACTCCTGGGCGGCGAACGATAGGCGCCGATGCCTGCCCGAAGGTGCGCCTTCCGGCGGAAGGCTCCTCCGGGGGCTTCGGCTTACCGCGGATTCTCTTCCCCGGGCCGCGGAAGGGGAGGGGGGGCGGGCCTGTCGGCGTCGGGGGGCAGGGGCCACGACTTGATCCGGTCCATGACCTGGCCCAGTCGGAAAAAGACGTTCCGGATGCGCTCGATGTCCGCCGCATCCGGCACGGCGCCGAAGGGCAGGCATTCCTGCCGGGGCGTTTCCGGCAGGGGCGGGGGGGCGGCGGGTACGGGGCTTGCGGATTCCTCTTCCGGTCTGGCGGGCCGCATGAGCTCCCGGATGCGGGCGCGGGCCCCGGCGATGGTGTACTTCTCCACGTGCAGCAGTTGGCGGATGGTGGTCAGGATCTCGAAGTCCCGTTCGGAATAGATCCGCTGGCCGGTCTTGTTCTTGCGGGGGCGCAGCATGGGGAACTCTTCTTCCCAGTACCGGAGGATGTGGGGTGGCACGTCCATCTCGCGGCAGATTTCCCCGATTTTCCTGTACAGCTTTTTCTGCACCATGGCGTCCCCCGGCCGTATCTCAGGACTTGGGTAGCAGCTTCATCAGGATGGGGGAAGCCTTGAACACGACCGCGTTCCTGGCCTTGACGGCCACTTTTTCCCCGGTGGCCGGGTGCGTGCCCAGCTTGCCTTTCCGGTTGACGAGCCGCAGGGTGCCGAAGCCGCACAATTTGACCTCGCTTCCCGCGGCGAGGGCGGAGAGTATTTCCTCGAACATCACGTTCACGGCGTTCTCGACCTCCTTCCGGGTCAATCCACCGTGGATTTCGTGTATGCGGTTGACGATGTCTTCCTTGATCATCGGTTTCCTCCAACGGAAACGTGCGGCGTTTTTCCAAAACAGGGAGAGTATCCCCATGTCGCGCCGATGTCAATGCGTCCCCCGGCGGGGAGTTCCCTTTCGTTCTTCCTATTTCCCCAGTTCCTCGAAGTCCAGGAGGGCCGGGGCGGTCGTCTTCCGGGACGGGATGCCCGCTTCCGCCAGCATGTTGCGCAGGGCGGGGTATTCGTACAGGTAGACCACTTCCGAAATCCCCGCGTTGATGATGAGCCGCTGGCAGAGGTCGCAGGGGAAGAGCGTGGTGTACATCTGCGCGCCTTTCGTCGAGATGCCCTGGAAGGCCGCCTGGACGATGGCATTGGCCTCGGAGTGCGTGGCCGGGCAGAGCGAGTGGCCCTGGTTGCTTTCGATTTGGGCGGAATCCTTCACGCAGGGTTGGCAGAACTTGTGGGTGTATCCGCGCGGGGGGCCGTTGTAGCCGGTCGAGATGACGTGACCGTCCTTCACGATGACCGTGCCGATCTTGTGGCGCGTGCAGATGGAGCGGGCCCCGGTCACTTTGGCCAGGACCGCGAAGTATTCGTCCTTGGACAGTCTGGTTTCCATCATGTGCTGCTCCTGCTGGCATGCCTGGATTTTGGCGGGACCGGGAAAGGGCACGATTCCATTCCCTTCCGGCCCCCATTGTCAAGAATTTTGCCGCCCGCTCCGAAGCCAGGCTTCCGCCACGTCGAAATCGCCCGGGAAAGACACCTTGATGTTCCTTTCTCCCCCCTCCACGAGGTGGACGGTCCGCCCGGCCGCCATGGCCAATTGGGCGTCGTCGGACGCGTTCGTCACGCCGCGGCGGAGCGCTTCCTCGTGGGCGTCGAGGATGTCCCGCAGCCTGAACCCCTGGGGCGTCTGGACCCGGAAGAGGGCGTTCCGGTCCGGGATGGAGGTGATCCGGCCTTCCTGGGCCACGGCCAGGGTGTCGACGACAGGCGCCGCGGCGGTGACGGCCCCCTGCCGCCGGACCGCTTCGGCGCACCGGGCCAGGAGGGCCTGGTCGACCAGGCATCGCGCGGCGTCGTGGATCAGCACGAAGCGGGGGGGCGCCGGCCGGCCGGCCATTGTCTGCAGCGCCCGGAACGAGGAGGCCTGCCGGGTGGCGCCGCCGGGGCAGACCAGGAACGCCTTTTCCAGCCCGCCCTCGACCAGGAGCCGCCGGACGTGCTCGAGCCAGTCCGGGTGCATAGAGATGACCAGGCAGTCGAACAGGCCGGAATCGTGGAAGGTGCGGGCGACCCGCATCAGCATGGGAACGCCGTCCAGGGGGAGCAGCTGCTTGGGGATGGCGCCTCCGGCCCGCAGCCCGACCCCTCCGGCCAGGATCGCTGCGCCCAGGGTGGCGGTTTCGATGGTTTCGGCCATGGTCCGTGTCTCCGCTTCCGGCAAAGGGAAAAAAAACGGGCGGCTGGAGGCCGCCCGTGGTGCTAGAAACCGTATCGACTAGATCCAGCCGCGCTGCTTGCAGGCTTCGGCGACGCGCTTGATGGAGATCATGTAGGCGGCGTCGCGGGTGTAGACCTTCTTGTCCTTGGAAAGATCGTGCACGGCGTGGTAGGCGGCCGTCATCTTCTCGTCCAGGC
>CAYTBK010000163.1:0-2677 GCA_964436005.1 uncultured Acidobacteriota bacterium
AGATTCGAACTCGCGACTTCAACCTTGGCAAGGTTGCACTCTACCACTGAGTTAGTCCCGCTCAGCGAAGAAGCTTTTTACCATTCCGCACAGCGCGTGTCAACACTTTTTTTCATCCCCGTCGGCTTCCGGCTGTGCCCGAACCCTGCCCCCGAGGGATTTTCCGCCTGGGCGCCACGGCCTGCCCGGCGCAAGCGCCACAGGTTCGGCCCTTGTGCGCGGCGCGGGAACAAATGGCGAACCCTTCTTCGGGAACGCGGCGCCTTTGCGGGCCCATCCTTTCCCGATCAGCGATCGCGGGGGAAAGACCCGTAGACTACGAGCCACGCTATTAAAAAATGCGCCGCCCGGCGGGCGGCGCCTGCATCAGGATCAGCAGAAAGTCCTAGTAGACGAACCCGCTCTTGCCGATGAACTCGCGCAGCAGCGAGGTGGAGGGGACGTTGTCCGGCGAGATGTCCTGGAAGTAAGAGAGGAACTTCAGCAGGCGGCGGGCCTCGCTGTACTCGGGGTCCATGGTGCTGATGCGGTACAGCAGGGGCTCGGCGAAGCGCTTGAGCACCGCCAGCTCGTAGACCATGGCCGAGTTGAAGAAGAAGTCGGCGTCCTTCTGGTAGGGGTAGATGTACTTCGTCTCTCCGTGGCGCACGGACTGCCAGCGCCGCAGCGTGTCCAGGGCGCTGTACCCGCGGAAGTGGTTGTCCCGGACGATGCGGCGCAGCAGGCGCATGTCGGTGGTGGGGATCCGGTTCTGGTTGTCCATGCTCAGGGTGGTGAGCGGGGCGACGTAGACCCGGCTGATGCGGCCGCCCGGCAGTCCGCGGGTCAACTCGGGATTGATGGCGTGGATGCCCTCGAAGATGAACACCGTGTCCCGGGTCGGGCGGATCTCCCGGAAGTCCAGGGTCCGCGTCCCCGTGTGGAAGCTGTAGCGGGGCACCTTGACCGGCTGGCCGTCCACCAGGGCCCGGAAGTGGCTCTGCAGCAGCTCCACGTCCAGCGCCCGGATGCTCTCGAAGTCGTAGTTGCCGGCCGCGTCGCGGGGCGTCTTCTCCCGGTCGAGGAAGTAGTCGTCCAGGGAGATGACCACCGGCTCCAGCCCGATGACCCGCAGCTGATCGGCCAGGCGCTTGGAGAAGGTGGTCTTGCCCGAGGAGGAGGGCCCGGCCACCAGCACGATCCGCGAGTTGCTGACCCCGTCGGCGATATGGGCGATCTTCTTTTCCTGCAAGGCTTCGCTGAGGCGGATGATCTCCTCGTACTTGCCGGAGACCACGCAGTCGTTGAGCGCGCCCACGTCCTCCAGGTTGAGAATCTTCAGCCAGTGGGCGTATTCCCGGAACATGTCGAACAGCTTGGGCTGTTCGCTGAACTCGGGGACGGCCGACTCCACGGAGACGGCCGTCGGCGCCTCCCAGTCGGAGTACGGCTCGGGCATGAGCACGATGAAGCCCTGGTGGTAGTAGATGAGCTTGAAAAGGCCAAGGGAGCCCGTGGAGGGCACCAGGGGGCAGTCGGAGGAATTCTGGTATTCCTCACAGTAATAAATGTCGATGGTGTGCGGGTTCGTGTGGCGGAACAGCCGGATCTTGTCCTCCTGGCCGGTCTCCCGGAAGAACAGCAGGGCTTCGTCCAGGTAAGTCTTGACCTTGTCGATGGGGAAGTCCTGGGCCACGATGTCGCGCATGTCGCGTTCGATCTGGGCCAGTTCCTCCTCGGTCAGGGGCGTGTCCTTGATGACCTCACAGTAGAGGCCCTTGCTGAGAGAGTGCTCGATCTTCAGCCCGGCGTTGGGGAAGGCCCGCGCCACAGCCATCCCGGCCAGGTAGGAGAGGGAGCTCTGGTAGACCCGGTACCCCTCGGGGTGGGCGCAGTCGATGAACTCCACCTTGGAGTCGACGCTGATCTTGTGGCGCAGGTTGGTCAGGCGGTTGTTGATCTTGGCGGCGACCACGGGAAACGGGCTCCACAGTTCCAGCCGGTCCAGGATTTGCAGCAGGTTCAGCCCTTTCTTGACCTTGACGCGCTGCCCGTCCTTGAGCGTGATCTCCATGAGCGGAAGTTGGTTCACGTTGTTCGTCTCCTGCTGGTATTCCGCGGAAGCGGGGCGCCCGCGGCGTTCTCACTTGCCCCGGGACATCACCGCGTCTTCGTCGGCAGAGGCTTCCAGGGCGGCCTTCATGGCGGCGATCATCCCGGCGACATGGGCGGCGGCGCCGTCCAGGGCCACGTCCGCGCGCGCCCCGTCCTTGCGGGTGGTGACCTCGACCAGACCCTGGGCCACCTTCTTCTGCCCCAGGGTCACGCGGACGGGGATGCCGATGAGGTCGGCGTCGTTGAACTTCACGCCGGCGCGCTCGTTGCGGTCGTCGAGCAGCACGTCGACGCCCGCGGCCTGCAGTTCGGCGTAGAGCCGTTCCGTGGCCTGCACGACGGCCTCATCCTGGCTCACCGGGGTGAGGATGACCTCGAACGGCGCGATGGAGACCGGCAGGACCATGCCCTTGTCGTCGTGCCACAGCTCGGCCGCGGAGGCCAGGATGCGCTCCACCCCGATGCCGTAGCTGCCCATGACGATGGGGTGGGCGGCCCCGTCGGCGTCCAGGACCTCGGCGCTCAGCGAGGTGCTGTACTTGAGGCCGAGCTTGAAGATGTGGCCGACCTCGATGGTCTTGAC
>CAYTBK010000163.1:2777-8235 GCA_964436005.1 uncultured Acidobacteriota bacterium
AGGTGCTGTACTTGAGGCCGAGCTTGAAGATGTGGCCGACCTCGATGGTCTTGACGACTTCCAGGGGTTTCCCGCAGGCGGGGCAGCCGTCGCCGTCCACCACGCTCCGCAGTTCGTGGAACTCGGCCTGGAAGTGCTCTTCTGGCGTGACGCCGGCGATGTGGAACCCGTCGACGTTGGCGCCGGTCACCATGTTCCGGCGGCCTTTCAGCGCCTGGTCGGCCAGGATGCGCAGGCCGGAGACGCCCACCGGGCCGAGGCTCCCCACCGGGCAGCCCATGCAGGCCACCACTTCGTCGGCCGTGGCCGGACGGAAGACGCCGGTGCCGACGACGCTCTCCAGCTTCATCTCGTTGAGGGAGTGGTCGCCGCGCAGGAGGATCACCACCGGCGTGGACTCCACCATGTAGACCAGGGTCTTGATGAGCCGGCCGGGCGCCGTGCCCAAAAAGGCCGCCACGTCTTCGATGGAGTGCTTGTCGGGGGTGGCGATCCGCTCCGGCTCGGGCGAGGCGCAGGGAGCGTCCTCCACCGGGGAGGGCACGGAAACCGCCTTCTCCAGGTTGGCCGCGGCGCCGCAGGCCGGGCAGTGGGCGACCAGGTCCTCGCCGGCCTCGGAGCGGACCATGAACTCCTGGGAGCGGCTGCCCCCCATGGCGCCGGAGTGCGCTTCCACGGCGAAGTATTCCAGGCCGGACAGCGCGAAGATCCGGCAGTAGGCCTGGCGGTGCTTCTCGTAGGAAAGGTCGAGCCCCTCCCAGGTCAGGTCGAAGGAGTAGGCGTCCTTCATGGTGAACTCGCGCACGCGCAGCAGGCCCGATTTCGGGCGCGGCTCGTCGCGGAACTTGGTCTGGATCTGGTACCAGATCTGCGGCAGGTCCCGGTACGAGCGCAACTCGTTGCGGGCGATCCAGGTGAAGATCTCCTCGTGGGTCATGCCCAGGCACATGTCGCGGTTCCACCGGTCCTTCAGGCGGAACATGTTGTCCCCCATGACATCCCACCGCCCCGTGGCCTGCCACACCTCGGCCGGGTGCATGGCGGGCAGGTGGAACTCCTGGCCCCCGATGGCGTCCATCTCGCGGCGGACGATGTTCTCGATCTTGCGGAGCGACCGGCGGGCCAGCGGGAGGTGCGAGTAGATGCCGGACGCGAGCTGGCGGATGTAGCCGGCCCGCAGGAGGAGGATATGGCTGACGACTTCGGCCTCGGCAGGGGCCTCGCGCAGCGTGGGCATGAAATATCTGGTCAGTCGCATGGATTCTCCTTGAAAACGTGTTCCGGGGCTTCCGGACGGTTCCGCCGGCGGGCCGTCCCGTCGCAGGCAACAGCGAAGCAACTTACCGGAAACAGGGAAAAAAGTCAAGAAATACGCCGGGAACGGCCGCCCGGTCCCAAGGGAGCCGCTTACGATTATTATGCAATTACTGGTTTTTTTGCTGTGGTGAAACTTTCCCCTTGATTCCCGCCCGATGTGAAAATATCATACTTCCATTGGATCCAAGTCATCGAGGAAAAGGGTGGCCAGCTACTTTCCCAGCATTGTAAGCGAATTGGCCTTTTTCACGCAATTGGGGATGGTCGCGCTGTTTTCCATCTTCTTCTTCCTCCTGTCCCGGACGCTCAAGCTGAACGAGGTGCTGTGCTGGTCCCTGGCCTGGCTGGCCGACCTGCTCTCCCTGCTCTGCGTTTTCGTGCTGCTGTACACGCGGCTGCCCGGCGTGGCGATCCATGCCGCCGTGGCGGGGTACGCGTTCTTCAAGATCCTGTTCGTGGTGATGATCCTCTTCGGGGCGGGCAAGCACGCCCATCCCGGGGCCCCGCCGCTGATGGAGATGCGGCGCACGCTTCTGCTGGCCGGCGGGTGGGGGATCGCCCTGGGGTTCCTTTCCCCCGGCCTGCGCTGGGCCCAGATGGGGCAGGACCTCATGGTGGGCGTGCTGATGACCGGCGGGGGCATCTGGCTGTTCCTGCACTCGGGCACCACCATGTCCCGCTGGCTGGGCGGGGCCATCACCATCCACGGGATCGTCTTCCTGCACTACGTCCCCTTCCTGACCAACATCCTGCTGTTCAACCGCGTGCCGTCGAACCACCTGCAGCTCTCCAATTTCCTGGACTCCGGGGCGGAGCTGGTCATCGCCCTGGCTTCGCTGGTCGCCCTGCAGAGCTCCACCTACCGGCACCTGCAGGAAGTCAACGACGACCTGCGGTTGTCCCGGGAGCGCATCAGCCAGCTGATCGACACCGACCCACTCACCAACCTGCTGAACCGACGCCGGTTCCGGGAGGAGATGGCCCAGCGGGCCAACGACAGGACCCTGCTCCTCTTCCTGGACCTGGACGACTTCAAGACCATCAACGACCGCTTTGGCCACTCGGTGGGCGACGTTTGCCTCAAGCGGGTGGCTTCCGTGCTGCTGGCCGCCTTCCGCCCCGACGATGCCATCTTCCGGTGGGGCGGCGACGAATTCCTGGCCGTGTGCCGCAACCTCGGCATCGAGCAGGCCCGGGAGCGGCTGGAAAAGGTTCGCCACGAACTGCACCGCCCGGGGGAAGGATGCCCCCCCTGCCACATGTCGGCCGGTATCACCGTGGTCGAATCCGGGGAACGCCTCGAAGAGGCGCTGAGCCTGGCCGACGAGCGCATGTACGAGGACAAAGCCAGCCGCCGGGCCACCGATCTCTCCGGCCGCTTCCGCTGCTTCTTCTCCGAGACGACCGGCCCCCTGGAGAAGAATAACGGCAGCACTTTCTGATCAGTCCAGTTTCCGGGACGGTTTGCGGACGAAGGCGGCGATGTTCCGGCACAGGCTGCGCCAGAAGAAGCGGAAGTCACGGCCGGATTTCCGGGTGCCCTCCAGCTTGATCCGGGTGGCGTAACCGTACCAGAGGACATAGAAAAGGGAATAGACGGCCCCCAGGGGCAGCCGGATGAGGAAGGGCACCAGGGGCCGCAGGAAGCGGAACCGCACGGTCAGGCCGAAGAGCTTGTGCAGCCGCTGGACCCGGGCCTTCTCCCGCCGGTCCGGGAAGTGGAGGGCCGAATAGCTGTTGGTGCGCTCCGGCAGCCGGTCCAGACCGCCGGGGAGGAACCCGTTGGCCGCCGAATAGGCGGCGAGGTCGGTCCCCGGGAGAGGGAAAAACAGCTGGGAGACGGCGAAATCCGGCCGGCAGGCCAGGTTGACGTCCAGCGTCTGCAGGTCGGTCGAAAGCGGGCGGGGAACCGGCAGGGCCAGGATGTTCTGGGTCATGACGCGCAAGCCCCGCCCGTGCAGGGACTGGGCCAGGGCCAGGTAGCGGCGGTTTTCCACTTTCCGCTTCAGGATGTTTGCCGCGACGGATTCGTCCCCGCACTCGAGTCCGAAACAGACGGTCCGGCAGCCGGCCCGGGCCAGGCAGTCGATTTTTTCGTCGTTGACGAAATTCGCATGGACATTGCACAAAAACGGGGCCCCCACCTCCGCCGGGTACCGGTCGGCGAACTCCTCCAGCCAGGCCAGGGGGAGCAGGGTCAGGATGTCGTCGTCGATGTAGGCGAAGTCAAGCCCCTGTTTCTCCTTGACCGCCTTCATCTCGCGGAGCAGGTTGTCGGCGCTGCGGTGCCGGAGGATCCTTCCGCAGGAGCGGAACATCCGGTTGAACTGGTGGTTGAAGCAGTAGGTGCAGGCGTTGGGGCACCCCCGCGAAGCGATAAAGATGTGCGTTTTCCCGCCGGCCAGGAGAGGGTCGCCTTTCTCCATGAGCCCGCGGTCCGCGAAGGGCAGCCGGTCGAGCTTCTGTTCCAGGGGGGCCGGCGCGTTCCGGTGCAGCTTCCCGTTGAGATGGAAGTGCATGCCCGGCGTCCCGGTGAAGTCCCGGCCCTGCTCGAACCGCTCGAGGAACTCCGGGAAGGAGACGTCCCCCTCCCCGAAGGCCAGGCCGTGCACGTGCGGCTGCTCGAGGATCTCCTGGAAAAAGGTGGGGTGGGGGCCGCCGAAAAGGTTGAAGGCCCCGCCCCGGGCGTGGGCCCGCCGGGCCAGGGCGTCGACGGCCGGAAACTCCGGGGTCATGACGCTGTAGGCGATGACGACCGGCTGGAAAGTGGCCAGCTTGCGGTCGAACTCGCGGGCCGGGTGGAGGTCGGCGATGTACAGGTCCGTCTCCCACCCCCGGGCCGTGGCCAGGGAGGAGAGCAGCATGGGGCCGAGGCGTTCCATGGTGTATAGATTTTTGACGACGAACAGGATCCGTTTTTCCATAAGGCCTCAGGGAGGCGGATGGTACCACTGCCGGGGCCCGAAGACAACCGGCGCGCGCCCGCCCAGTTTCGGCTTGCATTTTAACAGGACCCGATCTATCTTTCCTTCAAAAGATTAGCTGCAAGCCGCTTCCCGTGGCGGCCGGGCACCGCTGAAAATCCATCCGAACAGGAGAGCGCGCATGCACGCGAGCCAGAACGCTGTGGAGTTCCTGGGCCGGGTCCGGGCCGAAGCGGCCAAGGGGCTGGTCGGCCAGCAGGCCTTCCTCGACGCCCTGCTGATGGGTGTGCTGGCCGACGGCCACCTCCTCGTGGAAGGCGTGCCCGGGCTGGCCAAGACCCGGGCGGTCAACCTCCTGGCCCACGTCTGCCGCCTGTCCTTCAAGCGCATCCAGTTCACCCCCGACCTGCTGCCGGCGGACATCACCGGCAACCGCATCTACAACCAGTCCACCGGCGCCTTCGAGACCCAGAAAGGCCCCGTTTTCGCCCATTTCCTGCTGGCCGACGAGATCAACCGGGCCCCGGCCAAGGTCCAGTCGGCCCTCCTCGAAGCCATGCAGGAGAAACAGGTCACCCTGGGCGAGGAGTCTTTGCCCCTGCCCCGGCCGTTCTTCGTCTTCGCCACCCAGAACCCCCTGGAACAGGAGGGCACCTATCCCCTGCCCGAAGCCCAGCTGGACCGCTTCCTGGCCAAGGTCGTCGTTCCCTACCCCTCGCCGGAGGAGGAGGCGGCGATCATCCGCATGGTCGTCGACGAGACGTCCTTCCCCGACGTCAAGGCCCTGATGGACGCGCCCACCCTACACCAACTGCAGAGCATGACCCGGAACGTCTACCTGGACGACAAGCTGCTGCGGTATGTCACCGACATCGTGCATGCCGGGCGGGAGCCCGTCCGCCGGTCGCTCGGGCTGGACGGCATCGTCGAGTACGGAGCCTCGCCCCGGGGCGGCATCGCCCTGGCCAGGCTGGCCCAGGCCCGGGCGATGCTGCAGGGCCGGGACGCCGCCCTGCCCGATGACGTCAAGGCGGTGGCCCCCATGGCCCTCCGGCACCGGATCATCCTCACCTACCAGGCGGACGCGGAGGGCGTCAAGGTGGAAGACGTCATCTCCCGGACGCTGGACATGGTGCGCGTCCCGTGAGGTCCCTCGCCGAACTGCTGCGGGACGTCCGCGCCCTGGAACTGACCGCCCGGCGCAGCGTCGCCGGCGT
>CAYTBK010000164.1:0-8234 GCA_964436005.1 uncultured Acidobacteriota bacterium
CCGCCGCCGTCCAGCGGCAGGCGCACGAGCCGGCGCCGCTCGGCGCCCACGTCGTGCAGCAGCAGCAGTTCCCTGCCCCGGCCCACGAAGCCGAGCGGCAGGGCGTCCTCTTCCGGGCCGGCGCTGAAGATCTTGCGCCAGGGCTCGTCCACGTCGCCCCGCACCCAGACGGCCGTGCCCCCGTCGGTCTCCAGGGTTTTCATGCCGAGCACGCGGAGGTGGGCGTCCGCCACCCAGCCCACGGCGTTCCCCGGGTTCACCGCCGCCTTGGTCAGCCGGCCGCCCGGGAGCTGGAGCAGGTACGGTTCGAAGAGGTCCCGGCGGTCGCGGTTGAGGGTGACCAGGATGGCGTCGGTGCGCAGCGGGGAGGACTTCAGGAAACGGGCCTGGACGCCACGGAACGGGGTCAGGTCCTTCCGCCGGGCCCCCGGCCTCGCCCCCACCTCCGCCTGCATCAGGTGCCAGTTCTCGTCGCCGCCGTTGCAGGAAGCGAAAAGGACGTGCCGCCCGTCCGGCGACCAGGTGAACCCGCCGATGCCGCCCCCCTTGCCGAAGCGGGTCAGCAGGCGGTCGTCCTGCCGGTCCACGCTCCGGCCCCAGACGTTGAGCACGCCGCGGTAGGCGGCGCAGTACGCCAGCGTCGCCCCGTCGGGGGAAATGGCGGGCGAGGTGATGTCGGGGTCCCCGAAAAGGACCTGGCGGGGAATGAGCTCCGGCAGCTCCGCCAGCCCGAAGAAGGCGGAACCCATCAGCAGCAGGGCGAGGAAGCCTGCTTTCCACGGAACAGATCTCATGCGGCAGCCATCCGCAAAAAGATATTTCGTAACAACGGAGACGTATTTCTCCCGCAGGCCGGCCCGGCCGGCCCCCGGCCTAGTCCACGCGGATGACGCCCCGCTCCATGGGGGTCACCGTCCGGGCGCCGCCCTCCGCGACGATGAAGGTGTCTTCGACGCCGACGGCGCCGTCGTCGTACACCACCTTGGGCTCCACGGCGATGACCATGCCCGCCTGCAGCGGGTCGGTGAACCGCTTGGCCAGCACGGGGGTCTCGTCCACCTCCAGGCCGATCCCGTGCCCCAGGAAACGGACCTGGTTGGCGCCCCGGTTCATGAAGTTGGCGGCGAAGCCGGCCTTCCCCGCCTCGTCCAGGGCCCACAGGTAGATGTCTTCCGGCACGGCGCCGGGCACCATGCGCTGGGCGCAGCCTTCCAGGACCGCCACGCAGAAGTCGTGGGCCTCGGTGAAGCGGGCTTCCAGCCTCCCGCAGACGAAGGTCCGGGTCATGTCGGTAAGGTAGCCCCCGAAGCCGGCCGTGCTGTCGACGATGACGGGGAGGTCGCGCCGCACCTCCGCCTCGCCGCCGCCCATGGGGGTGAGGCGGTTCCGGCCCAGCTGGGCCAGGGGGCCGTCGAAGACGTTGTCCACCCCGGCAGACTCACCGCAGGCGACGATGCCCCGCGACTCCGCGTTGAAGGCCCGGGTGCGGGCGAAGGCCTGGTCGCCGGCGCGGCGGAGCGCCGCTTCGAACTGGGCCTGGATCTCGTACTCGGGCAGCCCGGCCCGGATGATCCCCGGCAGGGCCGCGAAGCCGGAGGCCAGCACGGTGCCGCTCCGGCGCACCCGCTCGAGCTCCTCGGCCGACTTGACGGCGCGCACGCGCCGCAGGGCCGCCGCGGCGTCGTCGAACTGGGCTTCGGGCCAGGTTTTCTGGACCATGCGACGGAACAGCGCCACGGGGACGACGTCCTCCTCGAAGCCCACCCGCTTCCAGCTCGCGAACTCGGTCCCGGCCAGGGCCTTGCCGAAGGCGGCGGCCGAAGGGACCGTCTCCACCGGCCAGGGGCAGTCGGCGGGGATCCAGCCCGCCCCGCGCCAGGCGAAGATGCGGGGCGTGCCTTCCCGGGGGACGAGCACGGCGCCCTGGAAGGAGGCGCCGGCGAGGTAGACCGTGTCGGCCCGGTGGAGGACGATGGCCCCGTCCAGCCCCAGCGGGGCCAGGGCCTGGCGGAACAGCTCCCCGCGCCGGGCGATCTCGGCCGGGGAAAAGGCGACGGCCTTTTCAGCTGCGCTCATGGTCATGCCCCTGCCCGCTTCTCAGCGGTACTGGCAGAGATAGGCGGTCTGCTCCGGGACCCGCAGCTGGAAGCTGGCGTCCTTGGCCACCGTGAAGGACTGGCCGCCGGTGAAGGTCTTCCACTCGTTCTCCCCGGGCAGCTTGACGACGAGCGTCCCGGCCACCACGGTCATGATCTCGACGGTGGAGGTGTTGAACGTGTATTCGCCTTCCGCCATGACGCCCACGGTCGCCCGGCCGGAAGCCGGGGCGAAGGACAGGGATTTCACTTTGCCATCGAAATATTCATTGACGTTGAACATGCGGCCCTCCTGAACAATTTTGGGGAATTATACCACCGCCGCCCCGGATTCCTGGTGCGAGAAAAAGAGCGTCGCGCGCAGGACGTCCGACAGTTCCTCGATGCGGAAGGGCTTGGCCAGGGAACCGGCGAAGCCGTACGCCTGGGGGTCGGCCATGACGGGGTCGTTGGAATACCCGCTGGTGACCAGCACCTTGGCCCCCGGCGTCTTCTCCCGGAGGGCCGCCACCGTGTCCTTGCCGCCCAGGCCCCCAGGGACCGTCAGGTCCACG
Source organism: uncultured Acidobacteriota bacterium (assembly GCA_964436005.1). Lineage (GTDB taxonomy): Bacteria > Acidobacteriota > JAAYUB01 > JAAYUB01 > JAAYUB01 > JAGNHB01. Next base: position 2,651 of record CAYTBK010000164.1, read on the forward strand.
ATGGCCACGTCGAAGGGTTTGGCGGACCCGGCAGCCAGGCCCCACTCGGCGATGGCGGTGTGGCCGTCCGCGACGCAGACGGGTTCGTGCCCGAGACGGGACAGCATGTTCCGGAAAATATGCCGGACGCTCTCCTCGTCGTCCATGACGAGCACCCGGGCCCGGAAGGTGTCCGAGACGCGACGGTCCGCCTGGTTTTCGGCCGGCGTCGCGACGGCCACCGGCAGGTAGAAGGAGAAGGTGGAGCCCTCGCCCGGAGAACTGGCGACCGTCAGGCAGCCGCCGTGCTTCTCCACGATGGAGCGGCACATGGACAGGCCGAGGCCGTGCCCGGTTTCCTTGGTGGAGAAGAACGGGTCGAAGATGTGGGGCAGGATGTTCTCGGGGATGCCGGTCCCGTGGTCGACGACCTCCGCCAGGACATAGACGCCGGGCGGCAGCGCGGGCGGCAGGGGCTCGCAGGAGAAGAGGCGCCGGGCCTGCACCCGGATGCTTCCCCCCTCGGGCATGGCCTGCTTGGCGTTAATGACGAGGTTGCACACCACCTGGACGATCTGGCCCTCGTCGATGTCCACGGGGGGCAGGTCATCGGCGATGGCGAAGACGCAGGACACGTTGGACCCGGCCAGGACGAACTGCGTGTTCTCGCGCAGGAGCGGCCCCAGGGGCAGGGGGCTCTTCACCGGGCAGCCGCCCTTCGAGAAGGTGAGAAGCTGCTGGGTGAGCCCCTTGGCCCTTTCGACGGCGGACTCGGCCCCCGCCAGGTACTCCTCGCAGGCCTGGGGCAGCTCGCCCCCCTCGAGCCGGGCCAGGGCGATGTTGCCCATGATGGCCGTCATGATGTTGTTGAAGTCGTGGGCCAGGCCGCCGGCCAGGATTCCCAGGGACTCCAGCTTCTGGAGGTTGCGCAGTTCGCGCTCGACGGCCTCTTTCTCCGAGATGTCGTGCAGCACCATGACGGCGCCCTTGACGGTCCCGTGCTCGTCCAGGATCGGGGCGACGCTGTCCGAAACCGTCCGCTCGGTCCCGTCGGCCGCCACCAGGATTTCCCGGCCGCCCCGGATGGCCAGGGACCCCGTGTCGGAAGCCGCGCTCAAAGAACCCAGCAGCTGGGCCCGCGTTTCCGGGTCCAGCATGCACACCTCGGAGAAGAAAGGCTTGCCCAGGAGCTGGGCGCCGGTCTTGCCGACCAGTTTCTCGGCGGCGTCGTTGAGGAGGGTGATGTTCCCCTCGTTGTCGGTGACGACGACCCCGTCGCCGATGCTGCGCAGGGTGACCGCCAGCCGCTCCCGCTGGCTGCGGAGGTCCTCCTCCACCTGGCGCCGGATGGCCAGTTCCTTGTCGAGTTCCCTTGTCCGCTCGCTGACCCGGCGCCGCAGGGTGACGTTCCAGGCCACCCCCGCCGCGGTCAGCAGGGCGGTCAGGCAGAGGACGGCGATCAGCGTGTTCCAGAAGGTCCGCGAGGAGAAGAAGGATTCCGGCCGCAGGCTGACCCACTTCCGGTACAGGGCGTCCCGCTCCTCCCGGCTGATGGCGGCCAGGCCTTTCTCCACAATGCCCTGGAGAACGGGCCAGTCGCTCCGGCAGGCGAAGGCGAGGGGGTTGGACCGTCCGGAGTCGCCGGCCAGCCGCAGGTTGCTGATGCCGTGCTTGTCGATGAGGTACGAAGCGATGGCGAGGTTGACGACGGTGGCGTCCGCCCGGTTGAAGGAGACGTCCAGCAGGCAGGCCAGGTCGTCGGCGACGGAGCGCGGCTCGAGGTAGGCGAACTCGCGGGCGATGTGCTCGTGGATGGCGTTGCCGCGGGTGACCACGATCCGCTTCCCCCTGAGCTCGGGCAGGGTGAAGGTCCCCGGCGTGTCGCTCCGCACGATGATGACGTTGGGGATATCCACGATGGGCGTGGTGAACAGCAGGAAGGTCCGCCGCTCCGGCGTGATCTGGGCCGCCGTGATCCCGTCCACCCCGCGCGCGCGGGCCTGGCGGACCACGTCATCCCAAGTGGGCAGCCGCACGATCTCGAACCGGACGTCCAGCCGCTTTTCCAGGAGGCTCATCATGTCGGCCATGAAGCCGACGTAGCGGCCATCCTCCTGGAAGGACTCGACGGGGGCGAAGTTGGGGTCCGGGGCGATGCGCAGGCGAGGGTGCTCCTTGAGCCAGGTCCGCTCCGCCGGGGTCAGGATGTCCCGCTCCCGCCGCTCGCCGCAGGAAATGGAAAAGGCCAGGGCGAGCCCGGCCAGGAATAACCATGTATATGTTCGTATTACAATTAAAACAGAATTTGCCTTCCGGTTCCGGCAGGCGGACCCCGGCCTCACGCAAGACCCGCACGCGGGTCGCCCGCTCGAGGTTGGGGGACCGCCTCCTTTCAACAGCCCTCCGGCAACGCGCACAATCTCCCCCCGGTTCCGGCACGGCGTGAACCGGCCGGCGCCGGCAAGCTTGTCAATACAGCTGGAACACGACCTCGATGGTCACCAGGCAGGCCACCGGGCGCCCGTTCTTCACGCCGGGCTTGAACTTCCACTTGTTGGCCACGGTTTCGACGGCCGACTGGTCCAGCCCGTAGCCCAAGCCGCGCAGAATGCGCAGGGTGTCGACCCGGCCGTTCTCGCGGATGATTCCCGACAGGAGCACCACGCCGGTGACGCGGCGCTGTATGGCCTCGTCCGTGAACTTGGGGTTGGGCTTGAAGATGGGGATGGGCGCCTGCACGCCCGGCTCCCCGGGCCGGTAGATCCCCTCGCCGCCGCCGAGCCCGCCGCCGAAACCGCCGCCGCTGCCGGGGCCGATGCCGTCGCCGCTGCCGCTGCCCCGGCCGCCGCCGGTGCCGCCGCCCCAGTTGCCCCCGCTCCCCGGCCCGTAGCCGTTGCCGGTCCCGGAGCCGATGCCCCGGCCCTGGCCGCCACCGATGATCTCCGGGCCGCCCGGAGGGGGCACCCGGCCGTCCACCAGCTTCATGCTGGGGTTGAGGTTGGTGATGTTGGGCAGAATGGGCACGGCCATGCCCTTGGGCAGGTCGGCCGGCGCGTCCGGTTCGATCTCGGGGATGTCGATGGGCGTCTTCGGCGGCTCGGGCACGAAGCCCTTGCCGTCCTGGAAACGGCTCTGCGGGGTCAGCTCGGGCTTGGAGCCGCCGCCCCCGCCGCCGCCGCCCGTGCCGATGACGTTGCCTTCGCCGCGGTTCCCGGCGTTCTTGACGAAACTGTCTTCCTTCACCAGCTCCACGGGCTTGTCGTTGCCCGGGAAAGCCGTTTCGGGGAAGTCCTGGACATCGACCGCGGGCGGTCCGGCCAGCGTGAGGACCAACTCGGAGAGCTGCTCCGGGGCGATGAGCGGCAGCACCACCAGGAAGAAGACGATGGAGAAGACCACGCCCAGGTGGACGCCGAAGGAAATCCCCGCCGATTTGGCCAGGGCCTTGCGTTCCTCCGGGGAAGCGGGTCCGCCGCTCACCAGGAGGTGCTTCATGGGCAGCTCGAGGTCCCGCACGTCCCGCTTTTTGGGCGCCTGCCCCTCGGCCGGCGGAGGAACATGGAGCCCCCCGTACATGCTGTCGCCGAGGAACATGTTGTAGTGCGGTTTTCTCTCGGGCTCGCCGGAAGACGCACGACCGCGCAAACGACTAAGGAATTTGTTCATATTCTGTTCGCCCCTCCCCTGCCACAGGGGGAAAACCAGACGTCCCCCTTACTTTGATGGCTATCGGCGCAAAATGGTTGAATGGGCCCCCCGAAAAATCCTCAAAAATCCCTGGCCAGGATGAAATCCGCCAGTCCGAGCAGGGATTCGCGGCTGGCCGACGGCGGAAACGCCTCGAGCATCATCTTCCCGCTTTGTATATACGCCCGGGCCCGGGTGACGGTTGTGTCGATGCACCCGGCTTCGCGCAGAATGTTGCGGAAATCGTCGGCGGAAACGCTGGCGAAGCTCTTTTCCGCCATCACCGCCTCCACCATCTGCCGGTGCGCCGGATCGCCCCGGCGGAGGAGCAGGATGACCGGCAGGGTGGCCTTCCCTTCCCGCAGGTCGTTCATGATGGGCTTGCCCAGCTCGGCGGAATCGGCCGTGAAGTCGAGCACGTCGTCCATGAGCTGGAAGGCCAGGCCGAACGCCTCGCCGATTTCGCGCAGGGTCTCCACCTGCTCGGCCGGGGCGCCCCGCAGGATGCCCGCCATGCTGGTGCAGGCGGAAAACAGGCAGGCCGTCTTGCGCTTGGCGATGTCCAGGCTCTCTTCCTCGCTCAGGTCGACCTTCCCGATGACGTCGAGCTGGATGAGCTCGCCCTCCACCATCTGCCGGACGACGTCCAGCAGCACGTCCAGCACCGGGTAGGAACGCAGGGCCACGGCCGCCTGCAGGGCCGTGAGGTAGCACCAGTCGCCGGTGAGGACGGAAATCTCGTTCCCGAACAGGGCGTTGTGGCTGGCCGCGCCCCGCCGCCGGTCGGCCTCGTCGATGACGTCGTCGTGGATCAGCGTGGCCGTGTGCAGCAGCTCGATCACCGCCGCCAACCGGCGGGCCCGCCCCAGGGCGTTTTCCGCCCCGTCCCCGTCCTGCCCCTCGAGGAGCATGCGGGTCACGAGCATGAGCAGCGCCGGGCGGAGCATCTTGCCCGAGTTTTCCCGGATCGGTTCGCTCAGGCGGTCGACGGCCCGGACTTCCGAGGAAGCCAACTCGCGGAACAGCACCTGGATCTCTTTCAGGTCCTCTTCCACCGGTTTCAACAAGTTGCGAATGCTCTGCTTCTTCATCTCCGCCTGCCGGGCAGGTGTAGAACCGTGCATTATAGCATGGCGCCCGGAAACCGGGGAAATACATTTTTGAAATTTTCTCGCATGACCCGAGCCAGCGCCCCGGTCTCCACGCCGCGCAGGCGGGCCGCCGCCTCGGCCACCAGGGCGGCCCGGGCGGGCTCGTTGCGCTTGCCGCGGAAGGGGACGGGGGAAAGGTAGGGGCAGTCGGTCTCCACCAGCAGGCGGTCTTCGGGGACCAGGGGCAGGACCTCGCGCAGGGGCTGGGCGTTCGGGAAGGTGACGTTGCCGGCGAAGGAGAGGTGGAAGCCCAGGGCAAGGCACCGTTGCGCCATGGCGGGGCCGCCGGCGAAGCAATGCATGATGCCGCCGCGGTTCGGGGGCGCCCAGTGCCGCTCGAGGATGGCGCAGGTGTCCTCCTCGGCGTCGCGGCTGTGCACGATGACCGGCAGGCCGAGGCCGGCGGCGAACTGGAGCATCTCCGTGAAGACGCGGCGCTGGACGTCGCGGGGGGACTTGTCGTAGTAGTAGTCCAGCCCGATCTCCCCCACCGCCCACACGTGGGGGGACCGGGCCATCTCCTCCATGCGCCGGAACCACTCCGGCGAAGCGATGTGGGCATCGTGGGGGTGGATGCCCACCGAGGTGGAGAGCCCCGGGGTCCGGTCGCACAGGTCCAGGGCCTTCTCCATGGAGCGGTCCTCGGGGTGGGCGTTGCCCACCGACAGGATCCACCCCAGGCCGGCGTCGCGCGCCCGGGCCAGGACCGCCTCGCGGTCCTGGTCGAAAACCCCGCCCTCCAGGTGGGCGTGGGAGTCGATGACGTC
>CAYTBK010000165.1:0-8180 GCA_964436005.1 uncultured Acidobacteriota bacterium
CCCTCGTATTCGAATTTCAGGTTCGTGTACACGCCGGTCATGAGGATGACGGGAATGGCCTTCAAGTTCGGCGAGCCCTTGATGCGTCGGCAGACCTCGAACCCGTGCATCCGGGGAAGAAGCAGGTCGGTGATCACCAGGTCGGGTTGGTGGGCCTCGACCCACTGCAGGGCGCTTTCCCCGTTGTTGAAGTCGAACACGGCGAAGTTGGCGCTTTCCAGGCGGAACCGGACGAGCTTGGAAAGGCTCCGGTCGTCTTCGGCCAGGACGATCCTGGCCCGGCAGTTGGCCTGGTCGACCACCGCGCCGGCGTCGCCTTCTTCCGCGGCGTCGCCGCCGAACAGGCGAATCCCTCTCGTCTCCTTGGTCGGGGACGCACCGCCTTTGCCTTCTTCCTCCTTACTGGGGGGAGGGGCCACGGTTTCCACGCAGTTGCGGCCCGACTTCTTGGCCTGGGCCAGGGCCTTCTCGGCCCCCTCCAGGAGGGTGGGCGGGTCGGGGAAGCCCGGGAAGGCGGCCACGCCGGCGCTGAAGGTGACCCGGAAGTCGCCTCCGAAGGCCGTGTGGGGCATGGCCGAAAAGTCGGCCCGGATGGACTCCAGGACCCCCCTGGCCGCCTCGATGCCGGCGTCCGGCAGCACGATGCCGAAGGTGCCGCCGCCGTAGCGGCCCAATACGTCCGAGGTGCGCAGCCTTCTCCGGATCAGCCGCGCGAAGGAGCGCAGCACCTGGTCCCCGATCTGGTGGCCGTAGTTCTGGTTGATGGCCCCGAGGGCGTCGATGTCGGCCATGGCGAAGGACAGGGGGGCGTTGTAGCGCTTGCAGCGTCGCACCTCGCGCCCCAGGTTCTCCTTCAGGGAAACCCGGTTGAACAGTCCCGTCAGCCCGTCCCGCACGCTCAGGGCGCGGATGAGGCGGGACCTGCGCACCAGGTCGCGCATGAGGCCGATCAGGTCGTCGGGGAGCATGGGCCGTACCAGGACGTCCTCGCGGGTGACCTTGTGGAACTCCATGATGTCGTCCGCCATGCCCGTGGGTGTCAGCAGGGCGATGGAAACGCCGGCCCAGCGGAACTCCTGACGAATGACCCGGGCCAGGTCGATGCCCCCGCACGGCGAGACGTCGATGTCGACGAGGATGGCGTCCGGCTGGAACTCGTCGAGAATTTCCAGGGTCTGCAGGGAGTTGTTGAGGGCGTAGACCAGGAAGCTTTCGCGCTCCAGCAGGGAGGCGTAGTAGTGCGACATGGCCTGCGAGTCGTCCACGATGAGAACACGGTACGGCTCCATCGGCTCCCGCCGGGTCAGGTTCTCGATGGCTTCGACGAGCTCGGTGACGTCCACCGGCTTGATCAGGAAGGCGATCCCCCCCGCGCGGACGGTTTCCAGCCGGGTGGCCAGGTCGTTCTTGACGGACAGGAAGACGATGTGGACCCCGGGCCGGGAGGCCTTTTCCTTGGCCAGCCGCAGGCCGCCGAGCTCTTCGCCGGGCAGGTCCACTCCCAGCACCAGCACGATGGGGGTAGACGGCCATTCCGCCGCCTCCAGATCCTCCTCCGAGGAGAAGGCGCGGGCGTTGTAGCCGAAGTAGCGGAGCTGTTCCTCGAGCGTGGCGAGGGCGTTCCGGTCGGTGTCGAGGAGGTAGACGACCGGGGAGATCTCTTCGGCGACCAGCTGCGCCGTTTCCTCGTGGTAGACCATTTGTTCCTCGTCCAGGGAAAGGGCGCACTGCTTGACATTCTCGAGGAGCAGGGTCCCCTGGTCGGATTTGTCCTGGCTGAACTCCTTGCTGTACTGCACCAGGAAGTCGAGGAAGCAGGTGAACTGGGCCGCGGCTGCGCCCATGGCCTGCAGTCCGGCGCTCTTGGCGGCGTCCTCCAGCACGAGGGCCTGCCGGTAGAGGGCGTTCAGGGTCTTCTCCCGCGAATGGCCTTCGTTGAGCTGGTCCCAGCTCTCCTGCACGATCTGCAGCTTCTCGGCCACCGCCGGCGGCAGCTCGCCGTTCGAAGGCATGCCGACCCCTCCCGTTCCGGCTTCAAGCTCCTGATCCGCCATGTGCTCCTCCGTTGCCACCAGCTGTGGTTCCGAACACGATCGCCACTATTGCACGGCCAATACGCGCAGGGCGCGGACGCCGGACGGCATGCGCACGTTGGCCCGGCTGCCGGCCCTTCTGCCCAGCAGGGCGTGGCCCATGGGCGACTCGGGGCTGACGATCTCCACCGCCGCCCCGTCGATCTCGAAGACCTGGCCCATGCCGCCGGCAGCCAGCAGAACCCAGGAACTTCCGTCGCCGCCTTCCGGGGCCACCTCCAGCAACGACCCTTCCCGGGCCTTCGGCGAGGGGGCCAGGTCCAGTCCAGCCAGGCGCCTGGCGGCGACGGCGCATTCGTCGGCCTGCCGGGAACGGGCGCTGAGGAGGTAGGCCGATTCCAGAAATTTGCCTCGCTCCCCCTTGTTGCGCGTTCTTTCGGAGCCGATGTGCATCTCCTCCTGGGCGTTGCCGACAGAACGGAGGGCATCCTCGGCCATGCGCTGCAAATTCTCTATCAGTGCCTCGACGACTTTCTTTTTCAACAGGATGGAATCCAAGATCCGCACTCCGATGTGTTTACACTATATCTGTACTTTCAAAAGAATGACTACGGGGCCATGATAAGATGAAAAGACAACTTTGGGAAGCCATTTCGAAAAAAAACTTTGGGTGGCGGCAGCCGGCCCGGTCGGTGGCGGGCGGGCTTGTCCGTCCTCACCTGGTTTCCGCGGGCTTCGGCGGGATGGCCAGTCGAAGCATGCCCGCCGGGTAGTCCAGCGTGACGACGAAATGGTGGAGAAGGTTCTGGCCCAGCAGGTTGTCCTCCGCCCCGTCCACGACCAGGACGGGGACATCGTGCAGGATGAGGGGCCCGATGCGCAGCTCTTCCAGGGTTCCCCACCCGGCGAGGGCCGAGCTCTTGGCCAGCCGGAGGGGCAGGAACCGGGCCGAGCCCATCTTCACCCCCGCCCGGCGCGCGGTGAGTCCCGACAGCGTGGTCACCTCCGCCCCCGTGTCCACCACGAAGCGGTCGGGCAGGCGCTTGTTGAGAAGGCAGTTCACGCCCGTCACGCTGTCCCGCGCGGCCATGGGGATGTCGAAGACGCTCCCGGCGGGCGGCCCGCCCTGGCCCAGCTTCCGCACCTGGTCTTTCATGGCCGCGTCCCACTGGCCGATCAGGGCCCGGGCTTCCTCCCCGCTGAGGACCGGCGAAGGGAGTTTTCGCTTGGAGGCGGGGTCGGGCGTGAGGGGCTCGGTCAGTTCGTTGTTCGGGACGAAGGAACCGGGCGGGGGGGCGTCTTCCTTTTCCGCCGCCTCTTCCTTCGGACGGGCGTTGGCGGCCCGCGTTCTCTCCAGGTCGACGTATTCCAGCGGGATGACGGCCCGCATGCCCTTCATGACGCAGACGACCTCTTTCTCCTCGATGGTCAGGTCCTTGACCTCGGCCTTGGTCCCGTCCCGGAAGAACAGTTCGTCCGCGGAAGCGAACGGCCCGGCGGCCAACACCAGGGCCAGGAAGACGGTGAGTTTTGTTGACATGGGCATAGCGGGGACTCCTCGCGGTTTTTCGGGAAGCGGGAACGTCCGTGCCGCCTGCGCGCGATGCCAGGCTGCCGAAGCGTCTCCGCGGCGGGGATCGGGACCGGCCCTGGCTTCCGCGCCGGAAAGCGCCGAACCCCGGAGGATTATGCCACACAAAGCGCCCCGGCGAGGAATTCCTTGAAAAATCGCGCGAGAAGGAAAGGTGTGTTCAGTTCGCGGCCCCGGGGGCGGCCCCGGCGTGCTCCCCGTCGCGGGGGGCCTTGTCCAGCCAGGCCAGGATCGCCGGCGTGACGTCGACGATGGATTCGCAGCGGTCGGCGATGAGGTGGGCCCCCGGCCCCCAGGCCAGCAGCGGCACCGGGTTGAGGGTGTGGGACTTGACCGAGAGGTCCTCGATGTTGCCGTGGTCGCTGGTCAGCAGGACGGTGGAACGCCCCAGGTCGGCGTTCTCCAGCAGCGCTTCGGCGAAACGGTCCAGCAGGTCGAGCACCGTCCCGGCGAACTCGGGGTCCTGGGCGTGGCCGGCGAAGTCAGTGATGAAGTACTCGTAGAGCAGGAAATCCTGCTTGCCCAGCAGTCCGGCCAGGATCTGGCCCGCCCGGGAGGCGTCCAGGAGCGGGGCGTCGAGACCGCGCATCTGCAGGTGCAGATTGGTGAAGTCCTGGTAGACCGCCCGTCCGGCGCGCAGGTCGTGCAGGCTGCGCAACTGGCGCCCGCCCGCGAGGGCGGCCCAGGTGGTCACGGACAGGCGTTCCCGGTCCAGCGCCGGGAAGAACTCGGGCGTGAAGGCGTTGGCGAAGTTGCCCACGAGCCCCCGCCGGGCCAGCTTGGCGAAGATGCTGTGGCGGGACAGGAGTTTCCGCAGGGCGGCGTTGGGGAAGCCGTTGAGGTGTCGCCCCAGGTGGGCGGAGGCGTTGACGCCGGTGAGCAGGGCGCTCTGGCCGGTGGCGCTCTGCGGCAGTCCGGGCACGCCCAGGGTGGCGTCCAGCGCCTTGGCGGCGAAGGCATCCACCCGGAAGGGGCCCATCCTGCGCAGCTTGCCGATCAGGGAGAGCACCGGGCGGTCCTTGCTATCCAAGGGGTTGGCGGGCGAGGCCTCGCCGATCCCCAGGCCGTCTACGAAGAACAGCAGCACCTGACGTCCGCTCATGGGCGCGCTAAAAGTCGATGACGAGGTCGTCCACGGCGATCTCGACGGCGGGGAACAGTTCCAGGGCGGCCTTCTCCGCCTCCATGCGGGAGGCCAGGGTCGGGTAGTAGCGCGGGTCGAAGTGGACGAGGAGCAGTCGCCTGGCCTCGGCCTCGGTGGCGATCCGGGCCGCCTCTTCCGGGTTGAGGTGGGGCCACATCCGCTTGATGCCGGGCCCGTAGGCGCATTCGGTGATCAGCACGTCGGCGTTTTTGGCCAACTGCACCGCGTTTTCGCAGTAGCCGGTGTCCGGGCAGAAGGCGAGCACGCGGTCGCCCACGGTGAACCGGTAGCCCAGGGTCAGGCCCTTGTGCCGCAGGGGCAGGCACTCCAGCCGGAAGGGGAAGGAGGCGGCCTCTGCCGGCAGTTCCCGGAAATCCACGGAAAAGGGGATCTGGTCGGGCGACTTGGTGAAGGGCGGGCGCATGATGGCGGCCAGGTGCTCCCGGGCCCCCGTCGGCCCGGAGATCACCACCCCCCCCGGCAGCTTGAACTTGCTCAGGATGTGGAGCCCGATGATGTGGTCGAGGTGGAAGTGGCTGAGAAAGATCCAGACCGTCTTTTCGAAGCGGGTCGGCAGGTAGCGGTCGAGCTTCCAGATGCCGTTGCCGGCGTCGAGGACGATGAAGAAACCGTCCCACTCCACCAGGATGGAGATGGTGTTGCCGGTGTCGGTGTCGAACCAGCCGTTGGTGCCCAGGAAAACGACGCGGCGGGCCATGTCAGTTCCTCGAGCCGAGAAGGCGGCCGGGCAGGCCCAGGATGGCCCTGACGATCCCGAACACGGCGCCGAAGGCCAGGGCGGTGATCCGGAAGGGCAGCATGACCAGCCAGACGAAGGGGTACAGCACCAGGACGATCAGGGCCAGCGGCCAGCAGAGCACCAACAGGATGCACCAGAGGAGGAATTTGATCATCGGCCGGCTCCTGTACGCGATATTGCCTTTCTTCCCTCAATATACCCCCGTTCCGGCGGACCGGCAAGTGGACTTTCCGCCGAAAGGGGGTATACTGCAGCGAGAGAAACCGCAGCGACGAGGGCTTTCCATGCCTCCGGGCCCCCGGGTGCCCCTTCCGCAGAAAGAGCGCAAGTTTTCCGGCGGGGGACGTCCCACAGGAAACGCGGCCCCTTCCGACGGCGGAAGGCCCCTGGCGGCGGTCACCCCGGCCCGGAGCCGCGGGCAGCGGCATTTCAGGAGGTGCAAGATGAGGCTGGTATTCTTTCTGGTTCTCCTCGCGGCGGCGACCCTGATGGTCCGTTCCGCCACCCCGCCGGACAAGCCCCCCAGCACGGCCGCCCTCTGGGAAGAGGTCCGGAAGGCCAACGACGCGGGGCTCCCCAAGACGGCCCTGGAGAAGGTCGAGATCATCCTCCGCCGCGAGTTGGCCGCCCGGAACTGGGCCGGCTGGCTGCTGGCCCTGTCGGAGAAGATCTCGCTGGAGACCACCATCCAGGGGAACCGGCCCGAGGAGAAGGTCGCCCGCCTGCGCGCCGTCATGCCCCAGGCGCCCGCCGAAGTCCGGGCCATCCTGAAGACCGTGCTCGCCGAGTGGTACTGGCAGTACTACAGCCGGAACCGCTGGCGGTTCCTCAACCGCTCGCAGACCGCCGGGGGCACCTCGGACGACTTCACCACCTGGGACCTGCCCCGGATCTTCCGGGAGATCGACACCCTATACTCAGAGGCGCTGGCGGATGCCCCGCAGCTGAAGAAGAGCCCCATCAAGGAACTGCACGGGTTCCTCGACGACGGGACTCTGGGCGGCGCCTTCCGCCCCACGCTGTACGACTTCGCCGTTTTCCAGGCGCTGGAATTCTATACCAGCGCCGAACAGGCCAAGGCGGCCCCGGAAAACGCCTTCGAGCTGGACGCCTCCTCCCCCGCCTTCGCCCCCCGGGACGAGTTCCTGGCCTGGCGGCCGGAGAGCGCGGACAAGACGTCCCCCGCCTTCAAGGCGGTGCGGTTGTACCAGGACCTGCTGGCCTTCCACCGGGCCGACGCGGACCCCACCGCCCGGGTGGACGCCGATCTCCACCGCCTTCGCTGGGTGAAGAACGAGGGCTTCGGCGAGGGCAAGAACGCCGTCTACATCGCCCGCCTGGAGTCGCTGCAGGAAGAGTGCCGCGGCGGGAAGTGCCCCGAGGCCGGCGCCCGGGTGGCCCGCTGGCTGGCCGACGGCTGGCTCGAGGCCGCCGACCTCGTCAAGGCCCTGCAGGTGGCCGAGCAGGCGGCCCGGGAGTATCCCGGCACCCTCGGCGCCGCCGCCTGCCAGGCGCTGGCCGCCCGCATCCAGGCCAAAACCGCGAACCTCCTGGTGGAGCGCTGCCTGCCCCCGGCGGCTTACACCGCCGAGATCCGCTACAAGAACGTGACGACCCTCCACCTGCGGGCGGTCCGCGACGACTGGAAGGTCTTCATGGGCCGCAAATGGGGCCATCCCGCCGAAGTGCCCTCGGAGGAGCGGGTCTGGGAACTCCTGCGGGCCAAACCGGAGAAGCAGTGGACCGTGCCGCTGCCCCCGACGCCCGACTACCAGGAGCGAACGGCCAAGGTGGACGTTCCCGCCCTGCCGCCCGGCTTCTACCGTTTCTTCCTCTGCTCGGACCCTGATTTTTCCGACAAGTCCATGATGCTGCAGAACGCCGCCGTCTGGGTCAGCCCCTTGACCCTGGTCACCCGGTCCGGCCAATCCGGCGCGGACGGGTTCGTGCTCGACGTCGTCAGCGGCGAACCCGTCCCCGGGGCGGACGTCACCCTGTACGCGCGCCTCAACGAGTACTACAAGCAGGTTTTCACCACGCGCACCGATGCGGACGGGCACTTCCCGCTCCCGGACAAATTCAGCCACGACACGCACGTCTTCGTGAAGAAGGGGGAGGCGGAGCTCTTCGACGTCAACGCCGTCAACCCGTCCTACCGGAACCCGAACCCGCCCGTGGACCAGGCGGTCTTCTTCACCGACCGCTCCCTCTACCGCCCCGGCCAGACGGTCCAGTTCAAGGCCATCCTCGTCAACGTGGACGACGAGAAGCGCAACTACCAGGTGCTGCCCCGCCGCACCGCCACCGTGGTCCTGCGGGACCCCAACGGCCAGGAGGCGGGTCGACTGCAGCTGACCAGCAACGACTTCGGCAGCGTGACCGGCGTCTTCCCCATCCTGGCCGGCCGCCTGACCGGCGTAATGAGCCTCTTTGCGGAGAATTTCCGCGGTGCGGGCTCCTTCCGGGTGGAGGAGTACAAGCGTCCGAAATTCCTGGTGGAGATGGAGAAGCCCAAGGCGCCGTCGCGGCTCGGCGACGAGGTGGCCGTGACGGGCAAGGCCACCGGCTACACCGGCGCGGCGGTGGACGGCGCCTCGGTGCGCTACCGGGTGGTCCGGCTGACCCGCTACCCCTACTGGTGGGAGTGGTACC
>CAYTBK010000166.1:0-8177 GCA_964436005.1 uncultured Acidobacteriota bacterium
CCGCCGCGCTGGAAAGCGTCATGGCCAAGTATCAGACCAAGGTCTACAACACGGCCATGGGCATCGTCAAGAACGGCAACGACGCGCAGGAAATCACCCAGGACGTTTTCATGACCATCTTCCGGAAAGCGGACAAGTTCCAGGGCAACTCCTCCCTATTCACCTGGATCTACCGGATCACCGTGAACTACTCGTTCATGAAAATCCGGAGTCGCCGCAAGGAACCGCACCTCCCCATCGAGGAACTTTCCCAGCGTCGAGACGCGGACGAGGTCTTCCTCACCGCGGTTCTTCCCGACAAGCGCAAATCCGCCGACGAGGCCCTCATGGAGAGGGAGTTCGCCACCCGCATCCTCCACCACTCCCGGGAACTGCCCGAAAAATACCGCAATGTATTTCTTCTGCGTGATTTGCAAAATTTTTCCAACGAGGAGGTCGGGCGGCTGCTGAACCTGTCGGTCGCGGCCGTCAAATCCCGAATCCACCGGGCCCGCAACTTCATCCGGGAACGCCTGGCCCAGACCGGGATGGCTTCCTTGGCTGTCTGACCGCTTTTCCGCACTCGGGCCCCCACCGCAACCTCCGGACGGGGGCTTTCTTTTTCTGTAAACAAAGCGCACATATTCTCGTATGAAAGTGTCGCCCGCGCGAGCCCACCACACGCAAGGAGCAGTCATGGCCCAAGACGATCAGGACAGGCAGGACATACCGGTCGAAACGAAGGAGGAAAAGCCTTTGGCCGAACAAAAACCGCCGTCTTCCCCGGACGAAATGGGTCCTGCCAGCGAAGACGACGAAGGCGAAGGGCCGTCCAGGGCGCCCAAGGTCTTCGGCATCCTGCACCTGGTCATCGGCGGGTTGTCGGTGCTGCTCTTCCTGGGCCTCTTCATTTTCGGCCTGGTCATGCGCAATTCCATGCAGAACGTGTCCATGGACGAAAGGACGAGAGTCATGATGGAGGTCTCCCGGGAACTCGAAAACGTCCCCGTCATCCGCATCAGCGGCTTCACCATGATGGCTTTCTCCCTTCTCTTCACCGGTCTCCTGATCGGGGCCGGCGTGCTCCTCGTCAAGGCCCGCAAGTCGGGGCGCCTGCTCTCCCTGTGCTACGCCGTCGGCAACATCGTTTTCGGCATCGTCAACATCGCCTTCCACGAGATCGTGGTGAAAAGCCACTACACGAGGATCATCGAATCGACCCTCGATCCGGCCACCCAGAACATGCTGCTCAAATGGATGAGCATTCAGACGTTCGCGGTGAACTGTTGCTGTTGTTTCGTCTATCCCGTCCTCATCCTGATCTTCATGTTGCCTGAGCGCTTCGGCCGGGACCTGCGCTGACGGTGGACGCCCTCTCCCCGCAGTTCCAGGCCGGGCTCGCCCTGGCCGCCGGCGTGCTCTGTTCGGTATGCATCGCCCTGCTCCTGCGCTGGGCGGAGCATCGCCAGGCGTCCCGGATCGTCGTCATCGCCTCCAACTACGTCACCACCACCGTCGCGGGCCTCCTGTTCTGGGGAACGGACGGCTTCCCCGCCATCCCGCTCCGCGTCGTCGTCCTCGGCCTGCTGGGCGGCACCGTATTCATCGGCACCTTCCTGCTCATGACCGCCGCCATCGGGAAGATCGGGATCGCCATCCCCATTTCCGTGACCCGGCTTTCGGTGGTCGTGCCCGTGCTGTATTCCATGGCCGTGTACGGGGAACGGCCCGGCTCCCTGGGTTTCGCGGGCCTGGCGTTGGCCCTGGCGGCCCTGGCCCTGTTCGGGGTCGCCAGCAAGAAGGCCGTGGCCCGAACCGCCGCCGCGGGGCACGCCGGCGCCGCCACCCTGGCGAAGCCCAAGCCCGGCCTGCAGGCCTGGCTGTCCGTGGTGACCCTGTTCCTCTCCATGGGCGCCGTGGAAGTGGTATTGAAAACTTACAAAGAAATGCACGCGCCCGGTGAGCCATACCAGCCTTTCGGCTTCCTGATGGTCGTCTTCGGCTCCGCCGTGGTTATCGCCTGGATCTGGGTCGCCGTCCGGGGGGCCCGGGTCCGGCGGCGGGACGTGGGGGCGGGCCTGCTTCTGGGCATCCCCAACATCCTCTCCACCTACTTCATGCTGCTG
Organism: uncultured Acidobacteriota bacterium; assembly: GCA_964436005.1. Classification (GTDB taxonomy): domain Bacteria; phylum Acidobacteriota; class JAAYUB01; order JAAYUB01; family JAAYUB01; genus JAGNHB01. The sequence continues at coordinate 2,106 of CAYTBK010000166.1, forward strand.
GCCCTGCGCGGCCTGCCCGGCGTGGTGGCCTTCCCGGTCAACTCGCTCAGCATCATCATCCTGGGCACCCTGGCTGGCATGGCCTTCTGGAAGGAGAAACCCACCGCGGGCGTCTGGTTCGCCCTGGGCCTGGCCGCCCTCGCCATCGCCGCCGTCAACCTCGGCCGCTTCGCCTCGTAGCCCTCGCGAAGGCAACTTGAATGCGACGGCCGGATAGCCGAACAGATCGGATTTCAGCAGGGCATCGGGAAGCACCCCGCAGTTGATCGCCACGAAGGGCCCCGTTTCCGGGGGCTTGACACGCCGGCGATGAGCGTCGCGGACACCGCGCCCAACCCGGGGATCAGAACGCCGAGTTTCCCTTGGGGAGTTTCGATCTTCACGCCTTTTCCCACCATGATGCCAGCCCAGCTATCCGAGTGGCCGCAGCCGTGCCCGTGGCCGTGGCCGCCGCAGGCCGATTCCATGGCGGCCGCCTGGAGGGTCCCGTCCTGGAAGGCCTGCAGATTCCCCTTCACCGTGGGGGCGCAGAACCCCGCTCCGGAGGAGGAGGGGCTGGCGCGGAAGCAGACGAGCGCAAGACCCCTGTGGGCAACTGTTTCGCTTCCATCTGCACGGCCCCGCACGACGGCGCTCCCTGGCAGACCGGGAAGGGAATCCTCTGCGGGGGCGGCAACGCAGCGGGCCAGTCCCCGACAGGGCCGGCCCGCTCCGAGTCAGTACGGCGGTCCTGCGCTTGTCCCAAGCCCTGCCTCATTCGTGAATGTAGGCTTCTTCGCCGTGAAGCGCTGTGTCCAGCCCCAGTTCTTCTTCGTGCTCAGCCGTTTTGACGGTCGAAATCTTGTTGATGACGACCAGGGCGAGGTAAGAGAAGACGAAAGCGTAGAGCGACGCCCCGGCCACGGAGACCAGCTGCTTGAAGAAGAAAGAAGGGTCGCCGTACAGAAGACCGTTGGCGCCCGCTTCGTTCATGGAGCGGGTGGCCAGCACTCCCAGCAGGATCACGCCCAGGATTCCGCCGACGCCGTGCACGCCCCAGACGTCGAGGGCGTCGTCCCAACCCATCTTGTTCTTAATGTAAATAGCGATATAGCATACGATTCCAGCGATGATTCCGATGAGGGCCGCGGAGCCGACCGTGACGTAGCCCGCCGCCGGGGTGATGCAGGCCAGGCCGGCGATGGAACCGGTCAACAGCCCCAGGAACTTGGGCTTTTTCTCGAAGATCCAGGCCACGACCAGCCAGGTGATGGCCGCAAAAGAAGCAGCGGTGTCTGTGTTGAGGAAGGCCAGGGACGTGACGTGGTCCACGCGGAGCTCGCTGCCGGCGTTGAAACCGTACCAGCCGAACCACAGCAGGCCTGTCCCCAGGGCCACCAGGGGGATGCTGTGAGGTCCCTTCTCGGCCACTTTCCGCTTGCCGACGTACAGAACGGATGCCAGTGCCGCCATCCCGGCCACGGCGTGGACGACGATCCCTCCCGCGAAGTCCAGGACCCCCCATTTCTGCAGGAAGCCGCCGCCCCAGACCATGTGCACCATGGGGAAGTAGACGCACAGCAGCCATACGGTCAGGAAGATCATGTACGGAACGAAGCGGATGCGGTTCGTGAAGGCGCCCGTAATCAGCGCCGGCGTGATGATCGCGAACATCATCTGATACGCGATGAAAACCAGAAGGGGGATGTTGTTGCCCGCCAGCACGTCCGTGGGTTTGACGCCGTTCAGGAAGGCCATGTCGAGGTTGCCGATCACGCCCCCGACGTCTCCGGAGAAACAGAGGGAATACCCCACCGCGAACCACAGGACCGTGGTCCAGCCCATGGAAACGAAGCTCTGGATCATGATGGCCAGGACGTTTTTGCGGCCCACCAGGCCGCCGTAGAAAAAGGCCAGCCCGGGAGTCATCAGCATGACCAGACTGGTGGCGACCAGCATGAATCCCGTATTTCCTGTGTCGAACATGAAGAAATCCTCCCTGAAAGGTGAAATGCCACAGCGGGAGTGGGCGGCGCTTCATCGGGTTTCGCGCCGGAAAGACATCCCCGCAGGCGTCGCGGGCGGGCTCGGAAAGGGGGTCCGCCCCACGCTGCGCACAGGGTACGGACGGAACGGATCGGGCACAATCGGGGATTCCCTGATTTCAGGGTGCGAAATGCCTGAGCTACAACTGGGTCAGGCCTTCCCGGATGGCGTATTTGGTAAGTTCTGCGACGCTGTGAAGATCCAGGCGGTCCATGATCTGCTTGCGGTGGGTTTCCACGGTCTTCACGCTGACATGGAGCTGACCGGCGATCTCTTTGGTGGATCGGCCCTCGGCCAGCAATTGAAGCACCTCCCTCTCCCGGGAGGTCAGCCGGGAGAAGACCGAATCGTCGGCTTCCTGCAGCTGGCGGACATATTCCTGCAGAACCTGGTCAGACAGGGCAGGGCTCAGGCTAATTCGTCCGGAGCGGACCGTCTGGATGGCCCGGACCAGCTCGTCGAAGGCAGAATCCTTCAGCAGATAGCCGGAGGCGCCGGCCTTGAGGGCCTGCAGCACGTAGCGTCGGTCGCTGTGCATGGAGAGGATCAGGACCCGGACCGCGGGGTTTTCGGCCAGGATCTGCCGGGTGGCCTCAATGCCGTTGAGCCCCGGCATCGACAGATCCATGATCACCACCTGGGCGGACAGCTCCCGGCAACGCTGTACGGCGGACGGGCCATCGGCAGCCTCCCCGACGGTCTCGAAGCCGGGCTGCCTCTCCAGGAGGTTCCGCAGTCCCTCCCGGACAATCTGGTGATCGTCTGCCAGCAGGATGCGCACGGTCACAGCGGCACCTCCAGGGAAACCGTGGAGCCGGAGCCCGGAAGGGAATGAATCTGCAACCGGCCTCCGATATGGTCCAGCCGCTCCCGGATGCTGAAGAGGCCGAACCCCGAATCGGCGGAAGGTCCGGTTTCTCCCGTCCGCGGAGCGAAACCCCGGCCGTCGTCGGCCACTTCGATCCGGGCCGAATCGCCGGAGCAGGTGGCGCGGATGTTCACCTGCCCCGGGGCGGCATGCTTGGCCGCGTTCATGATCAGCTCGCGAACGGCCTTGAAAAGGAGGATCTGCACGTCCTGGGGCAAGGTCGGAAAGGGGTCGCTTCCCACCACAAACACGGGAAGCGCCAGTTTGTTCCGGAAATCCTCGGCGAGCCAGTCCAGAGCCGGGATCAGGCCCAACTCGTAGAGAACGGGCGGGCTGACCTCGAACGTCAGGTCCCGGACGTTACGGATGGTCTGGTCGAGAAGCTTGCGGATTTCGCGAATTTGGTTGTCGTGACCGGAAAAGACGGCATCGCCCTGCAGGGCGCTCAGGCGGATCTTGATCATGGCCAGGGACTGCCCGATATGATCGTGCAGGTCCACCGCGATCGCCCGTCTTTCCCGCGCTTCGGCGATGGACAACTGGGACGCGAGCCTCCGCAGGCGCTGCTGATACGCCCGGATCCTCTCCTCGCTGTTCTTCCGCTCCCGGATTTCCTGTTGCAGCGAGATGTTGAGTTCCGTCAGTTCGGCCGTGCGCTGCCGGACGCGGGATTCCAACGCCTCGTTCATCCGGAGAAGCGCTGCCTGAGTTTCCTTCCGTTCCAGGTAGAGCCGGATCATCTCCCCGAGGGAATCGATCAGCGCCCGCTCTTCCTTCAGGAACGGCCCTTCCTGGGATTCGGGACGCTCTTCGGCGTAATACACTTCGAGCGAACCGGAATGACCTTTTGGGGTGCGGAATTCGGTGGCCTGCCGCCAGGGGGAAGCTGCGAAAGGATGGGAGACAAAGGAAACATTTCGGAACGTGATCCGCGCGGAGGTGATTTCCGGGTACTGCCAGGCCTGGGGCAAGGGCTGGACGATCTGCTGGAGGACCTCCTCCCATGGCCGGCTGTGATCGACCAGCAGGCGGGCGGTCCGGTGCAGGGCGGTCAACTCCTTCACCCGCTCCTGGAGCTTGTGGAGAACGGTGTCTTCGGCTCGGCCTGTCGTGTCCGTCATCGATGAGGGCCCTGCCTGCTCTGGTTCGGAAGGGGGAAGCACGGAAACTCCGGGCCGCTCCTGCCTCCGCATCGGACCGCTGTCGTCCGGCGCCCTTCAGTATAGCAGATCAGCATTCGGTTGTTCTCTGTCCGCAAAAAGAGGGGAGACGATCCCTCCTTTCAATTTTTCGGGGAAAACCAGGGTTTGAGTTTGGCGGGGGTTCGGATTTGCACTTCCGCCCAAATATTAGCGCAATTCTTTATATGTCTACCATATGGGATCAGTCGGAAACCAGCAGAAGGAGGTGGGCCAGGTCCGCCGCCGTGACCCGGCCGTCCAGGGCGAGATTGAATCGGGGGCACGCGCCCGGGCGCCGGAAAGGCGCGGCCCTACCTCCGCCGCCCTTACCGGACCCTGCGCTTCCGCGGAGCTCCCGGGCACCCGACCGGCTCCGCGAAGGCGGTCCCCAGGCGTTTCAAACGGCGGAAAAGGGTCGTCTTGTGGATGCCCAGATCGCGGGCGGCGGCCAGGCGGTTGCCGGCATGGCGCCGCAAGGCGTCCCGGATGGCCTGCGCTTCCCGCGATTCGCGAACGGAGCGCAAATCCATGGCCGGGACATCGGCCTCCCCTCTTCGCGCGACGAGTTCTTCGGGCAGGTGGGCGATGCCGATCCACCCCTCGCGGCACAGAACGAAGGCCCGCTCCACGACGTTTTCCAGTTCCCGGATGTTGCCCGGCCAGGAATGGGCCAGAAGAACCGACAGGGCCTCCGGGGCGAAACCGCGGAGTCTCCGCTTCTGCATGCGATTGAAGTGCTCCACGAACTGCCCGAGCAGCATGGGCAGGTCCTCCATCCTCTTCCGGAGGGGCGGCAGTTCGATGCGCACCACGTTCACCCGGTAGTACAGGTCCTCGCGGAAAACGCCGGCCCGGACCAACTCGGCCAGGTTCCGGTTCGTCGCCACGACCACGCGGATGTCCGCCTTTTCCGGCCGCGTCGACCCCAGGGGCTCGTAGACCCTTTCCTGCAGCACCCGCAGCAGGCGGACCTGCAGGGCGGGACTGACCTCGCCGATCTCGTCGAGGAACAGCGTCCCCCCCCGGGCCAGGGCGAAGCGGCCCGGCTTGTTCTGCAAGGCGCCCGTGAACGCGCCGGCCCGGTAGCCGAACAGCTCGGATTCCAGCAGGGTGTCGGGAAGGGCCCCGCAGTTGATCGCCACGAAGGGCCCCCGGCTCCGGGGGCTCAGCGCGTGGATGGTCCTCGCCACCACCTCCTTCCCGGTACCGGTCTCCCCCTGGAGAAGAACGGTGCTGGCGCTGGCGGCGATGGCCGGAAGCACCTCGAAAATCCGCTGGAGGAGCGGGCTGCGGCTTTCCAGCGACCCGGCCCGGGATTTCCCGTCCAGTTCCTGCCGCAGCGCCTCCAGTTCAGACAGGTCGCGGAACGTCTCGGCCCCGCCGGCGATGCGACCGTCGGCGCCCCGCAGCACGGCCGTGGAAACGCTGACCGGCACGCGGTTCCCCTGCACCGTGACGATGTACCCCGTTTTCCCGATCACCGGCTTCCCCGTCTGCAGGGTCTTCCGCAACGCGCACCCGCCCTCGCACATGCTGGAACGGAACACGTCGGCACAGGGCCGCCCCAGAGCTTCCGCCCGGGGGATGCCCGTGATTTCCTCCGCGGCCCGGTTGAAAGACGTAACGGTCCAGTCCGGCCCCACAGTGAACACGCCGTCCGAGATGCTCTCCAGGATCGCTTCCGTCATCATTTCCGGCCCCGCCATCCCTCACCTCCCGCCGTGTGCCCGATCCGGCGATTCAATTCCCGGCCGCCATTCCCCAAGGGCTGATGCCTCCTTCAGCTGATGCGGGACGTGGAGCGGCAGCGGAACGGGTTGAAGTTGCGCTCGATGGCCTTGACTTCCGGTTTGGCGCGCACGGGCAGGTTCTTCATCCCTGTCTCCAGAAAAAGGCCTGGCCCGCGAGTCCGGGTCGCGGGTCAGGCCGGTCGCATCCGCCTCAGTTGTAGTAGTAGTCCAGGCCGAGGTGGGTGATCTGCTCTTCGCCCATGATGTG
>CAYTBK010000167.1:0-8145 GCA_964436005.1 uncultured Acidobacteriota bacterium
ACTCCCGCGTTTCCGCCAGCACCTTCTCGGAACCGGTGGCCTCGAAGACGAGGTCCGGGAAGGTGACGATCTCCTTCAGGCTGGTGAAGGTGGCGATCCCCTTCGCCCGGGCGGTCTCGAAGGCCGGGGCGGAGGGGTTGATGTCCACGATGAAGACCACGTTGTCGCCGAAACGTTCGATCAGGGCGCTCCCGCCCCTCCCGCCGCCGATGATGCCGATGCGGACGCTGCCCTGGGATATTTCACTCATAACCGGCTCCTGCAGTGGAAACAACTTTGGAGTGCAGAATAGCGATCTGCAACAGAGATTTCAAGATGAAAAAGTAAGGTATTTCGCCCGGACCGGGTCGTCGGGGCGGGGAAGCCCCGAAGCCGCTCAGCCCCCGGCCATGGTTTCTCGGATTTTCTGTGCCAGATCGCGGATGGTGAAGGGTTTCTGCAGGAAATGCACGCCGGCCGCCAGGACGCCGTGCCGGGTGATCACTTCGCTGGTATAGCCCGACATGAAGAGAACCCGGATGGATTTCTGGGCCGCAGCGATCTGGTCGTACACCTGCCGCCCGCTGAGCCCGGGCATGACCACGTCGGTCAGGAGCAGGTCGAAGGGGCCTTCCGCACCGGCCAGCCGCACGGCCTCCTGGCTGCCGCCCGCGACGTGGACCAGGCAGCCCAGCGACCGCAGCATGGTCGTGACCATGTCGCGCATCCACGGGTCGTCTTCCAGCAGAAGCACTTTCACGGGGCAGGCGAGGGCTTCCCGGGCCGCCGCCGGGGCCGCCGGCGGGCGGGCCTCCTGGCTGGACTGGGGCAGGTAGACCTTGAACGTCGTTCCATGCCCCACTTCGCTGGCCGCCCAGACGTGCCCCCCGTGCTGCTTGACAATGCCGTAAACGGTGGAAAGACCCAGCCCCGTGCCCTTTCCCTTGCCCTTGGTGGTGAAGAACGGTTCCCAGGCGTGGGCCAGGGTGGCGCGGTCCATGCCCGTGCCGGTGTCGCTGACGGCCAACATGGCGTAGCGGCCCGGCTTGACCCCGTCCGCCAGGCGGATGAAATGCTCGTCGATGACGACGTTGCCGGTCTCGATGGTCAGGCGGCCGCCGCCGGCCATGGCGTCGCGGGCGTTGACCGCCAGGTTGAGGATGATCTGCTCGATCTGGGTCTCGTCTGCCGTGACGGGCGCCAGGTTCGGGTCCAGCACCGTTTTCCGCTCGATGTCCTCGCCGATGAGCCGGCCGAGCATCTTGTCGAAGCCGCGCACCACCTCGTTGAGGTTGACGGGCTTGAGGGCCAGCACCTGCTTGCGGCTGAAGGCGAGCAACTGGCGGGTCAGGTCGCGGGCCCGCTCCACCGCCTTCATGATCTCCTCCAGCAGTTCCCGGTCGTCGGCGCTCCAGTTGCCCGCCCCGCACTGGAGGATTTCCGTCGAACCCATGATGACGCTGAGGATGTTGTTGAAGTCGTGGGCCACGCCGCCGGCCAGGCGACCGATGGAGTCCATCTTCTGCACCTGGGCCAGCTGGTGCTCGAGCTGGCGCTTTTCCTCCTCGGCGAGAAGCCGGTCGCTGATGTTGCGGGCCACGGCGATGGCGAAGGTCCCGGTCCCGAAGTTGTCCAGCTGCAAGCTGATCTCCACGGGCACCTGTCGGCCGGATGCCGTCTGCAGCTCCGCGCAGATCAGCTCGCTGCCCGGCTTCCCCTGCCCGTCGATGAGGGGGGCCAGCGACTGCCACGAGCCGGCGTCGAACAGGCTGCCGAAGCTCAGGCCCTGCAGCTGTTCGAGGCTGTACCCGGTCAGGCGGCAGGCGGTGAGGTTGGCGTCCACCATCCGGCCGCCGGGGCTCTGGATGAGGAAAATGGAGTCCCGGCTCTGGTTGAGCAGGCCCGTGAAACGCTCGAGCTCCGCCAGCTTCTTCTGCAGCTCCGGGTAGTAGCTCTTGCGGAGGGATTCCTCGCCCAGGCCGATGATGCGCTCGCGCAGTTCGTCCCAGTTCTCCTCAGAGCGCCTCTTCATAAATGACCTCGATGTCGCGCTGCACCGGCTTGCGGGGGTTGGTGACCATGCAGGGGTCCTTCATGGCCTTGGCGGAAAGCACGGGCACGTCGGTCCTGCTTACGCCGAGCTCCCCCAGCCGTTTCTCGATGCCCACGCTCGCCCGCAGGCGGCGGATTTCCCCCAGCACCGCTTCGCGGCAGTCCCCGGTCGCGCCGGGTCCCAGCCCCAGGGCTTGCCCCGCCAGGCGGTACCGTTCCGCCGCGGAGGGGAAATTGAAGGCCATGACGCGGTCCAGCAGGATGGCGTTGCACTCGCCGTGCGCAAGGTCCAGGAAACCTCCCAGGCTGTGGGCCATGGCGTGCACGCCGCCCAGGCTGGCGTTGGAGAAGGCGAGCCCGGCCTCCAGGCTGCCGAGCATCACCCGGCTGCGGAGTTCGATGTTGCCGGGGTCCCGGATGGTGGCCAGCAGGTTCCGGGAAACCAGGCGGATGGCGTCCTGGGCGTACAGGTCGGTGATCGGCGAGCTGGCGGTGGAAACCAGGGCCTCGATGGCGTGCACCAGGGCGTCCATGCCGGTGCAGGCGGTGAGGTAGGCGCTCATGCTGGTCAGGGGCAGCGGGTCGATGAGCGCCACGTCGGGCACCATCGCCTTGCTGACGATGGCGATCTTCACGCGTTCCGGCGTGTCGAGGATGATGGCGAACTGGGAGACGTCCGCCGACGTGCCGGCGGTGGTGGGGATGCAGATGAGCGGGGGGATCGGGGCCGGGATCCGGTCGACGCCCTCGAAGTCCAGGATGTGGCCGGGGTTGGCGCAGACGATGCCGATTCCCTTGGCGCAGTCGATGGGGCTGCCGCCCCCCACCACCGCGATCATGTTGCACCCTTCCCGGCGGTAGACTTCGGCGCCCCGCATCACCTCCTCGTCCCGCGGGTTGGGCGAGACGGCGTCGTACAGGACGTGGCCGAGCCCGGCCTCGTCCAGGCTGGCGGTGACGTCGGCGGTCCAGCCGGCGGCGATGACGCCCGGGTCGCTCACCACCAGCACCCGGCGACCGCCCAGGTTCCTCGCGTAGCGGCCGGCCAGCTTGCGGGCGTCGAGCCCCACCACGAATTCCGGCGCGACAAACTTGCGAAGTTCCATGCCAGCCTCCTGCGGCCCGTGGCTTTGTTCGTCGTCCGGCGACCGGGGGCGACCGTGAAGGGCGTTTCCGCCGACCGCTTCCGGCCTACTGCCCCGGCACTTGCTCGTCCGCCCGCCGGGAAGCGGCCGAACCGATTCGCCCGTCCCTGGTGCGATATTATTAACTTTCTTGAATGTAAGGAGGATTGCCCGGAATGTCAAGCGCGAGTTGCGGCGCCTTTGGCGAGGGGCGGATAAAAAAACTTGACACCAAAATAAATTTACCACATCATAAGTTGCTGGTGGCAAATAATGACCAGGCCAGCTACCCGAGGAGGGACCATGGTGCAGCACAAATTGTGCCGGTTGAAAAAGATGTTCCGTCAGATGTACGAGTTCGAAGCCTGGTTGCAGCGGGAATTGGGCCTCTCGCTCAACGAGGCCATGACCCTGTGCACCCTCTCCGGCGGGACCCTCAAGGCGGGGGTGGTCGCCGCCGAGGTCGGCCTTTCGGAGTCCCGCATGTCCCGCGTGCTCGGTTCCCTGGAGAAGAAATCCCTCGTCCGGCGGGAGATGGGGTCTTACGACAGGCGCGTCATGCTCTTCTGCCTCACGGCGGCGGGGGGGAAGAAACTGGAGCGGTTGGAGCAGGCGGCCATCCCTTTCTATTTCTGCGATGAAGCGGAAAATGAAAACTGATCATTCAGGCGAGGTGACTATGGCGAGAACAGGCGTGCAGTATGCGAAATCCAGGGCTGCGAGCGTGGCGGCCGTCGTGCTCCTTTTGCTGGCCGTCGCCGCGGCGGCCCAGGAACAGGCCCCGGCCCGGCGGCTGACCCTGGCGGAAGCGGCGCGGCTGGCCCTGGAGCGCAACCCCTCCATCGAGGCGGCCCGGCAGGAGGAAGCGGTGGGCCAGGCCCAGGCCCGGCAGGCCCGGTCGGCCTACTATCCGCGGGTCGAGGGGCGGGCCTCCTTCACCAACGGCAACAACCCGGTCTACGCCTTCGGAACCCTCCTGGGCCAGCAGCGTTTCACGGAGAGGAACTTCGACATCCAGGCCCTCAACCATCCCGACCCGGTCAACAACCTGAAGGGGGAGGTCACCCTCTGGCAGTCCATCTGGGAAGGGGGCAAGACCCCCCTGCGCGAGAAGATGGCCCACCGGAACGAGGAGTTGAAGGCCCGGCAGACCGAGCAGGCCCGCCAGGCCCTGCTCATGGAGGTGGTCCGTCACTACTTCGGCATGCAGTTGGCCCGGGAGAACCTGGCCAGCGTGCGGGCCACCCTGCAGTCCGCCCGGCAGAGCCAGGCGCGGGTCCAGAACCTGCTGGACCAGGGCATGGTGGTCAAGTCCGACCTGCTCCGCCTGAACGTCTTCGTGGCCGACGTGCGCCGCCAGGAACTGGAGGCCGAGAACCAGTCCCGGCTGGCGGCGGCGGCGCTCAAAACCGACCTGGCCGACGCGTCGCCGGAGGCCATCGACCCGGCGACCCCGCTGGCCCTGCTGGACTGCCCGGTCCTGTCGGAGGCCCAGGCACGGGAGGAAGCCCGCAAGAACCGGCCCGAGTTGAGCGTGCTCCGCGAAGCCGTGGAGATCGGCCGGTTGCGGGTGCGCGAGGCCCGGGCCGACTACCGGCCCAGCGTCGGGGCCTTCGCCACGCTGGAGGCCAACCAGGGCACCCGGGCGGGCAGTTTCGGGGCCAACTACATCGTGGGGGTGCAGGCCCGCCTGACCCTCTTCGACGGCCATTACCGCGGCGCCCGGGTGGCGGAACTGAAGGCCGAGACGTCGGCGACGGAGGCCCGGCTGAAGCAGTACGAGGACCTGCTCTCCCTGCAGGCCACCGACGCCTGGTTGCGCATCGACGCGGCCCGGGCCCAGCTGGACGTGACGGCCGACGCCGTGGGCCAGGCCGAGGAGAGCCTGCGCATCGTGAAGAACCGCTACGAGGCCGGCATGGCCAACCTGACGGATCTGCTGGGCGCCGAGACCGCCCTCGTCGAGGCGCGCTTCCACCGCGCCGGGGCGGTGTACCAGGTCAACCTGTCCCTGGCCGGGCTCGAACTGGCCATGGGCCGGCTGAACCTGGACAGCTCCCTGTTCCGGGCCCAGGCCGCCGAAAGAAAGTAACGTGACACCCGGGAAGAACACCCAGAAGATCGGGAGGAGGTTTTGCTCATGAGAATTCAAGTCATCCTGATGATGTCGGCGGGACTGGCCCTGGCGGCCTGCGGCGGGCACACCGCCGAACGGCCGGCGGCCGCGGCCGCGCGCAGTGTCGCGGCGTCGGTGGCGGAGGTGGCCGTGCGCGACGTGGCCGACGGCTACACGGTCTCGGGGACCGTGCGCGCCCGCGACAGCGTGACGGTTTCCAGCAAGGCCCTGGGGAACATCCTGTCCATCCACGTCAAGCAGGGCGACCGCGTGGCGGCCGGCCAGTTGCTGGCGGTGGTGGACGCCCGCGACATGATGGCCCAGCACCGCACCGCCCAGGCGGGGGTGGTGGAGGCGAAATCGGCCCTGGCCGAGGTGGACCAGGGCATCCAGGCCGCCCAGGTGCAGCTGGATTTGGCCCAGACCACCTACAACCGCATGAAGGCTTTGCAGGAGAAGGAGTCCGTCTCCCGGCAGGAGTACGACGAGGCGGCCACCCGCCTGAAGCTGGCGGAAGCCAACCACCGGGCCATGGTGGCCAAGCGGGCCCAGGTGGAGGCCGGCATCGGACGGGCCGAGGCCGGTGCGGCGGCGGCGGAGACCGTCCTCTCCTTCGCCCGCATCACCGCCCCCTTCGCCGGCGTGGTCACCGAGAAGCCGGCCGAGCTCGGGTCGCTGGCCGCCCCCGGCGTGCCGCTCTTCGTCATCGAGCGGGGCGGCGGGTTCCGCCTGGAGGCGCCGGTGGACGAATCCCGCCTGCCGGCCCTGGCTGTCGGCCAGACGGTGCAGGTGAGCCTGGACGCCTTCGGTGAATCCCTCGAGGCAAAGGTGGCGGAAATCCTCCCCTCCCTGGACCCCCGTTCGCGCACCGCCACCGTGAAGATCGACCTGCCCGCCCGCGAGGGCCTGCGCTCCGGCCTCTTCGGCCGGGCCACCTTCGGCGCGGGCGCCCGCCGGACCCTGGTGGCCCCCCGGGCCGCCGTCCAGGAGCGGGGCCAGCTGCAGTGGGTCTTCGTGGTGGAGGAAGGCGTGGCGCACAACCGCATGGTCACCGTGGGTGCGGAAGCCGGCGACGCCGTGGAGGTGCTCACCGGCCTGAGCGGCGGCGAGAAGGTCGTCTGCCCGGTGCCGCCCGGTCTGCGGGACGGCGACCGCGTGGAGGTCCGGCCGTGAGCGAACAGAAACCCAAACTGGGCATCGCCGGGCGCCTCGCCCACGCCTGGATCAACTCCAAGCTGACCCCCCTGTTCATCGTGGCCGCCCTGGCTGTGGGGGCCTTCTCGGTGGTCAAGCTGCCCCGCGAGGAGGAGCCCCAGATCAAGGTACCCATGCTGGACATCTTCGTCTCCATGCCCGGGTCCTCGGCCCGGGAGGTGGAGGAGCGGCTCACCAAGCCCATGGAGAAGCTCCTCTGGGAAATCCCCGGGGTGGAGTACATCTACACGACTTCTTCGCCCGGAATGGGCATGGCCATCGTGCGCTTCAAGGTGGGGGAGGACGAGGAGGCCAGCATCGTCAAGCTCAACCAGAAGATGTACGCCAACTTCGACCTCATCCCGCCGGGCTGCTCGCCGCCGCTGGTCAAGCCCCGCTCCATCGACGACGTGCCCATCCTGGCCCTGACGCTGTCCAGCCGGCGCTACGACGACTATGCCCTCCGCCGGGTGGCCGCCCAGCTGCACGACGTCATCACCCAGACCGACGACGTCTCCGCCGTGAGCATCATCGGCGGGCGCCGGCGGGAAGTCCGGGTGACCCTGGACCCGGTCCGGCTCTCCGCCTACTCGCTCTCGCCGGGCCAGGTCTACGGGATGCTCTCGGCGGCCAACCGCAAACTCTCCTCGGGCACCGTCCAGCGGGACAACCGGGAGTTCACCCTGGAGACGGGCACCTTCTTCACCTCCGCCGAGGACGTCCGCTCCGTGGTGGTGGGCGTCGCCGGGGGCCGGCCCGTCTTCCTGCGGGACGTGGCCCGGGTGGAGGACGGCGAGGGCGAGCCCGCCAGCTACGTGCGCACCGCCGACGCGGCCGGCGGGGAGTTCCGTCCCGCCGTGACCGTCTCCGTCTCCAAGCGGAAGGGCACGAACGCCGTGGCGGTGGCCGACGGCGTGCTGGAGCGCGTGGAGAAGCTCAAGGGCACCGTCATCCCCTCCGGCGTGGACGTGCAGGTCACCCGCCAGTACGGCGAGACGGCGGCCGAGAAGTCCAACGAGCTGCTCTACCACATGGCCATCGCCGTCATCTCGGTGAGCATCCTCATCGGCCTCACCCTGGGCTACCGGGAGATGTGGGTGGTCTTCCTGGCCATCCCGGTGACCCTGGCCTTGACCCTGACGGTATTTTTCTTGTACGGGTACACGCTGAACCGCATCACCCTCTTCGCCCTCATCTTCTCTATCGGCATCCTGGTGGACGACGCCATCGTGGTCATCGAGAACGTGGTGCGCCACGCCCGGCTGCCGGAGAACCGGGGCCGGCCCCTGCAGGATGTGGCCGTGGAGGCGGTGGACGAGGTGGGCAACCCCACCATCCTGGCCACCTTCACGGTCATCGCGGCCATCCTGCCCATGGCCTTCGTAGGCGGGCTCATGGGGCCGTACATGCGGCCCATCCCGGTGGGCGCCTCGGCGGCCATGATCTTCTCGCTGCTGGTGGCTTTCCTGGTCACTCCCTGGGCCTCGGTCCGCCTGCTCAAACTGCAGGAGGGCCACGGCCACGGCGAGAAGGAAGGCTTCACCACCCGCCTCTACCGGCGCGTCATGGGCAGCCTGCTCCACCGCGGGCCCGTCCGCTGGGGCTTCCTGATCACGGTGGTGCTCCTTCTGCTGGGGTCGGTGGCCCTGGTGGCCATCCGCTTCGTCCAGGTGAAGATGC
>CAYTBK010000168.1:0-8071 GCA_964436005.1 uncultured Acidobacteriota bacterium
GGTCGGGGTCGCAACTACCCGCGGCAAATACCCCTGGAAGTACCTTGGCAACCCATAGACAGACAACAACTTACGCTTCCAGGCCATTTTGCAGCGCCTCTTCAGCACCACGACTGCAGGCCCGCGCCTGTTCGCGCCGCATCCATTCGCGCCTCGCCGCTTCCACCATGCGCCCGTCGCCTTTGCCGGGATTGCGTCTGGCGGCCTCAAGGATGTTTGCCAGACGGTGATCAGGCATCAGCACCATGAAGCTGTCCCACCCGTCCCCCGGCACGGTCAGAGGCGAACGTCGGCGGTCCTTGCGCTTATTCCACATGAGCCACCTCCTGCTCGCGCCAGGACAGGTAGCGCCGGAATTCTTCCAGGATGTCCGCCGCCTGCCGGATGATGCGCAGTTCATCCTCCGCCTGCTGCGCCTCGGTCGGGTCTTGACTCTGCACTTGCTGTTGAACTACCATAACGACCTCCCTCAAATGTTTTGCTCTACTGTCCCGGCGTTGCCGCGTCGGGACTCATTTTCTAACGGGTTTGCTTTGCACGTTTCGCAAGTGGTAATTGGTCGGACGAACCCGCCGCCCACGTCCTCATGCCCCAGGATGGCGAACCGTTCGCACGTCAGGCATTCGTCGGGACAGACAGGCACGACCTTCGCGGCCATCGCCTCGCGCAAGATGCGAAGACCTTCAGGACACGGCGATTCGGCCGTGCATTTGTCGCACTCCTGCCGGTGCTGCTGCAGAGCGCCGCCGGTCATTGCGTCCTCCCAGACTCTTGCCATTTCGCGCGCTCTTCCGCGGTGATACTGCTCGGATCATCCAATAACGAAAGTACGGGTTCCGTACCCCTCGCAACCCCTCGCACCCCTCGACCGTCTGATATTAAAGAACTTGCGTGCGAGGGGTTGTGCGAGGGGTTGTGCGGGATCTTTTCCAACCCCTCGCAGTATCCCTCGCGATCCCTCGCAATATAAATCTCTGGATTTGCTGCATTTGCGGGAATGTGCGAGGGGTGCGAGGGGTGCGAGGGGTTGTCCCCCTCTACTTTCGTTTTGCGGAACGCATACAGTGTCACCCGTCGGCGTTGGCACTTGCCGGCCTCGGAATAAACCCAATTCTTCGACCGCAACAAGGGAAGGATTCGCCGCAAACGTCCGACTAAGGCACGCGGCGTCTTCGGCCAGGAATCGGAACGCTTCAGGTCGTCCGGCACAACCTTGCCGACCGTTTCGCGAATCTCCGTCGCGGTGACCTCGCCGGCCATCTGTCCGTTTTCCAAGACCTGCAACAACGACGTGGCGAAAAGATCCGCCTCGAGCGCGACGTCCTGGACCGAGGCGACGTTGGCGTTGTACGCCCGCATGAATTCGCCTTCGGCCCAGGGAAGAGCCGGCTCACAGGCAGAAACCCATTTAGCGGCATCAGCCATCCTCGGCATTTCTGGCAGGATCGTTTCGTCGAAGCGGCGCAACCCTGTGGCCACTGCGTCGCATAGCGCGCCGAGGATCAGCGGGTGCAACCGTTCGAATTCCGACCAAAACGCTTTCTCGGTTCGTCGCTCCGTTGCCGGGATTTCTTTGCAAAGAACTGTCTCCGCCCGGTCGGCGAGGTCCGGCCGGGTTAAAAGATCCTCAATTCCGTTGATGATCACAGGCCGTGCGCCGTGGAACCTTTTCTCCTCATCGTCGCTGAACAGTTGCCGCGTGCAGAACCCGTGGCCGAACACGATGCGACACAGCGCATCTGCAATTCTGGCGCAGATCCCGCTCAGATTGTCAAAGGCCAAGACGAAGGAATTCTTCGCGGCAATCGCCAAGTCGCGCTCGTCGCCTGGAATCGACCGCAGCGCCGCCGCAACCGGGTCCAGGATCATCTTGAGCAGCTTCGTGACCGTACTCTTCCCGCTGCCGTGTTCGCCGCCAACCGCCAGGATGAGGTACGGCCCGCCCGGCTGCATGGCGCTGACCAACCATGCGACCAACAGGACGAAGCCCGCCGCGCTGACGTTGACGAACCGCCGCAGAAGATCCAATGTTCCGCCCCTCTCAGGCGTCGGAAGCGCCTGCTGCCCCTTCCTCCGAACAAACCGGACGTCCGAGTCCTGCGGTACGACCTTCCACCCGTCGCGGCCGATTCGGACGAACTCCCAGCGCCCATTGCACAAATCCAGGAAAACGTTTTCGCCGTCGCCGCCGAGCCGGAAATGGACCTCGCGCTCTTCGCCTTCGAATTTTGCCTTTCCCAACAAAACCCGCTCGGCGTCCTGCATGGCTTGCGCGTTCGGACACGTTTTATACTCGAGGAAATACGCCCGGCTCAGATGCCCTCGGAAATCGCTTCCGTTGATGGGATAGGTTTCGACATGACCTTCAACTTGAATTGATGCGAAACAGTCTTCGTTCTTGTCGTGGAACAGTTCCGCCCCGGATCCAATCTCCACAATGCGGTCGGCGACTGTCGGCTTCCTGCGCCCGCCTTCCTCCTCCGCATCGCCTTCGGCCTCCGGCGCTGAGCTTTCGTATTGCTCGAACTGTCCAGCGGTGAGGATGTCCCGAAACTGTCGGCCTTCCTCTTCGTCCGCGTCGGCGATGTCCCAGCCGGAACCGTCTTCCTTGCCGAAGATGCTTGCCGTATCCAGGACTGTGACCGACGCCGCGCCAGCCGCCATGGCCAACCGCCGGACGTCTGCGGCGTAGTGCCTGCCGGGTGCGTCGCAGTCAGGAAAGATCACGACCCGCCGACCGCTGCACAACGACCAATCCGTCTTCTCCGCTGCTTTGCAACCGCCGCTGCTGGTTGTGAAGGCGTAGCCTTTCACGCCGAGCCGCTCGGCCGCGTCCGTCGCCTTTTCGCCTTCCAGGATGACCACGACGGCATCAGGGTCCGCCGCCAATTTATCCGCCTGATACGGTGGTCGATTGTCGGGAATGGCTTTGCTCTTCCACTCCCGCCGCCCGTTCTTGTCGCGGTATGTGACTGGCCACATTGTTTTTCCGCCGCCAGGAAGGTTTTCCCGATTGACGACGAACTTAAGATTTCCGTCCGCGTCGCGGTAATCCCACGAGCCGCCCGACCCCCTCGGCGGCGGTGGCGCGCCTTCGGGGACCGGGTCCACCAGGACGCCGGGGTCGTCCTTTTGTCCCTGCTGCTTCTTCTTCGTCTTTTTGGGACGCCTGCCGGAATCGTCGGCCATAAGGTCAGACATCTTCAGGCCAACAGCCGCCACGACCGCTTCGACGCTGCAACCGGCTAAACAATTCACTAAAACGTTGCCGCTGTCGCCGAGCGTCACACTCAACGAAGGATTGTGGTCCTCGTGCGCCGGACAAAGCGCCATGTATTGACCTGTATGAGTCACCTTCTTCGGCGGGATCGCGCCCTGGACCGTTTCCCAACTCATTGATTGCCTCCCGAAATGAAGAATGGCCCGTGGTTGTCTCAAGGGGAATGGCTCCCTGCGCATCCTTACGGGTAGCGCCAACCACGGACCATAAGATTTCAAGAAAAAACGCCATTGGCTTGAGACCTTCGCGCAGGCCAGCGGCTACCATAGGCAACCGCTTGCTTGCAAGTGATTTACAACGCTTTTTGCTGCGCCTGGATGAACGCGGCCAGCCATTCGTTGAACTTGTCGGGGACAATGTACATTTTCTTGCCCATCTTGAAGACCGCCCCAGCAGCGCGTAAGCCGTAACGCTTCTCTTCAAAGATCCAAGATTTGAGTTGACCGGGGGTGATTGCCGGTGTGACTTCTAAGAACTGTTGGATTGTCTTGATGCTCCTGTAATCGACTACCATTTGCTGCCTCCCGAAAGCGTTTCATTCACTCTCAGGGAGGATGGTAGAAGATCCAGGTACTTGATTTCTTGGGACAAAAAATCCCCCATATAGGGGGACTTTTTGTCCTTACAGAAATGTAATATGGGATTGGCTAATCGGATTCCGGCAAGAAAGCCCTTGCGATTCTTTTGCTTACCGCCTCAATGGACTGCGGCTGCATCCCTGCCGCCTCCATGGCGCAAGACACGCTTTGCAGGAAGACGGGTTCGCGTCCCGTCGTTTCGTCGATTCGATACCGAACCGGCAGGCCGGCTTGCTGAAAGAAGCTGCGAAGCATCAAGATCAGCGCTTCCGCGTGGCCGTGCCCGCGCTCCGGCGCTTCTTCCCCCGCAATGCGGCAGGCCCGTCGCAACGTATCGACACCATCGGGTAGCAGCTCGAGGAATTGCTCGAACCGCTCCCGCCTGTCGTGGAAGCCGGGGTCGGGATCCTGGTACGCTCTGATGATCCACCCTTGCGCATCTTCGTGAACCGTCTCCAGTTTGCTCTTCAGGTCTTCCGCCGCCCGTGCGATTTCTTCCAGCGTGTTCTTGACCGTCCGCCCGCAGTTCGCCCTGCTCATCTTGCCGTACTTCCACGCCAAGAAAGTGCAACACCTGATGAATTGCGCCCGCTCTTCCTCGCCCATCCGCGACCATTCCGCGCAGGATCCCAAGATTTCGGCGAACTCGCCCTGCATTTCCGGGACCATGTCCGACGGGGCAGGGCACCACCCGCCCCATGTGATGCTGTACCCGTCAAGATTCCGTTCCGCGTTGTATGGCAGTTTTTTATTTTCCTTGGACATTGCCCATGGCCCCCAATGCGGACTTAACCAGGAACTCGGACCGGGACATCCCGGCCCGGCGGGCGTAAGCGTCGATTTGCACCAACACTGAATCGGGAATCGTCATGTTGACCCGCCTTGCCTTGCCTCGCGGGTCGAGCGTGGACACAACCGCCGCCAGAGCGCCTTCCATGTCGCAGGTAGACCGGATCCGCTCCAGGCTGGAGGGCTCGGGGATCGGGTCCCCCTCTGCAACCATCCACCGGATGTGGCCGGACAGCGCCTCCCGCCCCATTGCCAATGCCTCTTCCAGGGTGCTGCCCGCCGAAATGCAGCCGGGGAAATCGGGGAACTCCACGCCGAAATCGGAATCGGCGTCCTTTCGAATCAGGGCGATGTAGTTCAACATGACTCTTCCTCCTTCAGTCCAGCCTGCTTCAGCACGCTGCGGACTGTCTTCAACGGCAAATCCTTCTTCGGGTGGGGGACCGTCACCTTGCCCGGCTTGGTGAGATGCTTGAAATGCCAATGGCTTCCATGCGTGCCGACGTGCCGCCACCCGTCTTGCAGCAATCGCTGAATCAATGATCGGCTGTCCATGTGTATTATACACACTCCTCAGGTTTTTTCCCATCCCGCGCCTCCATGCGCCGGACCGCCTCCGCTTCCAACTCGCGGCTGACATGCGCGTAGCGCGCAGTCATCACCAGGGACTTGTGACCCAGCAACCGGCTGATCACGCCCTCCTGGACCCCCGCCTTCAACAACCGCGTGGCGCATGTGTGCCGCAGGTCGTGCCATGTGCAACCCGCAATCCCAGCTTTGCCGAGCGCGCGGGTGAAACTGCGCCGCAGGCACAACCCCCGCTTGCCCTCGCTGGGGAAGACCAACCGCCCGGCAAGGTCCAGGGGGACCACCGCCCCGCCCGCCGTGGCCATATCGTACAGGGTGGAAAACGCCTGCCGCGCCGTGGCATTGAGCGGGATTTCCTGCCGCGCTTTTGTCTTGCCCCTGTATACCGTGACGATGCCTTGCCGCAGGTCCACGTCCCCCCACCGCAACGACAATTGTTCGCCCGCCCGCAGCCCCGTGTGCAGCGCGACCTGAACCGCGGGTGCCAGGATGCGGCTCTGGCTCTTGCCGCACTCGTCCAGCAACCTGGAAATCTCTTCGTCCGAAAGATACCGCGTCCTGGCCGGGTTGGGTCTGGACCCGCGGACGCCCGCCAGGGGATTGGACGGCAGCAGTTCCCACTCGCGGCACGCCAGGGAAAAGATTCGCCGCAGGATGACGATGTAACGTCGCACCGTCCCACCGCTCAGCCCTCCGGTGCAGAACTTCCGCCGGCCGCCGCCGTCGGGGGGTTGCGTCAGAAGACCGTCCCGCGCCTCCGCCACCGCTGCCGGCGTCACTCTGTCCGCGCGCATCTCGCCGAACCTGTCCTTCCAGAACCGGCACGTTGCGCGCACCGTGTTCCGATTGCTCTCCGCCAGCTTCGGCAATTCCGTCGCCAAGTACCGGTCGATAAGATCCGCCACCGTGACAGGCCGTCGCCCTTCGTCGAAGATCCGCCCTCGCTTGGCATCCGCTTCGATCCGGTTGGACCAATCGACCGCGTCGCGCTTGCCGTCGCACGTCTTCGATTTTCGGATCAGCCTGCCGTCGGGTCCCTTTATGAAGACCTGGACTTGGTAGACCACCTTCTCCTTGCCGTCGGTGCCGATTTTCTTTCGTTCTCGGATGGTCGCCATGCTTCACCTCGCCGTTGAATTATACCGGAATTTTCCGAAATAATTCGGCCGAACTCAAGTGAAACCACGACAAATTCACGACAATTGAAAAATGTCATTTGCAACAAGTCATGGAATGAATATGTTGCGCGGCCGAATAACGGACTCTGGATCCGTCTATCGGGGTTCGAATCCCTGCCTCCCAGCCATTTTTAGAAGGGCTTGCAGCAATGCAAGCCCTTCCTCTTTTTTTGGTCGCAGCAACCTTCCTTCACCGGGCCGTTTTCCGGCATGAGTTTTTCTCGCGCGGAAACGCGGGTTGAATTCCATGATAAATGTAAAAAGACACAAATTTAAGCTGGACAGAAGGAGCATGAACGAGAAAGGGCGTCAAGCGGACGTCACTGGCGAGGAGGTCTCTCTATTCGCGCTTGTCCCCAAGGGGGAGGCTTTCCGATCGTGGAACGCCGTCAACCCCGGTACTCGTCCCAACTGCGGATGGCGAGATCGGTGCTCTCCAGGGCGCTGAAGGCGTGGATGAAGGCACTGGCCAACCGAGCGTTGGTGATGAGGCCGATGCCGAAATCCACGGCCGTCCGCCGGATGGTGTAGTCGTTGGCCAGTTCTCGCCGGGACAGGTCCTTGGGGATGTTCACCACCAGGTCGACCCGCTTTTCCCGCAGGAAGTCCATGACGTTGGGGTGCCTTTCCTCGTCGGGCCAGTTCAGGGCGGTGACCGGCACCTGGTGGGCCTTGAGGAAAGCCGCCGTGCCCGGTGTGGCGTACAGGGGGCACTTGCGCCGGACCAGTCGCCGGGCTGCCGGCAGCAGCTCCACCTTTTCCTTCGGACTGCCGCCGGAGAGAAGGGTCCCCGCCGTCGGCACCGCATAGCCCACCGCCAGCATGGCCTTGAGCATGGCCTCGGGGAAGGTTTCGCCCAGGCAGCCCACCTCGCCGGTGGAGGCCATCTCCACGCCCAGGACCGGGTCGGCCTGATGCAGCCGGGCGAAAGAGAACTGAGGGGCCTTGACGCCCACGCAATCCGGCTCGAAAAGCGACCGGTCCGGCCGGTTCGGCGCCAGCCCCAGCATAACCCGGGTGGCCAGTTCCATCAGGTTGAGCCGCATCACTTTCGATACAAACGGAAAGCTGCGGGAGGCCCGCACATTGCACTCGATCACCTTGACCTGGTTGTCCTTGGCCAGGAACTGCATGTTGAAGGGCCCGGTGATGGCCAGGGCCCTGGCGATCTGGCGGGAGATCTTCTTGATGCGTCGCTCGGTCTCCACGTAGATCTTCTGGGCGGGGAAGACCATGGTCGCGTCGCCGGAATGGACGCCGGC
The DNA here is from genome assembly GCA_964436005.1 of uncultured Acidobacteriota bacterium. Classification (GTDB taxonomy): domain Bacteria; phylum Acidobacteriota; class JAAYUB01; order JAAYUB01; family JAAYUB01; genus JAGNHB01. The sequence goes on from CAYTBK010000168.1 coordinate 7,676, forward strand.
GAACTCCACGTGCTCGGAGATGGCGCAGGCGACCACCTCCCCGTGGTCAGCCACGGCGTCCAGCTCGATCTCCTTGGCTTCCTGGATGAACTCCGAGAGGACCACCGGGTGCTGCCGGGAAACCTTGGTGGCCAGTTTCAGGAAATGCTCCAGTTCGGTGGGGTTGGAGACGATATTCATGGCCGCCCCGGAGAGCACGTAGGACGGCCGGATCAGCACCGGGAAACCCACCCGGTCGAGGAAGGCCCCCACCTCGGCCAGGCTGGCCGCTTCCTGCCAGCGGGGTTGGTTCACCCCCAGCCGGTCCAGCAGGGCGGAGAACTTGTGGCGGTCCTCGGCCTCGTCGATGGACTCGGGGGAGGTGCCCAGAATGGGCGCGCCCTGGGCGTGGAGGCG